>CAZKAI010000083.1:0-5074 GCA_964550565.1 uncultured Pirellulales bacterium
ATCGGCGTCTCCGGCTGCCCCAACGATTGCGCGGAGACCTGCATCAAGGACGTCGCCCTCATCGGAACCGCCAAAGGCTGGAAGGTCATGGTCGGCGGCAACGGTGGTGCCCGCCCCCGTCTGGCTCAGGAACTGGACAAAGACGTCAGCACCGAAGAGGCCCTGGTGATTGTGGATAAGGTCATCCAGTATTACAAGGCCCACGCCGACAAGAAACACCGCCGCGTCGGCGTGATGGTCGATGAAATGGGACTGGACGAATTCAAGAAGGCGGTTCTGGCCGGCTAAGGTCGCCGGGCCATCCCGATTTTGGGACTTTACAACCGCATTGCCCTGAATTATACTTTACAGGATGGAAAAAGACTTGAAAAACTCGGTCGGTATCGTCCAGACCCGCAAGGTCCGGGTCGTGGAACAAGATGCGCCCCTGACCCTCAAAAGCGGCAAGACTCTGGGTCCGATTGACGTCGCCTATGAAACCTACGGCCAGTTGTCCCCAGAGAAGGACAATGCCATCCTGATTTGCCATGCCCTGTCGGGTAATGCCCACGTCGCCGGCTACAACAAACCCGACGACCGCAAGCCCGGCTGGTGGGATGCGATGATCGGCCCCGGCAAGCCCATCGATACCAACGTCTATTTCGTCATCTGCTCCAATGTCCTGGGCGGCTGCTCCGGCACGACCGGCCCGGCCGATACCAACCCCGCCACGGGTACGCCCTATGGCCTGGATTTTCCTATTATTACCATCGAAGATGTCGTCAATGTCCAGAAATTGCTGCTCGAAAAGCTCGGCGTCAACCATCTGCTGGCTGTCGTCGGTGGTTCGATGGGCGGCATGCAGGTCCTGCAATGGGCCATCGCCTGGCCTGACTGGATCGACAGCGCCATCTGCATCGCATCGACCACCCGGCTCAATGCCCAGTCGATAGCCTTTGATGCGGTTGGCCGCAACGCTATTCTCGGCGACCCCAACTTCAACAACGGCCAGTACCACAAGGCTGAACAGGGGCCTGCCCGCGGGTTGTCCATCGCCCGCATGATCGGCCATATTACGTATCTGTCCGAGCAGTCGATGCGTGAAAAATTCGGCCGCGAACTCCGCAGCGCCGAGCAATATAAGTACGACTTTAATTCCGAATTTTCCGTCGAGACGTATCTGGACTATCAGGGCCAGACCTTCGTCGAGCGGTTTGATGCCAACAGCTACCTGTATATCACCAAGTCGATGGATTATTTCGACTTGAACCGCGAATACGGCACGCTGCGCAACGCCTTTAATCGTGTGACCTGCCGATTCCTCATCGTCAGCTTTTCCAGCGACTGGCTGTTTACCCCGGCCCAGTCTGAAGAAATTACTGAAGCCCTCTGTGCCGAAGGCAAGGATGTCACTTACTGCAACGTCTATTCGCCCTACGGTCACGACGCCTTTTTGCTGGATTCGGCCTCGCAGGATCGACTCATTGCCGGCTTTCTCGAATCGACGCTCGACCGGGTTCGCACCGGTTCGCGCTGCCTGTCCGAAAAGCATCCGTCCAGGCAGCTCAAGACCATTGAGCGATCCAAGCGGCTTCGTGTCGATTACGAATTGATTAACAAAATCATCGCCCCCGACAGCCGTGTGCTGGACCTGGGCTGCGGCGATGGAGAGCTGATGGCCCGCCTGATTCAGGATAAAAACATCACCGCCACCGGCATCGAACTCGAAGAAGACCTTGTCGTTCATACCGTCGAGCGGGGCCTGTCGGTCATCCACCGTGACATCGAACGGGGTCTGTCGCAGTTTCCCACAGACAGCTTTGATTATGTTATCCTGTCCCAGACTTTACAGACTCTTCGTGACCCGGAAAAGGTCTTCAAGGAATTGCTGCGTGTCGGCAAGAAAGTGGTGGTCTCGTTCCCCAATTTTGCTCACTGGGCCTGCCGTGTCCAGATGTTCCTGACCGGCCGCGCCCCCCAGACCCGGCAGTTGCCGTTCCGCTGGTACAATTCGCCCAATATCCATTTTCTGTCGCTCAAGGATTTCGACGATTTCTGCGCCGAGCAGAATATTTATATCGAAAAGAAAATCCCCATCGGCCGCTCCAGCGCCATTGCCGTCAGGTTATTTCCCAACCTCCTGGCCTCCCAGGCGGTCTATATCACCAGCAAATACCAGAATGGCTAAACGTTGACGTTCACCGTTTCAGGTCCACGAAAGACTTCTCCTCTGCCTGACATGATCTGTTCCATCTCCAATGTTCATTTAGGCGTGACAGGGGTGTTTATTGTTCCATCTGGAGGGCCATGCGGTAGGCCTTGAGGTAGCCTTCGACCATGCCGCTGACGCTGTGGCGGGCACGCAGATAGAGGCGTGCCTGTTCGGCGAGGCTGCGTGCCTGTTCCGGGAACGACAGCAAGTGTTTGAGGCCGGCGTAGATGCTCATGGGGTCGGAGGGGTCAAAGACCAGGCCTGTATTTTCATGCTGGAGCAGGCCGGTCATGGTATCCATGCATCCGCCGACGGCCAGGCCGACACTCATGGCTTCCATCAGGGCCAGGTTGCAGCGTTTGCGGTCTTTGATATGAATGAAGATATCCATTCCCTGAAATACCGGGCGAACCGGACGCAGCGGGGGGACAATTGTGACGGTTGCGGTCAGGCCCAGTTCCCGGACCCGTTTGCGAATGGGACGTTCGGCAGGGCCTTCGCCCATGATGCCCACCGACAGGTCAAATCCATCGGCCAGCAGGTGGCGGACGGCATTGAGCAGCGGCTCGAAATCCTGGACCTGATTGAGCGATTCGCAAATGACGATGCTGGGCATCTGGCCCGGGACGGCAAAACAGGCGGTGTCATCTTCCACGAAGGTGCCCAGGGGGATATGGATGACCCGGCTGGGCTGTACGGGACCGGTCATCAGGCTGCCGTAGATGGGGTCTGAGGAGGCGGCCAGTACACTGCTGTGGGGGATTTGGCCGAGGGCCGTCCGTGATGGCGATTCAAACAGTGTTGTTACGGTTGGGATATTCAGTTCCTGGCAGAGGTATTGTGCCAGATGAGCATTGCCCGGCCAGAAACAATGCAGCAGGGTGGGTTTAAGGCGGACCAGTTTGTCCAGCAGGATTTGGCGATTTTTGTAATTGAGTAATTTCAGTTGGAATTCGGGATAGCGGATAAACTCCACCGATGGATAGAGCACGTTATGGGTATCTTGGCCTTCCGGTCCCACCAGTACCGCCCCATACGCCGAACCGGTCAGTCCGACCAGGATTCGCCGCACACAGCTCCCGTAATAGCGAAGGGTCCACTCATCGACCAGAATCACCGGCCGGACGAGGGCGCGATCCGTATTAAGGGTGTTGGTATTTTCAGTCATAGTCGATTGTACAGCTTATTTGCCGCCGCTGTCGGCCAGCATGGTCTTGAGCAGGTCTAACTGTCCGGGTTTGATATGATAGCTGTGGGCATCATCGGGGAATCGGCCTGCCGCGACCTGCCGGGCGTATTTTTCGAGGGCTTTGCTTATCACGGGTGCCAGGCCGACAAAGGCTTTGGCGAATTTCGGCGGCTGCTGGCTGAGGCCCAGGATGTCGTGAATAATCAGGATTTGCCCGTCGCAATCCGGCCCTGAGCCGCAACTGACCACGGGAACCGGTACTCGCTGGGTGACCATTGCCGCGACTTCGCGTGCGGTGCCTTCCAGCAGGAGCATGGACGCACCGGCCCGCACCATCTCGTCGGCGAGGGTAATCAGTTCATAGGCCTGCTCGGCGGTGGTGCCTTCGGCTCGCAGTGTGCCCTTCATTACGGAGCTTTGCGGCCGGATGCCCAGGTGGGCCATCACGGGGATGTCGGCATCGCTGACGGCCCGGACGATATCCAACTGCGAGCGTTTGACCTCCAGCTTGACGATCTGGGCGCCGGCTTGCTGGATGAAGCGTCCCGCGTTGCGGACGGCATCGGCGATGCAGGTTTGATACGACAAGAACGGCATGTCCGCCACGAGGTAGGTTTGCGGCGCCGCCCGCCGGACGGCCTCGGTCAGCGTGACCATGAAGTCCATCGTCACCGGCAGGGTCGAATCGTGCCCCAGCATCATCTGGGCGACCGAGTCGCCGACCAGAATCATCTCTACTCCTGCGGCAGCAACCAGACGGGCCGTGGCGTAATCATAGCAGCTTACGGCTGAAAACGGCTTGTGCTGCTGCTTGGCCGCCATAAAATCCATAATTGTCATTCGTTCTTTCATAGCCGACAATTATACCCGATTCCGCTCCACTATACAATAGACAGCCTTGCGGCAATTCCGGGGCTTTTTATGTGGGTGTTTTTTGTTGACGAATCTGCTCTGAAAAGGTAGTTTTTGGAACAAGTCTTGCTTCGGGAGAGTCTTGTTTGATAGATATAGAAAGGAGACCGATATGCCGTTTTTGTTTGGATTGGTGGTTCTGGGGCTGATTGTGCTGGTCCCGGTGCTGATGTATAACAGTCTGGTCGGCAAACGCAACCAGGTGGCCAATATTTTCGGCACCATGGATGCGATGCTGAAAAAGCGCTGGGACCTGGTGCCGAATCTGGTAGAGACGGTCAAGGGGTATGCCCAGCACGAAAAGTCGCTGTTTGAGAACGTGACGGCGGCTCGCAGTCGCGCAATGGGCGGTCAGATGAGCGCCGATGAGATGGTGCAGTATGACAATGCCGTGTCGAAGCTGGTGGGGGTGATGCGGGCGACGGTCGAGAATTATCCGCAATTAAAGGCCGGCGAGAATTTCCTGCATTTGCAGCGGACGCTCAATGAGCTGGAAGAGCAGATTTCCGCAGCCCGCCGGGCGTTTAATGCGGCGGTAACCGATTACAACAATTCCGTCGATATGTTCCCGACCAATATTATCGCCTCGATGTTTGGCTTCCAGCGCAAGGGGCTGCTGGAGTTTGAGACGCAGACACGTCAGAATCCATCGGTCGGCTTTTAAAGAAGACAGGAGCAGGGGCCATGAAAACACTGGAACAGATACAGGAGTTTTATGAGTCGGAGCTGAAGCAATCTCTTGCGGCGATGGAACAGGATCGCCAAAAGATGATTTCCAAAGC
>CAZKAI010000083.1:5174-19238 GCA_964550565.1 uncultured Pirellulales bacterium
TGAAGCAATCTCTTGCGGCGATGGAACAGGATCGCCAAAAGATGATTTCCAAAGCCATGACCGTTGCCGGGATTATCGGGGCGGTTGGATTGGTAGGCGGATTGTTTATGATGCAGCAGGGGGCGCCGCCTGTGGTGCTTTTGATAGTTCTTGGGATTTGTGTTGCAATAGGT
This sequence comes from uncultured Pirellulales bacterium, assembly GCA_964550565.1. Taxonomy (GTDB): domain Bacteria; phylum Planctomycetota; class Phycisphaerae; order Sedimentisphaerales; family Anaerohalosphaeraceae; genus Anaeroglomus. The sequence continues at coordinate 5,348 of CAZKAI010000083.1, forward strand.
ATAGGGGCATTTTCCGTTGCCAATAAGAATTACAAAACAAGGTATAAATCCCTGATTATCCATAAGCTGATTACCTTCGCTCAGCCGGGGTTGGAGTATTGGCCGGAGGGGGGCATCAGCAAAGAGATTTTTACAGGTTCGAAACTTTTTACGCATTCCATTGACCGGTATCGCTGTGAAGACCTGGTGCGGGGCAAGGTGGATAAGACGGAGATTTTGTTTTCGGAGATTCACGCCGAGTACAAGACGACCTCCGGGACGGGCAAGAACCGGCGTACGGAGTGGCATACCATTTTCAAGGGGCTGTTTGTCGCGGCCGATTTTAACAAGCATTTTCGCGGGCGGACGGTGGTTCTGCCGGATACGGCACAGAAGGCCTTTGGATTGTTCGGCCAGACGCTGCAATCGTGGAATCCTTCGCGAGATGAGCTGATTCGTCTGGAAGATGTCGAGTTCGAGAAGGAGTTTGTGGTCTATGGCACCGACCAGGTGGAGTCGCGATATATCCTGTCGCCGGCTTTGATGGAGCGGATTCTGGACTTCCGGCGGCGGCTGCGAAACGGGCTGTACCTGTCGTTTGTCGGCTCGAAGGTCTATGTGGCGATTCCGCTGGAGACCAACCTGTTCGAGCCGAAAACTTTTTCGTCTGCGGCGGGTTTTGACTCAATCAAGGAGTATTATAACCAGCTTCGGTTTGGTCTGGCGATTGTGGATGAACTGAATCTGAACACGCGGATATGGACGAAGGAATAAGAATGCTGAACATCTTTATGCTGTAGAAAAGTCATTTTGTGTCGCCCCGCTGGGGCTTTGGTTTTTTTGATGCTTAACCGGCGGTTTCCACCGCCGGCTATTTTATCGCAGGCCTCCGGCCTTTTTCTTCCAATACTGCCATATTTCATTGGATATTGTTTGTATTTTGTGTTGGGGTTCATTTAAATTAAAATGATTCTTTATTTCTTCAGAAATTAGATTGTTCAAGTTTCTCATTGATTCCCAAATGTAGATTGCTTATGATTTTGTGAATCAGGCAGTCGTATTCATCTACTGGGGTATTTATAGGAAATCCAGACATAATGGGGTCCCAGCGATTAAATATATCTCTGAGAACTGCTTGCTCATTTTTAATGGCTTTCTTATCTTTTTTATGGTTCATTTAATTTGTCCTAAAATCACCCAAAAGGGCATTATTGGCTCGATAATATCCGGGCAATCTTTTTTAGTTCCGGAGGAACGAGATACAATAGCCGGGCGTGGGAACGCCCGGTAAGCGATCTCGCCGCAAACTCTGAGCCCCAGCGGGGCGATACTTATCCAAACACATACTCCGGCTTGACGGGTATTTTATGCTTTTTCAGCAGCAAAAGCAATTCTTCTTCAAAGGTCATCTTTTTGTGATGTTCCTGCTGCACGCGAATGTAGTGTGACACCTTTTCCAGACCGGAATAGGAGACAGAAAATGCTGAATAGCCATCCTGCCAGTCAAATGCGGCCAAATGCGGCCAGGTTTCATGTATCCATCGTGAAGAATTGGCTTTTACGGCTCTTACGATTTCCGAGAGGCTGCTTTCCGAATGTAATGAACAGAGTAAATGGATATGGTTGGAGATGCCATTGCCCAGGAACAGACATCCTTTGCGATTTTTGAGGATGCCTCCAATATATCTGGATACGGCCTGAATTTCTTCTTCTGTAAAAAACGGCTTCCGGGTCTTTGTGGAAAACACAATATGATAGTTCAGGCTGGTATAAGACATTGGACGGCTCCTTTTTGTGTCACCCCTTCGGGGTTTATATATTATCGTGCTCCTTTCCGGGCGTTTCCACGCCCGGCTATTTTATTGTGCCCCTCCGGGGCTGAATAGATTATTTTCTTCAAAGCGATATCAATTTTGACGCCTTCTATTATACGATGCCTATGATTAGTTTAATCATAAGATTTTGCATGGATTTGTAAAGGGATTTGTCCTCAAAAAGGTTTAGCGGATAGAATTTTGCCAAATCTGGGGTACAGAGTTGAGAAAATCCGCGGGGGTGGTATAATTTGCCGCCATGACGATGGATCCGAACAATCTGACGCCGGCGATGCGGCAATATTTTGAGTTCAAGAAGAAATATCCCGATGCCATCCTGTTTTTCCGGATGGGGGATTTCTATGAGACGTTCTATGAGGATGCCGAGACGTGTTCGCGTGTGCTGGGGCTGGTGCTGACCAGCCGGAACAAGGGCAGCGATAACCCGGTGCCGCTGGCGGGACTGCCGTTTCATGCGGTGGACGGCTACCTCAAGAAAATGATTCTGGCCGGGTATAAGGTGGCCGTCTGCGAGCAGATTGAGGACCCCAAACTGGCTAAGGGGGTGGTCAAGCGGGATGTGGTGCGGATTGTGACGCCCGGGACGCTGACCGATGACATGCTGCTCAACGAGCGGGAGGATAATTTTCTGGCCGCGGTGTATCTGGGCCGCAGGGAAGCGGTGATAAGCTGGGTGGATATCTCGACGGGGCATTTCTTTATCCAGTCGATGCGGGACTCGCAGGTGGTGGATGAATTACTGCGGCTGGGGGCGCGGGAGGTGCTGCTGGCCGAGCGGCGGGCGGAATTGTTCGCGGGTGAACAGAAAAAGCTGGCCGAACAGATTCGTCAGCTTTCCGGTGCGATTGTCAGCGAGCGGCCGGGCTGGTATTTTGACCCGTACGGCGCCCGGCAGAAGCTGCTCAAGCATTTTGGTGTTTCGACGCTGGAGGGATTCGGGATTGCCGACGATTTCGAGGGTGTTGCGGCGGCGGGGGCCATTCTGGAATATCTGGACGAGACACAGAAGGTCTCGCTGGGGCATATCCAGTCGCTCAAAAAGATGACCCGCACAACGTATCTGCAGATTGACCAGACGACACTGCGATCGCTGGAGGTGCTGCGGACGATGCGGAGCGAGGCGGCCAAAGGGACACTGTTGGACTGCATCGATAAGACGCTGACGGGGATGGGGTCGCGGCTGATGCGGTACTGGATTTGCATGCCGCTGTGCGATGTGGCGGCGATCGTCCGCCGGCAGGAGGCCATCGGGGAGCTGGTCGAAGAGGATCAGGTCTGTGCGGAGCTGCGGGGGCAGTTGAAGGGGATTTTTGATCTGGAACGAATTGTTGCGCGTATCACGACCGGCCGGGCGGCGCCGAGGGATATGGTGGCGCTGGCGGCGACTTTGCGGACGATACCGACGCTGCGGCAGCGATTGGCCGGGTGCCGGTCGGAATTGCTGGGCGCACTTGCCGGCGGCTGCGACAGCATGGACGAACTGGCGGATCTGCTGGAACGGGCGATTGAGCCGGAACCTCCGGCGCATCTGCGGGATGGGGGCGTGATTCGGGATGGGTTCGATGAGCGGCTGGACAAGTATCGGTCGATCTCGCGCGATGGGCAAAGCTGGCTGGCTCAGTACCAGCAGCAGGAAATCGAGCGGACGGGCATTGCCAATCTGAAGGTCGGCTTCAACAAGGTCTTTGGCTATTATATTGAAATTAATCATTCGCAGGCCGACAAGGCGCCGGTTGATTATGTCCGCAAACAGACGGTCAAAAACGCCGAGCGGTATATTACCGAGCAGCTCAAGGAATACGAAAACGAGGCACTGGGGGCTGCGGAAAAGGCGCTCGACTTGGAAGTCCGGCTGTTTGAGCAGATTCGGACGCAGGCGGCGGGCTTTACCGGACGGCTTCAGGCTCTGGCACAGGTCATTGCTCAGGCCGATTGCCTGACGGCGCTGGCGTACCTGGCCCGGCAGAATCGCTGGATTCGTCCGACGATGACCGAGGGACGCGAACTGGTAATTCGCGATGGCAAGCATCCGGTGCTGGCGCAGATGCTGGGGGCGGAGTTTGTGCCCAATGATGTCCAGCTTGGTGTCGATGGGGCGGATGCGATGATTATCACCGGGCCGAATATGGCGGGCAAAAGCACCTATATCCGCCAGACGGCGCTGCTGACACTGCTGGCCCAGACAGGGTCGTTCATCCCGGCGGCTGAGGCTACCATTGGCATCGTGGATCGGATTTTTACGCGTGTCGGGGCGGCCGATGAACTGGCCCGCGGACAGAGTACCTTCATGGTCGAGATGACTGAGACGGCCAATATCCTCAATAATGCTACCGACCGGTCGCTGGTGATTCTGGATGAGGTCGGACGGGGCACCAGTACGCACGACGGCCTGAGTCTGGCCTGGGCGATTACCGAACATATCGCCAACAGGATCAAGTGCCGGACGCTGTTTGCCACGCATTATCACGAACTGACAGCACTGGCGGAACTGCTGGCCAATGTTCGCAATTATAACGTGGCCGTGCGGGAGTGGGCGGGCGAGGTGGTCTTTCTGCATAAAATCATCCCCGGCGGGGCGGATAAGAGCTACGGGATTCACGTGGCCAAGCTGGCCGGGCTGCCCAAGGACATTATCAAACGCAGCACCGAGATTCTGGCCGATCTGGAAAGCACCTTTACACAGGAGGCCCACGGCACCCAACTGGCCAAGCACAAGACCGCCGCCGATGAGGACCTGCTGTTTATCCGCAAACACAAGACCGTGCTGGATAAGCTCAAGGAAATTGACATCAACCGCCTGACCCCGATTGAGGCGATTAACCTGCTGGGCGAGATTCAAGAGCAGATGGAAGTGGAGTAAGGCGGCCTCTTGACGTTTTGTTGATTAGGCGATATACTGAAGACAAAATCGGAGTTATACCCAACGGGTAAAAAGGTATATCAAAAATCAAAAAGTAAAAATCAAAATTAAGGATTCGCCTGCGGCGAGACTAAATGACCTTGAAGTGCGGATGGCTTGAGCTATTATAAACGGAAAATGTCAAGCAGGATCACTTATAACATGGTAAAGATTATCGATGACAATAAGGAGCGGCTGGGTCGGCTATGTCGGCAGTACGGTGTCCGGCGGCTTGAGGTGTTTGGCTCCGCGGCTGATGAATTGCGGTTCACCGAAGAAAGCGACCTCGATTTTCTGGTGGAATTTTTGCCGATGTCGCCGATGCAGCATTCTGACGCCTACTTTGACCTGCTGAATGAATTACGGCGATTGTTCGACAGGCCGGTGGACTTGCTGGAAATCAGGGCGGTTGACAATCCCTATCTAATGGAAACCATCAATCAAACGCGGATGGAACTGTATGCGGCCTGAATCGAAAAAATTTCTTTACGATATTCAAACTGCATGCAAGGCGCTGCAGGAGTTTCTGAAAGACAAAACACTGGACGATTATTGTGCAAGCGATTTTCTCCGATCTGCTGTAGAACGAAAGCTGATGATTATCGGCGAGGCAATCAGCCAGGCTTTCCGAAAAGATCCATCGCTGGAAGAGCATATCCCTCAAACCCGAAAAATCGTAGATTTCCGCAATATTCTTGTGCATGGGTATTATGCTATCCAGAATGAGACGGTCTGGGGTGTTTTGCAGAAGGATGTGCCGGTTTTGTTGCGTCAAGTCGATGAGTTGTTGAGTCAAAAGTAATACCTCTTGAAGTGATTAGTCTGCTGGGCGAGATTCAAGAGCAGATGGAAGGATAATTTTTGAAAAAATTAGCGTCGGGATTTGTCTATTATTTAAAATGATATGATCGAGACAATTAGGAGGTCATTATGCGGAAAATAGGAGTATTGCTGGTTTTGGGATTGTTTGTGGTTGGCTGTGAGCCGGTGGAGTATGAGGTTCAGGATAATCAGATTCGGGTAAGCGGCGTTTCCAGCAAAGAGATTCAGAACATCGTCAATCATCTGTATGACCGGCACGGCTGGATGGGCAAGAGTGTCAGTCATTTTTCGAAAGTCACGACCTTTAATTCAAAAAAAACATCTGAAAACAAGGTGACGATGTCGGCTATCACGGAAGAAGATAAGCCGTTCAGTGTGGAGATTCTGGAAAAAACCGGCCAGCCTGTGGTGGTTACGATTCACAGCGACCCCCAGTCCAAATATACAACGCAGGCTGTGATTCAGCAGATGCTGGGGGAGATGAATTCTATCGGCGTAGCTACGCCGGCGAAGACCTATCCGACTATCCGGATTCGTGAGCTTACTGCCGGTGCCGATGGAAATTCTTTCAGTGGCACCTGGGTTGCGGAGGGTAAATGGGACTCGCAGACACGAATCATTAATGTTCAGGTCGAAAAAGACGGTCGATCTATTAGTCAGTATGCACTGGACCGCGAAACCTTTAAGGAATTGAACGACACTCCGGCACAGGCGGGGCAACTGCCGCTGGATTTTACAGTAACCATGCCGGCCGGAACAATGATCTTTACCGGAAACCGGGAGGCGGTATCTGAAGCGGCGAAGGATTCAGCGGTTCGCAGCGGAACAGTCGCTGTTGCTCTTGATGCGGAGTATCTGGGGCGGATTGGGGCTTGTGTCAATGAATCCCTGAGCCAGGAGCAGTTGATCAGCCTGCTTTTTTATTCGCTTGACGCGGATTTTGCTGAACAGGCGGTCAGGGCTATGGGGCAAAAGCAATCCCTGTCAGATTTGTTCCGACTGAAAAATTACCAGATCGCCGTGCCATTTATTGAGGAAGTCTATGCGGCCGGATATCGGTTGGGAGTGGATGAACTGATTCGGGTGAAAAATTACCAGCTTTCGCCCAAATTCATGGCGGAGTTCAAGACAGCCGGGTATGACTTTAACCTCGACGAATTGATTCGGATCAAAAATTATCAACTGAATGCTGCGACCTTCAAGACATTTAAAGATGCGGGGTATCATTTTTCGATTGATGACCAGATCCGGGCCAAGAATTACCAGATTTCACCGTCGTTTGCGGCTAAGCTCAAGGAGATGGGGTGCAATTATTCGCTGGATGAGTTGATTAAGTTAAAGAACTATCAGATGACATCGGAATACATTGGCGGATTTAAGAAGCTGGGTTGTGATTACAAAGTGGATGATTTGGTTCGCCTGAAGAATTATCAGATAACGCCGGAATATGTCGGCGGATTTAAAAAGCTCGGATGCAATTATTCGATTGACGAACTGGTTCGATTGAAGAATCACCAGATTTCGCCGGACTATATCGAGGCCTTTCAGAAGATTGGGACTCCGCTGTCGATTGATAACCTGATTAAGGCCCGTAATTATCAGGTCAAGCCGGAGGATTTGAAAAAGTATGCCGATGCAGGGTACACGTTCACACTTGACGAGGTGATCAAACTGCGAAATTACAGTGTGCCGATGGAGTTTATTGTCGGGGTTCATCAGGACGGGTATAAGAATTTTACCGCCGATGAGCTGATTGCCTTCCGGCAGAAAAATATCAGCGCTGCGGAAATCCGCAAAATCCGTTCCGGGCAAGAAGCCGACAGCAAAAACTAAGAGCAGCGGAATTCTTGTGTCGGATTCAAACTGAGCTTACTGCTCGGCGGCGATGTCGGCGTCCACTTCCTTTTCCATCTTGTCAAGTTCCGCGTCGAGATTCTCGGAGGTAATCTCTTTGTCGGCCTCGGTTTTGACTTCCTGGACTGTCTTGGCCGGTTCGGCGGGACCAGCCGGGGCGGGCGGGGGAGTCTGTTTCTTGCAGCCGTTAAGGGCCGCTATTGCCAGCACAATCACAGCCATCCATAGTGTCTTGCGAATCATGATATCTCTCCTGAAATCACCCGGTGCGGGGTGGATTAATCTTTTTTCTCGGTCTTGGTCTTGTCGGCTTCGGCTGCTTTATCTTCGGCCTTGGTGCCGCGGTCGGTCATCTTCTGGCCTTTTTTCTGGTATCGCTGATTTTCCTTTTCCATCAATTTCTGGATTCGCTCAACGGCTTTTTCATCATTTTTCCCCTTGGCGACTTCCAGCATCTTCTGCAGGCGGGCCTGGCGTTCGGTGTGCTTTTGTTCTTCATGAGCGATCTGCTCCTGGACGGATTTGGCCTGCTGGTCTTTACCCAGCCCCTTGTCTTTGCCTTCTTCGGATTTGCCCTTATCCTCAGCTTTTCCTTTATCTTCGCTTTTGCCCTTGTCGTCGCCCTTACCTTTTTCTTTGGCTTTGTCAGCCTCTTTGGTCTTTTCGGCTTCGGGTTTTTCAGCCTTGGCTTTTTCTTCCTTCGCTTCGGTTTTTTCCTTTACCGCCTTGGATTCCTCTTTGGCCTTTTCTTTGGTGGCGGATTCAGCCTCTTTTACTTGTTTCTGGGCTTTGTCCTTAGTTTCTCGGGCTTGTTTTTCTACCTTGGCTTTGGTTTCGGCGGCGTCCTGTTCGGCCTTTTTTTGTGCGGCCTGGGCCTTCTCTTTGGTTTCCTTTTCGACTTTGGCCTTTTCCTTCTGGGCTTTTTCTTTCTGAGTTGCCGCGGTATCCGTGGCGGTTTCGGTGATGGATTTGCCTTTGGCTTTTTCTGCGGCCGTGGCACCTTCGGCATTTTTGCCTTTACCTGCCGCCAGAGTCAGGGAGGAACTCAGTATAAACAGACCGATGATGGAAACAATTGCAAATAACCGTCTCATGGCATAACCTCCATTTCATGGTTAATAGTTCTATTTTTTGGCAACATTTCAATTGCTGCGACTTATCACTATTATATCGTCATTTTAGGTGGGGTTCGCCAGAATAATATCTGAATGGTTTATATCGTCAATGAGGTGATTGAGTCAGTTATTTGCTAACCAGCTTTACCAGATATACGGCACGAGTCGGTAGCGTGTTTTTTGGCAGTAGTCCTGATAGCCCGGCAACTGGTCTCGCAGCAGGGTCTCTTCCTGCAGGAGCCTGAACACGACCAACGGGGGCAGGAGGGCAAAGGGGATTAAAGCCCAGTAGGACCCGAGTGCCAGCGGGGTAAACAGATAAAATAGGATGGCTCCCAGATACATTGGGTGGCGAACCAGAGCGTAGGGGCCTGTGGAGATAACCTGTTGGCCCTGTTCGACTTCGATGATGCGTGAGGCGTAGGTGTTTTCCCGGAAGACGAAAAAGATCAGCATATAGCCCAGGAAGATAAACACATCTGCCGCAAAAACAAAGGCCGCGGGGATAGCCGACCAATGGTAGCGATGGTCCAGGCCGGCCATCATAAGGCCTGCAAAAAATAGAAGACTCATCAGCCGGACGATCCATTGCTGTGTTTTTTGTTTTTCGCGTTTTCGGGCGCGTCGCGACAGCAGGGCGGGGTCATGTTTCCATAAATACATCAGTGTGACCAGGGACGGGAGGGAAAGGAAACCATAATATAGCCATCCCTGCCAGTAGTGTAAGGTTCCGGCAGGAACAAACACAAGCAATGCAAGAATGACATAGAATAATCCCGAGCGAATCAATAGCCGCCGCCGGGTTTTGCGAATATCAAACTGGGTTTCGTTATGTTCCATGGTTTTGAGCGTGCAGGGTTTTCATGTGAGTTGCAGTATATCGTTTTTTCGCTGGGGCCAGCGGACGATTAATTCGTCCCGGCTGCCGTGCTCGTAGTCTTCGTATTCGAATCCGGGGGCGACGGTGCAGCTCATCAGGCACCACCGGCCGGCGTCGATGAGTCGGGCTCCCTGCCATGTGCCGCGGGGGACGATGATTTGGACCTGCTGGCCGTGCAGGATGTCGGGGCCGATGATGATTTCGCGGCTGCTTCCATCCGGACACAGCCACAGCATCCGGGCCGGATCGCCGAGGTGATAGTGGAATATTTCGTCGCTGCGGACGCGGTGCATCTTCGAACACGACTCCGGCGTCAGGAGGTACAGAATGTCCGTGCAGTGGCAGCGGTCGCCGGGGTAGCGGCTGTCCAGGCCGGCCCGGGCGATTTTCTCGGCGGCCCGATAGGTCTCCACGAACCAGCCGCCTTCCTGCCCGAGCGGCTGCATGCCAAAGTGGTCGATAATCTGTTGTGCGGTATAGCTGTTCATCATCGCGGCCAGTATAGCATCGAGCCGTGATGCCGTAAAATAAAAAAGGCCGGACACGGCGTCCGGCCATTCTATAGAAAATCGGCAAGAGTGAAAGGGTTTAGCGTTTAGGAGGATTGAACGCCTGGATATACACTTGTTTAATCTCGCCGAATAAGGGATATCGCGGGTTGGCCCCGGTGCACTGGTCGTCGAAGGCCATTTCACTGAGCTCATCAAGGCTTGCCATAAAGGCCTTTTCATCTACACCGGCGTTCTTGATGCAGGCCGGGATGTCAAGTTCGTATTTGAGCTTGTTGATGGCCCCAATCAGGCTTTCGACAAGCTGGTCGTCGCTGGCGCCGGGCAGTTCCAGATACCGGGCGATACGGGCATAGCGAGCCTTGGCGTTGGGATATTCATACTGCGGGAAGGCCGTCTGCTTGCGCGGGGCGTCGGTGGCGTTGTAGCGAATGACCTCGTTAATCAGCAGGGCATTGGCCAGGCCGTGGGGCAGGTGGAACATCGCGCCCAGCTTGTGGGCCATCGAGTGGCACAGGCCGAGGAAGGCATTGGCAAAGGCCATCCCCGCCATCGTTGCGGCGTTGTGCACTTTTTCGCGGGCCAGTTCATCCCTGGCTCCATTTTTATACGCACGCGGCAGATATTTTACGAGGATGCGGATAGCTTCAATCGCCAGGCTGTTGGTGTAGTCGGTGGCCGTTACCGCGGCAATTGCTTCAATCGCGTGGGTCATTGCATCGATACCGGAATAGGCGGTCAGGGCCTTGGGCATGCTCATCACCAACTCGGCATCGACAATCGCCATGTTGGGCGTCAGTTCGTAGTCGGCAATCGGGTACTTTCGGCCGGTCTGATCGTCGGTGACGACGGCAAACGGCGTCACTTCGCTGCCTGTGCCGGAGGTGGTGGGAATCGCCACGAGAATCGCCTTCTGGCCGAGTTTGGGGAACTGGTACACGCGTTTGCGAATGTCCATGAACCGCATGGCAAGGTCATCAAACTCCACTGCGGGGTGCTCGTATTGCAGCCACATGATCTTGGCCGCATCCATGGGGCTTCCGCCGCCCAGGGCAATAATTACATCCGGGCCGAAGACATTCATCTGCTGGACACCCTTGCGGATGGTGGTCAGATCCGGATCAGGTTTAACTTCGTAGAAAATATCGCTTTCGATACCAATCTGTTCAAGTATCTGGGTGACTTTGTCAGTCATGCCCAGTTCAAACAGGGGCTTATCGGTGACGACGAAGGCTTTCTTTTTGCCTGCCAGGTCCGACAGGGCTATCGGCAGACAGCCGCGTTTAAAATAGACTTTCGGCGGGACGCGGAACCACAGCATGTTTTCGCGCCGTTCGGAAACGGTTTTGATATTGAGCAGGTGCTTGACGCCGACATTTTCGGAGATGCTGTTGCCGCCCCAGCTTCCGCAGCCGAGGGTCAGCGACGGTTCCAGACGGAAATTATAGATATCGCCGATGGCACCGTGGCTGGAGGGCTGATTAATCAGGACACGGGCGGTGGACAGATGCCGGCCGAAGACTTCGATGCGGTTGTCATTGGCTTCATCGGTATAAAGCACGGCGGTGTGGCCCATGCCGCCGAACTCAACGAGTTTGGCAGCGACTTTGACGGCATCATCAAATGCAGGCACGCGATACATCGCCAGCACCGGCGAGAGTTTTTCGAAGCTGAACGGTTCGGTCGCGCCGACGGTTTCGACTTCGGCAATCAGAATCTTCGTTTCTTCCGGCACAGTAAAGCCCGCCATCTGGGCGATTTTGTGTGCGGATTGTCCGACGATGGCCGAATTCAGCTTGCCGTCCTTGACGATGGTCTGTCCGAGGGCGGTTTTTTCCTTGCCTTTGACGATATAGGAACCGCGACGCAGGAATTCGCTGCGGACCTGGTCATAGACGCCGTCCACCACGACGATAGACTGCTCGGAGGCACAAATCATGCCGTTGTCGAAGGTCTTGCTCAGCAGGATGGAGTTGACGGCCATCTGGATGTCGGCGGTTTCGTCGATAACCGCGGGGGTGTTGCCGGCACCTACGCCCACGGCGGGCTTGCCGGAAGAATAGGCCGCCCGCACCATGCCCGGGCCGCCGGTGGCCAGAATCATGTTGACCAGCGGATGGGTCATCAACTGATTGCTCAGTTCCACGGTGGGCGTCTCGATCCATCCGATGATGTCCTGCGGAGCACCAGCCTCGACTGCCGCCTGCAGGACAACCTTAGCGGCCTCGATGGTGCACTGTTTGGCACGGGGGTGCGGTGAAAAGATGATGCCGTTGCGGGTCTTCAGGGCCAGCAGGGCCTTGAAAATGGCCGTCGAAGTGGGGTTGGTTGTGGGGATAATCCCTGCCAGAATCCCGACCGGCTCGGCGATCTTCTTGATGCCGAAGGTTTCGTCGTCTTCGATGATGCCGCAGGTGGGTGTGTTTTTGAATTTATTAAAGACAAATTCGGATGCAAAATGGTTTTTAATAACCTTGTCCTCGGCGATGCCCATGCGGGTTTCCTGAGCGGCCAGCTTGGCCAGCCCAATGCGTTTGGAATTGGCCGCCATGGCCGCGGCACGGAAGATTTCGTCCACCTGTTTCTGGGTGTACCCGGAATATATCCGTTGGGCGTTTTTGACCTTCTGAATCAGAGTATCCAATGCCGCCGCTTGATCCGGCATATTGTCGATGACCGCTGTTTGTTCTTTGTTTGCCTGAGTAGTCATTGTATATTCTCCTGAATATAATAAATAGGAAATCGTTTCTGAGTAACAATCCGACAGGTAATTGTTTACATCAGTAAATTTATATCGATATGTTACAATCTAAAAAAAGTTTAGTCAATAAAATTAGTGAAAAAAATCACAAAAAAAATAATATTAATATATATAATGTACATGTTTATGTATTTATTGTTATCAAAAGGTTTATAAAGATGTAAAAATTGAGAAAAAACAGAGAAAATCTTGTTATAATGTCTGTCTGGCCGATAAATTACCCTAATGAACAATCAAATTACTAAGGTAGGAACGGGTCATGCGTGATGATAAAATACTGAAGATACTGTTGCAAATCACCGGCGGCATGATGATTCTGGCGATTGTCTTTGTTTTTTGTCCATTTTCGTGGATGCAGGCTATCCATAAAATGATTGGTCTTGGCGAACTTCCATTCACGCCGTTGATGGCCTATCTCAGCCGGAGTTTGTCCGGCCTTTATGTCCTGCTGGGCTTTGTTCTGGTCTTCATCGCTGGGGATATCCCGCGATATCTGGACCTGTTGCGGGCATTGACCTGGCTGAGTCTGGTGGCTTCCGTGTGTCTGGCTGTGTACGATTTTGTAATTGAAATGCCGCTGTTCTGGTCGCTGTCGGAAGGGCCTGCGACGGTTGTATTGTGTGCTGCTATTCTGCTGTTGTGCCGGAAAATCGGCCGTGCGTCCTGAACGGGAATTATTCCTCTTTTTTCTTCAGTATTTGCAGCAGGTTCATGTGGTCATCGGTCCATAAATCCACCCGAGTGTCATCCGGTTCGGGAGTATTGACGGCCTCAACGATCGCGGGGGTATCCAGAATCGCTGCGTTGCGACTCAACAGAATCCAGTCCGATGACAGGGTGCCGCTTTGCGGGTCTTCATCGCCTTCAATCCAGGCCGAGTGCAGTTGAAATTCCTCGGCTAGCCGCCAGACGACTTTTTTCAAATTCAGATGATTCGATGAGATATGAAACGCCAGCACGCCATCATTGGCAAGCTGCTTCAGATAAATCTCAAGGGCTTCTCTGGTCAGCAGGTGTACCGGCACCGCGTCGGAACTGAATGCATCCAGAACCAGCACATCATATTGTTGCGGCGACTGATTTTCGAGCGTCAGTCGTGCATCGCCCAGAAGGATTTGCACCGCTGCTTTCGATGCGGATAGATACGTGAAATATTTTCTGGCCAGGCGTTCCACTTCGGGATTGATTTCATAGAAGCAGATATGGTCCGTCGGCTTGCCGTAGATGGCGATGGTCC
>CAZKAI010000084.1:0-19149 GCA_964550565.1 uncultured Pirellulales bacterium
GGTTACTAACGGCGACGGACTGATCCTGTTTCAGAGGATTAACGTTACACTGCCGTCCAGTACGGTCAAACAGCATGTTCATTTCGATATGCCTCCTGATGTTCGCGGAACCAAACTCATCCTGCGGGTCGATACGACCAACCTTGGTGGTGCCAGTGACAACATCGGCCTTGACAATATCTGTTTTTTGCAGGATCCTCCGGCTCCCCGCCCATCGGTGGACATTGACAACAATGGAATCGTAGAACTCAATGATTTGATTCTGCTGCTCGAGTACTGGCTGGTACTGCCTGCTCCTATTAACCTCGATGTTATCGTCGATTGCCGAATCGACCTGAATGATTTCGCCTGGCTGGCCTCTTTCTGGCTGACTGCTCCATTTCCTCAAAACCAGTAAGCCCGCCGTATGTGCGTCCACCCATTCTATGTCTGGTTTTGGTTGATTCCAGGCGGCGGACTCTATTTACATATTATGAAAAATGCAAGCTGATGCAGGCAATTCGAATCAGAGTCTTGTCAGGTTGGCAGGGGGGGAAGGGGATTGTGTAAGGGTAAAATTGAAACTTTTTGCTTTATTTTGTGGAATAAGATGGTATACTGAAGAGCACATTTGCATTGTGTAACTGTTTTAGGTAAAGGAAGTTACAGTTTGTAAGATGTTTGTTTGCAAGAAGTTGTGGATAACGGAGAGCGTTATTTGGGACGCAGAGGTTGCAGGTTCAAATCCTGTTTCTCCGAGTACCGGTAAGGCCGGTTTTGCATAGTGTATGCTCGATGGGGTCGGACACCAGACAGCTTTTGTTGCATTGTGCGCGAAATCTATCAGGCGGGAGATTGAATTATGAGAATTGTTGACATTGCAGCCGCAGCAGGGGTATCCCCTTCCACCGTATCACGCGTCATTCATGGCGGTAAAAATATAGCGCCAGCCACCGCGGAACTGGTTCGACGAATCATGAAGGAAATGGGATATTATCCCGGTTCGAGCCGGAAGGTATCCGAGCAGTCATTCGGCTATCCATATCCTGAGTTGTCGCGAAGAGGTCAAGTCATGGTGCTGAGCTTTTCGTATCAGTCCTGGCTGGATTCCATCTGTTGCCTGGATAACCTGAATTGCCTGTCGGCGGCGCTGGTGCATCATGGACTGGGAATGAATTTTCTGCACTGGCCTAATATGTACTGTTTGCCGTCGGATGTATGCGAAATCACGGATGGATTCATTTTACTGCAGGGACAGCCGCCTTCGCCGTTGTGGCGCCAGATTCATTCCAAGCCGGTGGTTTCGCTGTTCAGCCATCCGACGACTCCCGGCGATCACATTCTGGTGGGACATTATCAGGCAGGGCATCTGGCCGGAGACTATTTTCGACAGAAGGGGTTGAGTCGGGTCGTGTTGATGACGCCGGCAAATCCGCCTGCTTACGCAGAGCAGCAGGCGGAAGGATTTCGGATTTTCTGTCGGCGGGAGCAACTGCCGTTTGAAGAATGTCTGCTTGTGCCGCCGGCACAAGAGATTCCGCTGGGCCCTGTCGCTGCCGAATGCATGATTGTGCAGGCCATGGAAAAACTGATTGAAGAGGTTTCTTTTCCAGTTGGAGTCTTTATGCCCTCCTGCTGCCTGACAGCACTGGCCTATCGTTATCTTCAGAGCCGGGGGGTTCAGCCGGGCAAGGATGTGCAGTTTGTCTGTCTGGGATATCAGGTTTCTGCAATACTCGGATTGTGCCCCCGGCCGGCATATATTGATATGGGATTGTCGGAAATTGCAGAAAATACGGCCCAATTGTTGATTTTGCGGATAAAAAACCCTCAATCCGGACGTGCTTTGCAGGTTTCAGTCAGTCCCCGGCTGGTAGTGGGCGAGAATTAATATAAGCCTATATATAAAATAGAGATAAAGGTTATTTGCAAACCCCTTAAGGGGCCTGCTTTACCCTTGTTCTTATCTTTTTTACCGTATCTTTCAAAAATAGTTTTGCCTATATTCCAATTTAGGATTATCATCTATTTAGTAATGATAAAACATTATTGAGGTCAAAAACTATGATGAAAGTACTCTTAGTTGATGATCATGAGATAATGCGGGAAGGTATTTGTGCTCTGCTCAGGAAAAACGATGAGCTGGAGGTGGTTGGTCAGGCTGCGGATGGACGTATAGCTTTGGAGCTGGTCAATCAACTCAATCCCGATGTGGTGATTATGGACATCGGAATGCCGAATCTGAATGGGATCGAGGCTACCAGGCAGATGGTTATTGAGCACCCGCATATCAAAGTGATGGCGTTATCAACACATTCCGACGGTGCAATTGTTGCTAAAATGATTAAAGCCGGCGCGACGGGCTATATGCTAAAGGAGTCAGCTTTCTCCGAGCTGATGGACGGTTTGCGCACGATGGCTGATGGCAAGACCTATCTGTGTACCAAAATCGCCAAGGTGGTTTTTGCCGATTACATCAATCTGTTGACCAATCCCAAAGCCGACACACCGGACGGATTAACCAGCCGGGAACGTGAGGTTCTGCAATTGGTTGCCGAAGGCCACACGACCAAAGAAATCGCACGGGTGCTTCATCTGAGCCCTAAGACCGT
Organism: uncultured Pirellulales bacterium; assembly: GCA_964550565.1. Taxonomy (GTDB): domain Bacteria; phylum Planctomycetota; class Phycisphaerae; order Sedimentisphaerales; family Anaerohalosphaeraceae; genus Anaeroglomus. The sequence goes on from CAZKAI010000084.1 coordinate 2,592, forward strand.
GGATTCTCATCGTGAGCATATTATGGAAAAACTCAGTATCCGTAATGTAGCCGGCCTGACCAAGTATGCCATACGGGAAGGTTTGACAGGGGCCTGAATTTCATAAATCAATTTTTGAAATAGTCGCCATACGGCATCCAATACAGTATTTACTGTGGATGCAAGGGGTTTATTTCATTTAACCATCACGATTTGCCTTCATTTTCAGTGTTATTTAGGGGGATTTCTTGAAAAAAATCCGTATTTTCCCCATTAAGGCCTGATGTGAATTCTGCCGATAGACTGTTTTATGAATTCGAATTGATCAGGCCTGTCAGGTAGGGCCGACTTAGGCGATTATCAGGAATCTCCTTTTTGAGGTTTACAGTTTACGTTCGTGTAGATCGGAGCCGGCTTAATAACCGGCTCGGTCTGCTTCTGTTTGAACTGTAATAATGCCCTTGTCGGTCCGGGCAGATGTGAATCATCTCCATTCAGGGCTTACAGGCTATCGACGATTCGGGACATGACCACAGCATGATGGTATAGGTTTGCTTCTGGAGCGGAAATCGGCGTTGTGGCTGTCCAAGATTTAGCACAGTGAGTAATACGTCTCAGGAGTAATGCAACAATGGGTCAACAGCAACACAGTCAAAAAGACTGTACGGACAACAGCAGCCTTGCCGCGGTGCTGGAAGAGAATCTTCAGCTCAAACGGAGACTCCACCAGCTCCAGCAGGAGTTTTTTACCATTTTCGATTCGGTTCCGGCGATGATCTGGTATCGTGACCGAACCGGAAAGATTCTTCGTGCCAACCAGTGTGCCGCGACGTCCGTCGGAATGGCGGTTCAGGATTTAAGCGGCAGAAATTACTATGAACTGTTTCCGGACGGGGCGGACAGGGCCCTCGAAAAAGACCTTCGCGTGATTCTGACCGGCAAGCCGATTCGCGGAAAAATGCGGCAATACGAGACAGCGCAGGGGCAGAGCCGCTGGGCTTTGGCCGACCGCATCCCTTATTATGATGAGCAGGGCAATATCGCCGGGGTGATGGTATTTGCCCAGGATATCACCGAACGCAAACAGGCCGAAGAGTCCCTGCTCAAGGCCAAGAATGAAATAGAAAAGGCCAACCAGCAGCTTCGGGCCGCCGCCGAGAAATCGACTATTCTGGCCGAAGAAGCCATGCTTGCCAATCGAGCCAAGAGTGATTTTCTGGCCAATATGAGTCATGAGCTGCGAACCCCGATGAATGCAATTATCGGATTTGCCGAAATTCTGCTGTCGGAAACGTTATCCGAGGAGCAGAATCATTACGTCAGGACCATTCATCGTTCCGCCAAAAATCTTCTGGAACTGATTAATGATATTCTGGATTTTTCCAAGATTGAAGCCGGCAAACTTCATATCGAGATCGAATCCTGCAATGTCAATGAGGTGTTGACAGAAATCCGTGACCTGCTTGAAATGACCGCGGTCAAAAAGGGGATTGAGCTGTGTATAGAAAAAGAGCTTTCCGTTCCGGATGTCTTTTTCTGCGACCCGATGCGTTTGCGGCAATGCCTGCTGAACCTGCTGAGCAATGCCATCAAATTTACCGAACGCGGGCGGGTTAGGCTGTCGGTCTCAATACGTGAAATCTCCGGGCAGAAACGCATCTGCTTTGCTGTTGAGGATACCGGCATCGGTATCCCTGCAGACAAACAGAAGACGCTGTTTGAGTCTTTTGTGCAGGCGGATGCGAAAACCGATCGCAAATATGGAGGAACCGGCCTTGGCCTGGCCATTACCAAACGCCTGTGCAGTCTGCTGGGCGGCTATGTCCAATTGCAGAGCCAGCCCGGACAGGGGTCTGTTTTTACGGTTGTGCTGCCGTTTGCGGCCAGCCGTGAGGAGATGCTCAATGCGATTCAGCAGAAAAAACAGAACAAGCCGTCCAGAGAACGGTCAAAAGAGGATGCCTGCATTAAACTGCTGGTCATTGAAGATAAAACCCCCAGCCAGTTGGCCATGAATCTGATTCTTCGCAGGCAGGGGATTGATGTTCGAGTTGTTCCCTCGGAACCGCAGCGTATTCAGCGTGCACTGGAAGACCGGCCCGACCTGATTATGCTGGACATGCAGATTACCGGTTCGGATCCCATCGAATTGGTTCAGTCATTCCAGCGGCAGGGCGTTAGTGCTCCGGTGATTGCTGTGGCCGAAGAGGGAACCGAAACGGTGCGTCTGCAATTCAAAGCTGCCGGCTGCAGGGAATGTCTGATCAAGCCTGTGACTCGAATTGAACTGTTCCAGACCATTCAGCACTATGCCCTGCATGCCCATGCGGGACAGAGCCGGCAGGATAATACGGATACACACCCCTCCGGGCTTGCATCGGAACTTTCCACAGAATTGAATGCACTGCTGAACAAATTGCCTGATTTACTGCAGGTTATTCCAGAGCTGCTCAATCAATCCAATCAACAGACGCTCAAGCGGGTGGCTCATCTTCTGGCTGAAATCGGGTCAGCGGCTTGTCTTGCCGAGTTAACCGATAAAGCAACGGTGCTGGAAAACATCATTGACGCCGATTCTCAGGATAAAGCTGCAATCGATCAAGTCATCGAAGACATCAAGGCCGTCTGCAAGCAGGCAGAAAATCGTGACGGCGCTGAGGCTCTCAGTACTTGTCAAGCGGATAAAGAAAACTGATCCGATTGCGGTTTCAACATCGCCAGGTTCACCTCAGATAATCAGATCGCAGGCTTCCGGCGGCATCCAGTGTGCATCCTGACCATCCCATTTGACATTGCAGCCGATGGGATTGGTTATCGGTTTCGTAATGGTCTTGCCGGCGGTTAATTCACCAAGGGCGTTATCCAGGTCGTTGATGGTCATCTTGCTGGTGTCACGCGGATTGTCCACACCCCGGCCGGTATAAACCAGTTTTCTCGCCCGGTCAAAGACAAAGAAATGGGGTGTTCGCAGTGCCCCGTAAGCCCGGGCGATATTCTGTGTCCGATCATACAGATACAGCCACGGGAATCGGTACTGATCCATGCGTTTGACCATCTCCGCAAAGGAGTCTTCTGCATACGTGTTGGGGCTGTTGGAATTGATGGCGACAAACTGCACCCCATAAGGAAGGAATTTGATCGCCGTCTGCCGCGTGACTTCATCTGAACCTTTAACATACGGACAGTGATTGCAGGTAAAGAAAATGACCAGATAATCCGCGTGTTTGAAGTCCGAGAGAATATAAAATTTCCCATCTGTAGCCGGTAATTTGAAATCCGGGGCGAAATGCCCCAGTTGCACTGTAAAAGCCATAGTCTGACTCCTTTCCATGCCGCAGGCATGATTTTATTGCATTTGACCTGTCAAAAACGGGGGTGATACTCCCCATCTTCTCAAGATCAATGAACAATCAGGATATTACCTCTATACTATTGTATCCCTGATTATGTTCAGGTGAAATATGTGAGAGTTATCTGTCTTGACAAAAGCAAAAATCAGCCTGGATGGTAAAAAGGATTGCCGCTTTTGGCTGGATGGGTATAATCCCAGTGGAAACAGTGTTGATATACCCAATGGGTATGATTATTCCGCGAGCAAAAGAAGCAAGTGGTTGAAGCTGCTGTACTTAGCCGCGACTAAACGGGAAATTTCAAGTAGGAACAGTATAAATGACCGCAAGGCTTAGTTTTAGGAGAACAGCGATGCAAAGACGGGATTTTTTGACTGCCTCATGTCTGACAGGACTGGCCGCATACGGAATCGGGTCCGGCCAGGCCGGTGCCGCCGAGTCCGGCAGAGATTTCTTCGAGCTGCAGAAGATTCTGTTTGACGACGAAGGTCAAACAGAAAAGTTTTTTCACTACATGACGGCAGCCGCAATACCTGGCCTGAACCGGATCAACATCAATCCCGTAGGCGTCTTTGTCCCCCAGGACACCGCAAATGTGGTGTACGTTCTTCTGCGCCATCGCAATCTCGAATCCGTAATGACCGCAGGTCCCAGGTTACTGGCCGATGCGGTGTATCTGAAAGATGGTGCGGAGTTTTTGGATGCCCCGGCTGACGCACGGGCCTTCAAACGCATCGAAAGCTCCCTGATGGCAGCCTTTGAGGGAATGCCTTCGCTGGATACCCCAATCCAGGATGCCGGACGGATTTTCCAGCTTCGCATTTACGAAAGCCCCAGCGTCAAAACCGGGCTGAAAAAAATTGAAATGTTCAATCAGGGAGAGCTGGAAGTGTTCCGCAAGACAGGACTCCACGCGGTGTTTTTTGGCCAGACGCTCGTCGGACAATCCATGCCTAATTTAACGTATATGCTGGTCTTTAAAGATGCTCAACAGCAGCAGGACAACTGGAAGGCATTCGTTTCGCACCCGGACTGGCTGAAAATGAAAGCTATTCCTGAGTATGCAGATAAGAAAATATTGTCCAATATTACCAATATAGTATTGAAGCCGGCGGCCTGTTCACAGATTTGAAGATTCTCTTATCAGGTCTTGCTTTCGGCCAGTAACCGGGAGCGGACTTCGGTCAGGTAGGACAGCATTTTGTCGGCCTGCTGACGGACTTTGGCATCCGGATGATTGACCCGGCTGTTCCATTTGCGGTATTCTTCGGTCAGCCGTTTAAGCGTTTCTTCAACAGGCAATGTCGGATCAATGCCCAATACACATGCGGGATCCGGGTTTTCCTGGGCATCCAGGGGCAGATATTTCTGATAAATGGCCTGGAAACGGTCTGCCGGCAATTCCAGACGTTCCGACAGGTTTTTAAGCCAGTCCTGCAGTGAGCGACTGACCGGCTGTGCCGCAGCGGCAATTTTGACACACACTTCGATAAGCCCAAATCGAAAATTCGTATCGGCCCGCTGAAGCAGGATTTCACAGGCCTTATCCGCGGCCTGTTCGGGGGTTTCAGAGGGGATGATTTTATGCACATCAATTGTAAAATTGGCTGCAGAATGATTGACACATTCGTTGAGCCAGTTTTCAATCAGTTTCTGCTGGTCTGGATTGGGTTGATTCCCGGCCGACTGATGGACCAGAATATAGCCCCCGGCCAGAATCTGTTCCAGCCGTTTTTCAAAATCCAGATATCCTTCCGCCGCCGCAACAAAGTAGTTCAGTGTTGTCCTGGCGGCAACGAGTTCCCGGCCCGTACCCACCTGACTGATGCGGGTTGTAAATTGCAGCAGTCGCTGACCGCGTTTGGGAAACCGCAGGACATCGCATCCCAGTTCCAGCACCGTTCTCCATTGCGGCAGAATCGCATCACGGCCGGGGATGATTCCATTGTGAGTCTGGAAAAAAAATTCCATCCCTTCGGCCCGCTGCATATTCGACTGGGTACATAAAACACGCAGCGGTTCAAGCAGCCCTTCGGTAATATCTGAAATTTCCACCGACACATTGGTGTCGCAGGAATCACAGGGGGTGGTAATCCGCCCCCGCATAGACACGGCGAGCACATCAATTTCCGCTCCTTCGATGGATTTGCCCAGCAGTTCCACCCGGTTCTCAAAATGATACGGGTCCAGCCTCTTCAATCCGGGCAGGAGGCTGCGCAGCCGCGGTATAACCCATATCAGGGATGCGGTCATAATCGCTGTCAGAATGATAATCGCCGCGGTATTCATGGTTAATGCCGCTATTGAACCTTCATTTTTTGCAGGGTTTCGGCCTGCTGATTGACCTGGCTCTGCGATAATTCACCGTCTTTACCGATGCAGAATTCCACTTCGAGCTTGCGGCCGGATTCCTGATCCTCAAATTCACAGTGCATACGCTGGTTGGCGTCGTAGCTGTATTCCACGCGAATGGGTCTGCCTGCGGGGCGTCCGCCGGGCAGTTCAAAAATTTCGGTGGCAATCTTGTTGACAAAATCAGGGTCTTCGTCCTCGCCCTGGGTAATCATAACCTGCAGTTCGGTCTGGTTTTCGGCCATCGTATAAAACGTCTGTGTGGTCGAACAGGGCAGAGGTGTGTTTTTCTTCAGCAGGATGGTATTGCGAACCACGTGCCGCCCGGTCTGTTCGTCCAGGGGAGCACAGATTGTGCCATAACTGTGGTTGCATACATCTTTGAGCTTGACATCCCGCAGGCCTCCGGCGATACCCTGTGGAACAGATTCAGGTTTCTCCCGCAGCATGGTCAGACCGGCATGAATCGAGGCCCCGAGGGCGACGCATTCATCGACATTGACTGCCGCTTCGGGGGCAAAGCCGAATTTGTCGGTCAATCGCTGCTGAACCATGGGGATACGTGTTGAGCCGCCGACCAGCAGAATCTTGTTGATGTCTTTGGGGGAGGATTTGGCCTCATCCAGGGCCACATCAATGAGCATCTCCGTGCGGGCAATCAGCGATTCGATGGCTTTTTCGAATTGTTCCCGTGTGATTTCAACGCGAGCGCTGCCGCTGGCTCCGTAAAGCACTTTCTTGGCGCTGTTCCGGCGAGATAAAGTTTTTTTGACGTCTTCGGCCTCGTCTTCAAATTTGGCCATATCCTGATCGCTCTGAATCAGCTTGGCGCCGCACTGTTTCTGATACTCCTGCTCGAACAGCTCGATAATTTTATGGTCGAAATCAATGCCGCCCAGAGCGTGATCGCCCTGGCTGCACAGAATTTTCGTGTTTTTTCCCTTAATGTCCAGGATGGTCACATCAAAGGTGCCGCCGCCAAGGTCATATACCAGAACCCGCCCGCTGATATCATGGCTGGCGGCATAAAACAGGGCCGCCGCGACGGGTTCATTGACAATACCGATGACATTGAGTCCGGCCAGAGTGCCGGCATCCATCGTCGCCTTGCGGCGGGTTTCATCAAAATGCGCAGGCACCGAGATGACAACATCGGTGATTGCCCCGTGTTCTTTCTCTGCATCCTGTTTGAGTTTTTTCAGAATCAGACTGGAGATTTCCTGGGGTGTCCAGGGGTGATTGTCAATCACTTTAGTCCAGTCGGTTCCCATGTGACGTTTGACAAACCGCACCGCCCGCTCGCTATTGATCTGCCGGCTGTTGATGGCCTCTATTCCTACCCGAACGCCGCCTTCGTCCTCATCAAAATATACGGCAGAGGCCGTGATGCGTTCTCCCTCACAGTTGGGTATAATTTCCGGACGACCGATGGAATTCAGTATCGCAATGGCCGAAAAGGTGGTTCCAAGGTCAATTCCAACTAATTTTGTCATAATCAAACTCCAGAATATAAATCTGCCAGGCTATTCGAACAGCTTGACCTGGGCACAACGAACAATTTTAACTTCTTCATCACTAATCAAATATTGATACCCAGGCCGCAGAACACGTGCAATCGTACCGCTGCGTTCCGGCTGGGAATTGGGTTCTTTATCATGAATGGCCTCAGCGTAACGTTCCAGGCCTTTGTAATCGGCGCCGATGTCCGGCTCGAATTGTTCCACGCCGCTGGATTCCAGTGCAAATGACAATTCATCGCGAATCTCTTCCAGTGACTGTGTTTCCTTTTCCTGCTGGCTGGCCAGACGGATACGGTCCGCAATATTATCAATGCAGCGAATAATACGCAGACAGAAACGACGGATCAGCATCCAGTCGTACCCATCCTGCAGTTTCTTCATCTGGTCCTGCTGTTTGGCGGCGAACTGACGAATGGCCGAGACTTCTTCGGTGAGTTCGGACAGGCTGTTCAAGACCGGCTCGGTGGTCATCATCAAGGGTTCAGCCGAAAGAGCATCTTGCTCGGCTGCCGCTGTTGCCAAACCCGACGAATGGGTGGATAATCCGGCCGTTTTACGAGCCGAGCGGATTGATTCAAAGTAGCCGACATCTCGCGGTGACAATTGTGGTTCAGATTCCAGCGAGGGCGATGTTTCTTTTTCTTTATCAGAATCGGGAGTTTCTGCTGTCGGAATGGGTTGGCTTTTTGCCTTTAGAGGCTCGGCCACTTTTTGAGGTTTTATGACGGGTTGTTCTTCGGCGGGTTGTTCTTCCTGCTTCTGTTTTCCGCGAAGGAAGACTGTTTTAACAATCCAGACGACTGTGACCACGGTGAAGATAAATACTCCCGCACCGAGACAAACCGATGAGGCGACAATAATCATTTCCCGCGATTCACAATTTCGGCGGAACTGATCAACTTTGTCCTGCCAGCCCACCCCATACATGACTTCGGCAAGCTCTTCAGGAACGGTCTTGCTGCCATTGGCCAGGTGTACCATATCAATCGCAAGCTGTTTGTCCTGATTCTGTTCGAGCTGCCGCTGGATTTCAGGACCGCCAAAAATGCCCTGGCCCCACGGGGTGTCATTTTTCTGTTCCGGCTTGAGAGCATTCCATTGCTGATAGCTTTGAAGATACTGGTCGGTTTTATCCTGTATCTGGCTTTGCCAGACGCGAAGTTGTGCCTGCTGGTTGGCTTGATTGGTTAAAACAGACCAAAGCCCAACTGCCCCCGGCACAGCAAGCAAAATCGCCCAAATCAGTAATCCTTTTTTACTCATAAGACCGCTTATCAGAAGTATTTTTCTTAACTATCGCATGTGTCACACACACAGCATCTGTAAAAAGCTTACCTAACGCCAATATATCGGTCAAATCAAGCAGGCGAATAAGACAGATATTTGCTCAAAAAAGGATCATGACTGGAACAAAATATCTTATAAAAAGATTAAGTCCTATAACTGGAATGGGTTGTTGCAATCGCATGAAATAGTTATCGGGCGTATCGGGTCTATTCCGAAGCAGGCAGTGTATTCAGGAGTTTATTGGCTTGTTCCGCCCAGAGTGTCTGGGGATGATTAGTTATCAGTCGGGTCAGCAGGGCGCGGGCTTCGCTCAGGGCCGCCTTCTTGGCATCGGGTTGATTTTGCGTATTCTTCCAGACGCTGATTTTAATGACGCCCATTTCATATAAAGCCTGAACCGCAGCATCGGCTGAGGGAAATGTCTCGGTGATTTCTGTCAATTTCTGGAATTTTAATGAGTTGTCCGAAACAATAAGAGCCTGGGCCAGCAGGACATTATCTCGTAGAGGATCCGAAGCGTCGGTGGCCGCCAGCAGGGAAACCAGTTTGCCATCATAGTCAAGGCGATAAGGATTCAGCATCACAAATTCCGCAAGACGCTGTTTGGATTGGGGGGTTGTGCCCTGATTTTCCCGGCCGATCAAAAGACGCAATCGTTTCATCCGGAAAGATAAATCGCGTAATTTGGATGCGGTCATGATGGTTTTTGCCGGCTGATTAAAAGCGCTGAACAGGCCTGAAGGGGAACTGGCCGGCTGGCTCTCATTTTTCTGAATTTCCGAGGCTATCAGAGAAACCGCTACATCACAGAGTTCTTCGGCTTTTTCAAATTTGCCGCGACCCGCCTCATGCATGGCGATACGCCAGCGGGCTTCAAGGGCCTCCGGGCTGGACGGAAAGGCATCGTAAAGCTTTTGCCAGATCAGAATGTTCTCATAATAGGGATAATCGCTGTAAAACCGCAGGATTTCAGCTTGCCCGAACTGGCGAATGTTGGGGTACATTTCCAGCAGTAAAGCCTTATAGTACAAGACGATAGGCATACGATCACTTTTGGGCCATTTATCGATAAAACGTTCATATTGGCGAAGCAGCGTCTGGCGTTTGGATTGATATAAAAACGGTTCCGGCAATTTTTTCTGAATCCACTGCGGCCAGTTCCCATAGACAAGCTGATTCTGGATATCAGCTTTCAGTTTTTCTCTCAATTGCAGGGATTCCGCCGGGTAAAAATGTCCCTGCAGCCAGCTTCGGGTGGATTCATCCTGCATGATTTCATTCAGGGTTTCGGTCAGTGAATGGTCATGGAATTCATCCACTTCTTCAGGGCTTGAACCGGCGACATAAAGCTGATAATCCAGCTCGGAAAAGCCGATTTTGTCATAGAATAACCATGAAGTCAGTGCCAGCAGCAAAAAGCTGGTCAACCAGACTCCTCCGGGTTTGTAGCGGTTGTAATGTCCGATAATCAGGATGACGGCAGACATAAAAAGCCCTGTCAGCCAGGCATACAGCCACGGAGCATAGGAAAAGCCCCAGCGGATGGGATCAATGCTTTGGTAGCCGCCCCAGATTGCCCAGTACGCAACCTGTGGGGCCATGCACAAGGCCACAGAAATGAATCGGGAACGGAATCGAAGCGGCCTGCACGCCACGGCAATACAGCTTGCCAGCAGAAATACCCCAAACAGCCCGAGTCGAGATACCAGCATCACCGACAGAATCATGGGAATGCTGTAGCGAAAACTCAAAAGCTGGCTGGTCAGGACCGGCACCGTGGCCAGAATACCCATCAAGATGCCCAGGACCACGATTTGCCAGGGATATTCATAGATACTCAGGGGCAAATCAACAAATCGTCCGATATTCCAGAATTCAGGCCGAAAAAGCCCCAGCAGACTGACCGATAAATCCTCCCCAATCAAAAGTCTGCTCCAGAAGAAGCAGGCCGTCAGATACACCGCAATGGACAGACCCCAGCACAGATGCACATTCGTGTGACTGTAGTGCAAAGCAGGTCCGGCCGTCATAAACGACTTGGACGGTACCAACTGAGGTTTGCTTGAACCGTTTTCTGCCATTACAGTAAAAAGCCGGTTTTGAGGACCGGCTTTATCTTTTTGTGTTTTTAAAGGCCGACAGTGGTCGGCTGTTTGTGTCAGGCGCTTTCGCCGCGAATCATGTCGGCAATTTTCATCAGACGGCTGATATTATCGCGTTCGGCCTCGCTGAGTTTGCGATAAATGTACTTAATCTGTTCACCCACTTCCGGAATGACAACATGTTCCAGAACATTGACGCGACGACGGGTACTCATCAGTTCCGTGGCCAGCAACTGGGCCTGTTTTTCTTTTTCGGCCAGTTCCATCAGGCTGTCAAACGCCCGGTTCAGTGCCCGCAGGGCGATATCCAGCTCGCCGCTGGTGCTGCCGAAGCCGTAGGCTATGATATCACCTTCAAGCTGCTTGGTCAACAGGGGAACCCGAACGCTCATAATGCTGGCAAAGGAGATGGCAAGACTGAATTTGGCCGTGGGCACTTCCATCGCCGCCCGAATCTGCTCCGGTTCCATGGTTGCCCGGGCCATCATAAACCGGCGGGTGGTCTCCAGCAGTTCCTGCTCGACCTTTTGACGCAATCCCTTCAGGGCACGGGCGATATTGACCAGTTGGCGGCAGATCTCATCGCGTTTCTGGCTGAGCAGCTTGTGGCCGCGGGCCGCCAGGGCCAGTCGTCGCCGCAGGCCCAGCAATTCCATACGTGTTGCATTAACCGTCTGATTTGATGCCATGGATTATGACTCCACCGGGGCGGTTTGTTCGGTCTTCTTTTGACGGAATCGGGGCATATATTTGTCGATCAGCTTGCTGTCGATACGCTTGAGTTCAACGTTGTCAAACATGCTGAGCAGTTCCCAGCCCAGGTCCAGCGTCTGCTCAATCGTCCGGTTTTCGTAATACCCCTGCGAAATATACCGCCGTTCAAACTGGTTGGCGAAGTTCATGAATTTCTGGTCTTCGGCCGATAACGCAGCTTCGCCCAGAATCGTCGCCAGTTCCTGGGCTTCTTTGCCGCGGGCATAAGCCGCATAAAGCTGGTTGTACAGGTCGGCATGGTCTTCACGGGTTTTATTGGGCCCGATACCCTTGTCTTTCAGACGCGACAGACTCGGCAGGCAATCCACCGGCGGGGCGACGGCCTTGCGGTGCAGCGACCGGCCCAGAATAATCTGCCCTTCGGTGATGTATCCGGTCAAATCCGGCACCGGGTGGGTCTTGTCGTCTTCCGGCATGGTCAGTACAGGCACCATGGTAATCGAGCCTTTCTGGCCTTTCACACGGCCGGCACGTTCATAAATCGTGGCCAGGTCGGTGTACAGATAACCCGGATAACCGCGGCGGCCGGGCACTTCCTTGCGGGCGGCGCTGATTTCACGCAGCGCTTCGCAGTAGTTAGTCATGTCATTGAGCACCACCAGCACGTGCATGTCTTCCTCAAAGGCCAGGTATTCGGCACAGGTCAGGGCGACACGCGGCGTGGCGATACGCTCAATCGCCGGGTCGTTGGCCAGATTGATAAACAGCACCGCACGTTCAATGGCGCCGGTGTTGGTCAGGTCATTGATGAAAAACTGTGCGGCTTCAAAGGTGATACCCATGGCCGCAAACACCACGGCGAACTGCTCGCCCTTGCCGCGGACAGTAGCCTGACGGCAGAGCTGGGCGGTGATTTCATCATGAGGCAGACCCGAGCCGGAGAAAACCGGCAGCTTCTGTCCGCGAACCAGTGGATTCAGGCCGTCGATGGTGCTGATGCCGGTCTGAATGAATTCGTTCGGATAATCGCGGGCAAACGGGTTAATCGGGTTGCCGTTGATGTTGAGTTTCTTTTTGGGCAGGATGGCCGGGCCGTTGTCCTTGGGGACGCCGACGCCGGTGAACACACGCCCCAGCATTTCTCTGGATACCGACAATTCCATCGGTTTGCCCAGGAAGCGGACGGTGGTCTGGCTGACATTGATGCCTTCGGTGCCTTCAAAGACCTGCACGAGGACTTTGTCGTTCTGGACCTGCAGAATCTGGCCGTGCCGCACGGAACCGTCGCCCAGCTCAATATCCACAATATGTCCGTATTTGGCCATCTCGACGCCTTCAACCAGCATCAGCGGCCCGTAAATTTCAGAAACCGTTTTATATTCTTTAAGCATAGCGTACTCCCGCAGATTCGTTGGATTTAAGCGGCTGATTCAACTGCAGAACCGCCATAAAGGCTTTTGATCTGCTGGTCAACTTTATCTTTAATTGCGTATATTTTTTCTTTTTCGGCATAGTCGATATATTTGCACCGGGCGATATCTTCCCGAACCGACAGCTTGAAGATGTCGGCCGGATCCACCCCGTTCTCGATGGCCGTCAGACCCTGCTGATGGAAATGCAGAATCAGTGAAATCATATCATACTGCTTATCCATGGGGGTATAGGTGTCGACCTTGTGGAACGCATTCTGGTGCAGGAAGTCTTCACGGATGCTCTTGGAGGTTTCCAGCGCCATCCGTTCGTTGGGGCCGATGGACTCGGCGCCGACTAAGCGGACGATTTCAATCAACTGCGATTCGCGTTCCAGCAGTTCCACGGCCTGCTGCATCATGTCTGCAAAATGCTGGCCCTTGGCGGCATCTTCAAAGCAGCCGGGCATATATTGCTTATAGAACGAATAGCTGGTCAGCCAGTCGATAGCGGGGAAGTGGCGCTGCTGGGCCAGACGGGCCATCAGCGACCAGAACACCTTGACCACGTGCAGAGTCGCCTGAACGACTGAGTCGGACAGGTCACCGCCGGGCGGGCTGACGGCCCCGATAATCGACAGGGCGCCTTCACGCTGCGGACCGCCCAGGCAAACCACACGGCCTGCACGTTCATAGAACGATGCGATACGAGCGCCGAGGTAGGCCGGATAGCCTTCTTCGGCAGGCATTTCTTCCAGACGAGTGGAGATTTCACGCATAGCTTCAGCCCAGCGGCTGGTGCTGTCGGCCATCAGTGCCACCGAATACCCCATGTCGCGGAAATACTCGGCCAGGGTGATGCCTGTATAAACCGAGGCTTCACGAGCGGCCACGGGCATATCGGACGTATTGGCCAGCAGGACGACGCGCTTCATCAGCGGCTCGCCGCTGTGCGGGTCTTTTAATTCGGGGAATTCCTTGAGCACGTCGGTCATTTCGTTGCCGCGTTCGCCGCAGCCGACATACACGACCATATCGGCGTCCACCCACTTGGCCAACTGGTGCTGTACAACGGTCTTGCCGGTGCCGAAAGGTCCGGGCACGCAGGCCGTACCGCCCTTGGCAATCGGGAAGAATGCATCGATAACGCGCTGGCCGGTCATCAGGATCTCGTTGGGATTCAACCGCTGATGAACCCGACGCGGCTGGCGGACGGGCCATCGCTGCATCAGCTTCAATTCAGTCTTGCCATCCTTGCCGTTGACATAACCAATGACTTCATCGACCGTGAAATCGCCTTCTTTGAGACCTTCCACCGTACCCGCGGTGCCCAGAGGTACCATGATTTTATGGAGCACCAGCGTTGTTTCCTGAACCTCGCCGACGACGTCCCCGCTGGTGACAGCAGTGCCGTTCTTGACGATGGGCTTGAAATGCCATTTAATATCACGACGCAGACCGGGAATGGCGCTGCCGCGAAGAATGAAGCTGCCCTGTTCCTTGACCAGAGCATCCAGCGGACGCTGAATGCCGTCATAAATACTGGAAATCAGGCCCGGCCCCAGTTCCACGCTCAGCGGGGCCCCGGTATTGACGACTTTTTCGCCCGGCCCGATACCCACCGTGTCTTCATACACCTGGATACTGGCCCGGTCGCTGTGCAATTCCACGATTTCGCCGATCAGGTTGTCGTTACCGACGCGGACCACGTCATACATCCGCGCGCCAAGCATGCCTTCGGCCACCACGACCGGCCCGGCTACTTTAATGATTTTTCCGTTTTGTGCCTCGGCCATTTGTCTAACCTTATGAGTTAATAATTTACTGTTTATCGTTCTTTATCAGGTTCGGAAACCGCCGTTGAGCGGGCGGATTCCCGGTGTTGCTCTATTGCAGAATATCGATGCCCGTTGCCACTTTCAGCAGCCGTCCCAGCGATTCGGTCGCCACCCCCGACGGTTCGGTGGTAAACGGCACAATCACCACACAGGGCGTTGCCTTCTTCTGGGTGGTATCAAACACCGTCCGGGCGTGGCTGGCGATGTTTTCAGCCACCACGACCAGGGAGTATTTCTGTTTTAATATCTGCTGGGCAGTCTGGGCAACTTTATCGGCCTGGGGCTCGGTAGCAAACGTATCCAGACCCAGCGCCGAAAACGGCATCACAAAATCCGCACTTCCCAAAACTGCTACTTTTCCATCCATACTGTTTTTACTCGTGCTGGAGTGAGCCGCGGCCCACTCGTTATCTATCGATTATCCGTGCCAGGTGCCAAGCCGATCCAGAATCAGTTTGGCCGACAGGGAATTTTTCTTTCCCATCAAAACCATGCGGACCGCTCGTATCTCGGCTTCCTTCATCAGGCAGTACGCAATCACCGGCTGCGGGCCGGCGGCGATTTCCCGGGTGCTTTTCAAAAAGCCCATCAGGTAATCCTCACACTGCTGTTCGAGTTTCAAAAACGACTGTTCCGAACGCAGGTAACGTACGCTTTCTTCAACAACTTCATAATAGGGGGTCGCAAAAAACAGGCTGCTCAGGGATTCAAAGGGCGCCGACAGCCCCTGAATGAATTTGTCCATATCCACAAAGCCGCCGTCAAAAAAGAAGTCCCGCTCGTCCCGTTCCGCGATTTTAAGCCGCAGCAGGGTGCGCAGGTTATACAAATCCACCTGGATACGGGATGCGGATTGGAAGAAGATGTTGTTCAATTCCCGTGAGCGTTTGAGACGCCATTGATATTCCGCCCGGTCAATGCCGTAGTCAATCCGGCGGATGTCTTTATTCTCGTAGTACCCTAAGATTGCTGCCTCGACGGCGTTCTGCAGATACTCCGGCAGTCGCTCGTAATTTTCCTGCTGTAAAATTTCCTCGAATTCCTCCGCCGGGACACTGCCTTCATTGCTGTAATCCAGACCCAGCGGTTTTTCCATAACCAGCCGGCGAATCGCCAGACGCATATTGGCATAATCTTCCCGGGCCCGCAGCAATTGCACCAGCGATTCATCCAGCATCAGGTCTGCAAACAGCGCCCGAACGGCCGTGCGCCGCTCCATGAGCATCTGCTCAATCTGGGCGTCGGTGCTGTTGGATGCAATCGCGTATTCAGTGGAGCTGAGCAGCTCGGCGGCGGCATTGAAATCCGGCGCGTTGGCCATATCCGACAGCAGACCGCGCGACAGCATGGACAATTCCATCGCCCGCACCCGGGCCGTGGGAAACATGTAGTCCCAGTTCTCGGTCCCGACCGGAGGATACCGGTAAAAATCGCTTATTGTCAAGTCCTCTTGAAGGCTCATCGTGTTTTCGCTTGTCCCGATTATTTGAATAATTCGGCGGTTAACTGCATTTCCATCGCATCACGAAGCTGGGCCACCAGCACGTCCACGCTGGCATTGATTCGGACCTTGCCGCTGGACAGAATGAAGCCGCCGGAGATATCTTCCCGAGTCGAGCTCAGACGTAAATGTCCTTTGCCCTGTCCGGCCAGCTCTCCATTGATGCGGTTAAGAAAGTCCTGGTTGATCCGGCCTTCGTGACGACCGACAATGACTTCTTCCTGGCCGGTCTGAACCGACTTGTGAAGCAGCCGTTTCATCAGCTCCAGGTACTCCCCGTCGGGCATCTGTTCAATGCGCTGCTTGACCCGTGCAAAAAGCTCATCCAGAACCTGACCCTTGGCGGCCAGCAGTTCCCGGGCATTCTGCATCCGGGCGGCGGCCAGCATGCGGGCCAGCTTATCCTGACCTGCGGCCTCGGCCGCCTTGCGGGCATCACCGGCAAAGACGCCAAGTTCCTGGTCCAGCCGCTGTTTTTCCTTGCCGGCAGCCTCCCGGGCGGCGGC
>CAZKAI010000085.1:0-19118 GCA_964550565.1 uncultured Pirellulales bacterium
GGTGTTTGCAGTTGGTCGCTCCAGATGGCTCCCCAGGCCATACGGCAAGCCATGAATCAACTTGATATCCGGCATATCCATCTGGATTTGCGGCCATGGTGTATCGAACAATCGGCGGAGTATCTGGATTTTATTCGGAATGCCGACTGGATTATCAGCTCCACGATGATCGGCTTTCCGCAGGAAGACTATACGACGCTGGATACGATTCGCGTGACCGGGGGAATCGTTCCCGATAGCTGCTGGGACCGCAATAAGGACATCTTTCTGTCCGCGGTCAAAGTCACCGCGGAACTCAAGGCAAAGTTTCTTTCCGCGCATATTGGATTTATTGACCACGCGGATATCCAGGGTGCTCAAAAACTGCTGGAACGCGTGCGATTTATGGCCGACCATGCCGGCAGCAAAGGTGTTACGCTGCTAATGGAAACCGGACAGGAAACCGCCGAGCAGTTGAAACAGTTTCTGGAACAATTGAACCACCCAACTCTTGGCGTCAACTTCGACCCGGCCAATATGATTTTATACAACCAGGGCAATCCGATTGACGCGGTGGACGTCCTTGGCCCCTGGATCAGGCATGTCCATATCAAGGATGCCAAACGAACCACAACTCCCGGCACCTGGGGCAGCGAAGTCACATGGTCCCAGGGAGATGTACAGGCAGACCGGTTTATCAAAACACTCCGTGATGCAGGATACAAAGGTGTCCTTGCCATCGAACGTGAAGCCGGCGATCAACGCCTGACGGATATCGAATTTGCAGTACGCTGGCTGTCCCAGCGGTAAACCTCTATTTTGAATGGGCCTGACGATGAACACGAAAACCAAAATCCAATTATCGGTCATGATGTTTCTGGAATTTTTTGTCTGGGGTGCGTGGTATGTCACCCTCGGCACCTACCTCGGTAAAGGCATGGGCATGAGCGGCGATGTCATCGGCAAGGCCTACAGTACGATGCCCTGGGGTGCCCTGATCGCCCCATTCTTTGTGGGCATGATTGCCGATCGATTCTTCTCGGCCCAAAAGATTCTGGGCGTCCTGCACCTGCTGGGCGGCGTCTTTTTATACCTGACTGCAAATGCCCAGTCATCTGTGGAAATCTTCTGGTATCTGCTGATTTACAGCATTTGTTATAATCCCACACTGGCTTTAATCAATGCCATTTCCTTTCATCAGATGCAAAATACAGAGAAACAGTTTCCGGCCATTCGCGTCCTGGGAACTATCGGATGGATCGCTGCCGGTCTGCTGATCGGTTTTATGAAAATCGAAGACAAGAATCTTCCTCTTCTGATCGCTGCGGGTGCATCGATTGTGCTGGGTGTATTCTCATTCTTTTTGCCAACGACACCGCCGGCATCGGCCGGACAGAAAGTCAGCATTAACGACATTCTGGGCGTCAAGGCATGGCAGCTTCTCAAAGACCGTTCCTTTGCGGTCTTTATCATCAGCGCCCTGCTGATTTGCATTCCGCTGACCTTCTATTACAGTTTCACCAACCTGTTTCTCAACGAAGTCGGGGTCGTTAATGCTGCGGGCAAAATGACACTCGGCCAGATCTCCGAAACCCTGTTTATGCTGGCCATTCCATTTTTCTTTGCCCGCCTGGGAATCAAGAAAATGCTTTTAGCCGCCATTCTGGCCTGGGGTGCACGATATGCCCTGTTCGCTTATGGAAATCCCGGCCCGCTGCTGTGGTTTTACTATATCGCAATTGCACTCCACGGCGTCTGTTATGACTTTTTCTTTGTCATTGGCCAGATTTACGTGGGCAAAAGAGCTCCTCAGCAGATTCAGGCCAGCGCTCAGGGTTTGTTTACCCTGGTGACCTATGGTGTCGGGATGATGCTGGGGGCCCGGGCATCCGGCCTGGTTGCCGAACACTATCAAATCGTGGAAAACGGCCAGATTACCGGCCACCACTGGACTTCCATCTGGCTGGTTCCTGCCATCATGGCCGTCGCAGTCAGCGTGTTCCTGGGGTTGTTCTTCCGGGAGAATAATATCCCCAAAGAATCCAACTGATGGCCGGCGAAATCCTGATATTGTGCTGTTATCTCCTGACGGCACTGAGTGCCGCATGGTTTGGCGTGAAGCTGTCAAAAGTACGGAAATGGCAGTGGCTCAGTGTCTGCGGATGTGCCATGGTGCTGTTATTTGTCATCATTCTGGCCCGTCGAGTTCCGGCAATAGGCTACCATCCCCGGATGCTGCTCCTGGGCCAGAGCCGAATCGCTGAGATTCTGTTTTGCGGGCTTGCCCCCCTGCTGTTCGGCATTCTCTGCCCGCATCTGCCCCATCGCAGACAAAGGCGCATGGTCACGGTGTTTGCCGTTTTGGCAAGCCTGTATCTGGGATTGGTATGCCAGGTGGAATTTCTTTTGGCCTATCCTCGGCTGGCCGGGCTGAATACCTGGGTGGAAGACGAGGTCTGTCTTCAGACAACCCACTATACCTGCGGTGCGGCAGCGGCAGTCTCGGCGTTGTACCAATATGGTATTATGGCCGAAGAAAGCGCCCTTGCCCTGGCAAGCCGTACAACACCTTCCATCGGCACCACAGAATACCTGCTGGCCGAGGCAATCGAAGCTTTATACGCTGACCGGGGAATCTCCTGCAGGATACGTCGATTTGACTCGATTTCGCAGCTCGAGGGCTATTGCCCCATGATTGCGGTAGTCAAACTCCGTTTGGGCGTGGACCATTTCGTCACTGTGCTGGACATCACCAGCACCGAAATCGTCATCGCCGACCCAATGGCCGGCAAAGTCTTTCTCTCACACGACGATTTCGCTGGGAAATGGCGATACGCCGGCATCCTCATCCAAAAGAATTAATGGTTTTTCGAGGCAAAAAAACAGGCCTGCTTTTAAACAGGCCCGTGGAATTTGTCGCGTTGCGTCAAAAACCTTACATTAGCAGGGGCGAACGTTGGTCGCTTCCATACCCTTGCGGCCTTTGGCGGGGTCGAACTGAACCTTCTGGCCATCACGCAGGGTGCGGAAACCTTCGGTCGCAAGATTGCTGTAATGCACAAACAGATCTTCGCCACCATCATCGGGAGTAATAAAACCAAAACCTTTTTTCTCGTTGAACCACTTAACTGTACCGCTACTCACATGAATCTCCTTGGCTCACAGCGGAGCCACATTGCAAACCCCTCGTTATTCCAATTGTACCGCATCCCGAGGGAACTTGATGCGGCATTGTTCTGAAAATAACTCTACACGGACTGGACATCAATTGTCAAATACAATCTGTCGCTTTTTAGAAAATTCTTCTCGATAGTAACAGAAATCCGCTTATCAGTATCAAAAATAACGGTTTTAAACCGAAAACAGGCGTTTCCTCGCTATTGTTCTTCGTTAAACTCCATCGCTGCAGAATTGATGCAATATCGCAATCCCGTCGGTCCCGGCCCATCGTCAAATACATGTCCCAGATGGCCCCCACATCGAGCACAGGTAATTTCAGTCCTGACCATCCCATGGCTGGTATCCGGTCTTTCCTGGACGCTATCGGGTTGAGCCTCGCTGAAACTCGGCCAGCCGCAATGCGAATTGAACTGGCTGGCCGTCTTAAAGATCAAATTGCCGCAGCCAGCACAAACATAAGTTCCGTCTTTTTCAGGCCTTAGATAATATTTGCCTGTAAATGGCCGTTCTGTACCTTTTTTACGCAGTATATTATATTGCAGCGGATCCAGCTTTTGCTTCCATTGCCAATCCGTCAACTCCACTTTCTGATTTTCCATCGGCACACCTGTATTTTTCGGGGTCTCTGTTGGCATTGCTGTCACAGACTGCCCAGGTTCTCGATCCGAACAGCCCGGACAAAAGACGAAGAAAAATGCGTAAAATGTCATAAATAGCAATTTCATTACTTATCCTATCCCATGACTCTGTACATTTTACGGCCCGATTGTCCCATAGTTCAACCTCGTTTAAACTTGACTCAATTTGAAGAACCAATACAATCGACGATCGTAATAATAACTAAAATAATGATTGGATTGGAGATATGCAATGAGAACAAGCAATCCTGCTTTAAATGAACAAGTCTTTGAAGCCGTCCCTTTCTACGGCGACAAGGCTATGACTATTTCCGGGGCAATCAACAAGACCGCCCTGCTCTTGCTGCTGGCCGTGGTTACCGGAAGCTGGGCATGGCACAAAACGTCTCTGGACCCGGCCTCCGCAGCACCCTGGGTCATGGTGGGCGCAATCGGAGGGTTTATCGTCGCGCTGGTCACAATTTTCAAAAAAGACTGGTCGGCCATGACCGCTCCAATCTATGCCATTCTTGAAGGCCTGGCACTGGGTGCAATATCCGCTATTTTCGAGGCAAAATACAAGGGAATTGTCTTTATGGCCGTCTTTCTGACCTTCGGGGTATTGGCCTGTATGCTGATTGCTTATCGCTCAGGTATTATCCGCCCAACGCAGCGGTTCATTGCCGGAGTTGCCTCCGCCACGGGAGCTATCGCGCTCTATTATATTATTTCACTGGTACTCGGTGCATTTGGCGTCAACGCCCCGCTTATCCATAGTTCGACCCCGATGGGCATTCTCTTTTCGGTTGTCGTGGTTGTCATTGCCTCACTGAATCTTGTGCTTGATTTCCACATGATTGAACAGGGAGCAAGTCAGGGCGCCCCCAAATACATGGAATGGTATTGTGCTTTTGGCCTGATGGTCACTCTGGTCTGGCTGTACCTGGAGATTCTTCGCCTGCTGGCTAAACTGCAGGGTCGCAATCGGTAATAGCAATAATAGGTTATTTTTTACCGGCTCCCGAATTATTTTCCTGCAGGGGGATGACCACCTTTTTGCCTATTTTTTCTGCTCCTGCATAGACGGATTGAATCCCCATCGTATCGTTCACATAATCAATATCTGGTTTATTCCATCCCGCTCCGCTATTTAAGAAAAGGATTGTTCCCGGCTCAGATTTCAGTGTCCCATCCTGTATCATTTCCAGTTGAACATTTCGATCCGGCGTATAACAATACAAGAATACTGCAGAGGACATCAAGATCAATGCCATGACAGACTGAATCGCAGCTCGTTGACCGAATGAAGTAATAGCGGGTATTGAACCAATGCATCCGACTGTGATTACGATTAAGGAGGGAGCAAAATACCTCAGTTCATAGCTCTGAGAAGCCAGGAACGGGAGGCATAAAAAAATACCATAAAAAAATACTGTTCGAGCTGAAAACGATTTCGGCCTGCTTGATAGAACAAACAGAAGCATTAACATCGCCAAAAGAAAAAAGCTGGCCAGAAAAGGTATTCTGATTTTCAATGAGGCATAAAAAGTACCCGTGGCATCCTCAGAAAAACGGGAAAGCCCCTTCATCACGCTGAAGGCCGACACATAGTTTTCCGGATCATAAACAAAACTGATTAAATTTCCAAACAGCAATCCTGCTGCCATGCTTAATCCAAACCATAGTTCATCCCGAAAATACAATTTCCGATGCTGACGGCTGACCCAGAGCAGTCCTGCTGCAATCGCCGCCATCAACGCGATAGACCATTCCTGTTTCCCAAGTCCTCCAATACATCCCGCACCTGCATAAAGAAAAAACGGCAGCCTGTGTTTCGTCGAACATCGGGATGCCTGATAAATCAATAGCGCTGCGACCCCGCATATCAGAACACCCGCCGTGTTATCAATCTGTAAAACAGTGGATGTTTTAATTGCCAGCGGAGACATGGCTGCAACGGCTGCAATCAGGTATAGCCGCATATTTTTTGCTGTAAGGCAGACCCAGAAGGCGATCGTCATCCATGCGCACCACGAAATAAATAAACTTAAAATTCTCAATCGCGGTGTAATAATTTCATCATCAAGATACAATGGGTCATACAACATAAAATGTCCCAGCTTACCCGCTAAACGAAGCATTTCATAAGGGCCTGCCGGATGCGACATCTTGCCATAGACGTTTTGGCCGTCGATCCGACCGCCCAGATTATAATACGGCCCGACAGGCTGATGAACTATTAATTCTGCAAAAGTCCCTTCTTCAAAAAATAAAGGTTCATGAATCAGGGGAATTCGACAGGCCCAATAGCAGACAGTGAACACAAGAAGAAACACTATTTTATATAACGAATAGTTTCGTTGATCAATTTGCGGAGGATTTATCGTCATTTAAGAATCCTGTTTCATTGAATAGAATGCACGACGCATTGCTTTTCAGTCTGTCATTTCACCTTTATTTTTGACACATCATATTTGGGTGCCGGGAATTTCATCTTCAGGCCCTCCAGCGTCTCGGCCAGAATGCGTGCAATCGCCAGATTGCGAAACCATTTATGATTGGCGGGAATGATATACCATGGGGCATAATCGGTACTGCATCGGGTAAAGGCATCTTCATAGGCCTTTTGATAATCCCCCCAGAGCTTGCGTTCCTCAAAATCCGCCGGGTCCACTTTCCAGTGGCGGGTTGGGTCTTCGAGTCGTTTTTTGAGCCGTTTGAGCTGCTCCTCTTTACTGATATGCAGGAAAAACTTCAGGATATGGGTGCCGTTCTCGGCCAGCAGCCGTTCGAAATCATTGATCTGCCGGTATCGCTTGGACCACACCGATTTAGGCACCAGATTCTTGACTCTGGCAATCAGGACGTCTTCATAATGCGAGCGATTTAACACAGCGATTTCTCCCAGGCGCGGCGTGACTGCATGGACCCGCCAGAGAAAATCATGCGACAGTTCTACCGAGGTCGGTGTCTTGAATGACGTGACCTTGCAGCTTTGCGGATTCAACGGCCCAAAGACGTTGCGAATGGTACCATCTTTGCCGCCGGCATCCATCGCCTGCAGTACCACCAGCACCGAATGTTTATTTTCGGCATACAACAGAAATTCCAACTCCTGCAGCCTTTTGATGGACTTGTCAAATTGCTCCTGGGCCTGCTCCTTATCCAGGCCTGCCGTCTCATCAGGATCCCATCGACTCAATCGGTGACGAACACCCGGTTCACACCAACACATCTTGCCGTACAGATTGTTCTTACCCATACTGCCTCCCGATTTTTCTTTTATTCCAATTTGAACCTCGACTTAGGATAGTCGTCCCTTGAAATCCTCATAGGTAAAATGCCGCTGGACCTTGTACTGATCCGTCGCAGGGTCGTACAGGACAATATCCGGCAGGTTAATGCCGTTGAACATCGTATTTTTAACCATCGTGTAATGGGCCATATCACCAAAGACCAGTTTGTCGCCAATCTTCAGCGGTTGATCGAACGAATAATCGCCGATGACATCGCCGGCCAGACACGTCGGCCCGGCCAGTCGATACGTATGGGCCTTTTTGCCCGGCAAATCCCCGCCGGTAATGTTGGGGCGGTACGGCATTTCCAGCACATCCGGCATGTGGGCACTGGCCGACGTATCCAAAATGGCAATATCCATCGCATTGTGGGTAATATCCAGCACCGTGGCAATCAGCACCCCGGTATTGAGGGCAATCGCCTCACCCGGCTCCAGATAAATGGTCTTAATATTGGGATACCTATGATAGAAATCCGTAATCAGATTACACAGTAAATCAACATCGTAGTCCGGCCGGGTGATATGGTGTCCCCCGCCGAAGTTCATCCACTCCATACGGCGGATAATATCGCCGAAATGGGTATCGACCGCCGGCAGCGTCCGAGCCAGCGAATCGGCATTCAGTTCGCACAGGGTATGAAAGTGCAGCCCGGTAATGCCGTCAAGCTGGTCTTCCCTGAAAAATTCCCGCAGCGTCCCAAGACGCGAGCCGGGGGCACAGGGATCGTAAATCTTCGTCTTGACCTCGGAATGCATCGGATTGACGCGGATGCCGCAGCGGATCTTCCGCGGGGCGTTTAACACTTTATCCCGAAAATGCATCCATTGCGTAAATGAATTGAAGACAATATCATCGACAATCCGGATATAGTCTTCCATCTCATCATCCCGGTATCCCGGGGCGCAGAGATGGACTTCCTTGTCAAAAAACTCACGGGCGAGTTTGGCTTCGTGCAGGCTGCTGGCCGCCGCTCCGGCCAGATACTGCCGACACAGCCCGAACGTGCTCCATGCCGCAAAACCCTTAAGAGCCAGTAATATTTTGCAGCCTGTCCGTGCCTGTACCAACTGCAGGACCTTGAGATTCTTTTCCAGCAAGCCCAAATCAATCAGATAACACGGGGACGGGACTCTATTTACATCGTAAGTCAAGTTTCATTTCTCCGATCATTCATTTCCAATTTTACTGTACTGTGCCATCGAATAGAATTACAGCGCTTTGATTTTCTTTTGTACAGGGCGACGTCAGGCCTTGCTGCATCAGGGTCGCCCCGTCAAGCACCTGGTCGTTTTCTTTCAACTGCGAGACTGTGCCTTCGGGCAGATTGACTTCACGTACACGATATTTTCGCTGCGGATCCAGCCCCTGCGGCTTGATTACGCTGGCCTGGCCGTTATTCAATTGATAAATAAACAGCACCGCCCGTGACTGGTCAGCGGTGACAAAATTCATCGCCGCTCCATCCCCCTCATACGGTGATGCAAGGCGATACAGGTCGCCATACTGAACAATGTCCCGCAGGATCTGTTTGAATAAAGCAATCGCATGGGCAACGGTTTTGCGATCTGCCGGGCTGAGTTTACGAACATCCATATCCAGCCCGAACGCCCCGCTCATGGCAACATCCAGCGTAAACTTGAGCGGCCGGTTGCCCATCCGTGTCGCATGAGTGGACATGGCACAGGCCGGGAAAAGATGGCTGTAGCCCCACTGGATTTTTACGCGGCTGCGCGGGTCGGTATTGTCGCTGGGCCAGAAGGAATGGAAATACCGCAGAGCGCCGTAATCCACCCGCCCGCCGCCGCCGGAACACAGCATCGCCTGGACGTTGGGATATTTTTCAGCCATCCGTGCCATCACCTCATACAATGCCTTATTATAATCAATCAGCAGATGCGTCTGCTGGTCGGGTTTGAGCCATGTTGAGCCGGGCTGGGTCACGTAGCGATTGCAGTCCCACTTGGTGTAGCTGATGGCCGGGTTGGGACCGAACAAGTCATCAATGCACGTCCAGACAAATTCTTTGACCTCGGGTCGGCTCATATCCAGATTAAGCTGGTTGCGGCTGGTCTGCGGCTCACGATGCGCCTGCCGGATCGCCCATTCGCGATGCTTTTCATACAATTCGCTGGCGGGATTGACCATCTCCGGCTCCGTCCAGATGCCGAATCGCAGGCCGCGTTTATTCGCTTCATCGGCCAGATAGGACAGGCCGTGCGGCAATTTCTTGACATTGACATCCCAGTCGCCCAGCCCCGCCCGGTCATTATTTCGCGGGTATTTGTTGCCGAACCAGCCGTCATCCAGCAGGAACAGCTCAACACCAAGGTCTTTGGCTCCGTCAAACAGCGACACAATCAGGTTCTCATCGAAATTCATGTCCGTCGCTTCCCAGTTGTTCAGCAAGATCGGACGCGGCTTGTCACCGTCCCGAAGGCCGTACTGTCTGGCCCAGCGATGGAAATTACGACTGACCTGCCCCTTGCCGTTTTGACTGTAGCTCCACAGCATAGCCGGTGTCGTAAAGGTCTGCCCGGCCTCAAGACGATACTGCGAACCGAATGGATTGATCCCGCACAGCATCCGCAGTTGATTGTTGTTGTCCACTTCGAAGGCAAACTGGAAACTGCCCGACCAGGCCAGGGTTCCGCCAATCACCTCACCGCTGTCCTCTTTGGCCTGCTGATTCAGTGCCAGGGTAAACATCGCACTGCGATACTGATGGGCACGCACGCCGATTTTGGAGTCCAGAATTTTCATCCCGGATGTCAGCGGCTCTTCAATCCACTGGGCTTCCTGCGCCCAGTCCCCGTGAAAGTGAGTCAGCCAGTAGCTCTGGCCCTGCACCACCGGAGCCGATGAGGCAAACCGGTATAAAGTAACCGGCCCGTTTTCCTGATGTCGAATCTCGGCCCACTGCTCAATCACATCCTGCTGCTGGTAAGCCCTGAAACACAGGGTCACATAGAATGGATAATAGCTGTCTTTTAACGTGATTCGTGTCAGGCTGATATTGGCATCCGCCGTCTCGGTATGGACGGTGTCCAGAATCAGGTCTGTGGATGTATTGCCGTCGGCATGGATGGCCTGAATCGCAGGCTCTAAAATAAAGCCGTTGCCGGATGGGGGATAAAATTCATTCTCTCGGGCAGGATTGCGCCGGGGAGCCGGCACTGCCTTTTCCAATGCTCCATATCCCAACTGATAAAGCCGGCCGTCTTTTGCGGTAAACAGCGTCATCGCCGAACCGGATGTCGCAATTCGAATCGGCTGTTTTTCTGCGGGAATCGCAGGGGCTGTGCCGCTGTAGGTAAACTCCGCCTCGGCCCAGTCAGCATGGTCATACGAAACCCCATCCCCGCCGTCGGTGACTTTCAGTTCCATCGTTTTGGCGCCGGCCAGCGTTATATCGACCTCTTTGGCGGCCATTCCGGGCTTCATGATTCCGCTGCGAAACGTTTCCCTGCCATCCACGATAATCACAAACTCTACCGAAGCGGGATTGCCGCGAACCTCATCATCCACCCCGACCTTGGCCGTGAATCGCGTCGCCCCGTTGACTGCCACGGTGTAACTGCTTTCGGCGTGAGTGCCCACGCCGTGCGAATACCGCGTGCCGGCAATCGTCAGCGGCTTTTTATCAATTGTCTGGTTGGCCTGGGCCTGCCCCCAGCCGGTTTCCATAACAGATAAATCCATCGCTGAAAGACGGATTGTTTTGGCAGAGTCCGCCCCCCAGCAATGGCTCCATCCAAACCATAGAATCATCCCAAACCAGATAAGAAAGCTTTTTTTTGACGCAAAACAGGGTTGAAACATAGCGATCCTTTCCATATCCGAATCCTGCATAAGACATACTGTCACAGGCACATACCATGATATACCCATGGGGTATATCATACGTGGGGCGCATAAGGGATGCAATACAGAAAGGAGTATTTTTGAGGGTGACTTAAATATACCCAACGGGTATGATTATTCCGCAAGCAAAAAGAAGCAAATGGTTGAAGCTGCTGTACTTAGCCGCGACGAACCGGAAAATTTCAAGCAGGATCAGTATAATTACTTGTGAACGGCTTTGAGGGGAAATCCAGTACCTTATGGCACCAGGAAAACGTCGTTTTCATCGCGGGGCGTCTCAGTCCCGGTGTAGGTTTCCACACCCCGGACGGTAAAAATATCATCCCCGTTCACAATACGCTGTTTTACGTATTCCACGCTGCCGTCACAGTACAGGACGTTCTGTCCGCGCGTGCCATGATTGGGACTGCTCATCTTCTTGAGCTGGTCGGTCAGCAGCACTTTTTCAAATTCATTGAGTCTGTCATACTGCCTGTTGCCGCACTCGGGTATCCGTCTGAATACAGGGTTCATATCGCTCATAATGATACGACGCGATTGCCCTTCCATAGAACCCATCTTATCACAAATAATCATAAAACTGTAACTGATGTTGTTGCGACAGGGGAAATCGTGGAGTTGCTCAAGAAGCTGCTGGGGGGTAACGGACTGGCCGCCCTTATGGCCGGCACAAATGAACGTCTCAGGCTTGACATAATCCTGCTTAATAAGCTGCCAGGCGACCCGGGTATTGGATTGGGGCTGACTGCCCTGATCTCCAATCTTCCACCAGGGAGAGCCAGCGGCCAATTTGACTCCAGACAGACGTTCATTATCCCGAATCAGGCTACTGAAACCCTGGCCGACTCGTGCCATATTTGCCTCACAGGTGACGCGCTGACTGTGCGCTCGCATGGAGGCAAATGTGGGGAAGGCAACCCCGGCAATTAAAATCATCGCCGCAGCAGCGGCCATAATATCATAGAATTTCCGTAGGAATACAGGGTTTTTTCGTGTTTGTTCGGCAGGAGTAAAGGCGGGTTTTTGCTGTTCAGCGGCAAGAAGCCGTTCGAGATTGGATTGTCCTGCTTTGCAGGATGATGCCGCAAGTTTGAGCTTGGCAATGGTCAATTCCGCAAGATTATCAGGACAAGGTTCGTATTTTATACTATCCAACTCCGTTAATGTCGATTCAAGACCATCGTAAAGGCGTGCCGCCTCAGCATCGGAGGCAATTAAATCGCGTCCTCGGGCAATATCATCTTCCGTCCCACAGCGAAAATAAAAGTCCAATATAATCTGCTGTTGTTCCTTACTCAGTCTCATGCGTTATTATCACCTCGGTCTGCAGCTTTCCACTTTTTCATGAAATGTGCCACTGCTGTATGTAGTCGGCTTTTCACCGTCCCTATTGGAATACTGAGAATCTCGGCCATATGTTTGTAAGAAAATTGCTCAAAATAGGCAAGAAGCAAAATTTCCCTCAGATTATCCGGCATTTCCGATATAATCTGTCTTACCCGGACCGAGGTTTCGTCTCGGCTGACCTCATCTTCCGGCGTGGTCTCATAACTGGTCAGGATATTGACCACCTCATCCATGGAGACATCACCGGCATCGGCCATCGTCCCCATACTCATGGTCGCCTGCCGCTGGATTTTTCGCAGGGCATCTTTGGCTTTATTGGCTGCAATAGTGAATAACCACGGACGCAGGGGCCGGTCTACGTCGAAACTGTCCCGGCTGCTGTAAAGTTGTAAAAAAGTCTCCTGAAAGACGTCTTCTACCACATCCTGCTGGCTGATAAAACGCCTCAAAAAGGCATAAAGAGAGTTTTTATATCGACTTACTATTTCACGAAACGCGGCCTCTTCTCCCTTCCGGTAACGCTCCAGAAGTTCTGAATCACTGGTCTTATCCAGTACTGTTTTGTCCTTTGATTCGTCCATGAGTAAAAGAAACTCGATTGCCAAGCCGCCTTATTTTCTTTCGATTGGGTATTATATCGAAAAGCAAGACCAAATAAATCTAAAACTTTGTTCGATTCGCATAAAAAGAACTATTTTGGGTAATTTAGACCTATTAACCTTATATCACAATAAATGAAAACCTGTCTCCCCAAAAATAGCAAAAGCTTTCCGAATTCACGGAAAGCTTTTGCGCCTCCTTAATATAATCTACAGATAGATATTAGATTACATCTGTATTTCACCTTTGAGTTTTGTTCGCAGACAAAGCTGAACCAGTTCATCGACCTGGGCTTGTACTTTATCGACTTCATTGGCCTTGATCGATTGTTCCATAATCTTGGCCTTTTCGGTGAACACTGGGAATCCGGCAAACCCGCCCAAACCTTTTAAAGCATGGACTTTAAAAGAAAGATCTTTCAGGTCGCCTTTTTCATAGGCCGTCTTGATTTCATCCACCCGATTTGGCAGGTTTTCAATGAAGGTTTCAATGGCCTTCTGGTAATCTGGGTCCCCTTCCAGAAACGATACGATGCTCTTGCCGTGTTCGGCATCACTAAGCTGCTGAATCTGTGCCACAATCCTCCATAACTTGCGTTCTAACTTCTTTTTATCAACGGGCTTAGGCAAACAATCATCACAGCCTGCATCGAGTGCGGCAAATTCATCTGACTTGTTTCCGGAGGCCGTCATCGCAATAATCGTTGATTTGGTATTCAAGCCTTCGGCGCGTATCTGTCGGGAAGCTTCCAAGCCGTCCATGACAGGCATCTGAATATCCATCAAAAGAACATCATATTTGTCCTTTTTACATAATTCCACCGCTTCGAGTCCATTCGTGGCAAATGATGTCTTGTGGCCCATTTTCTTGAGCAGTATTTCAACCAGTGCTCTGTTTTCCGGAACATCATCAATAATAAGTACTTTTGCACAAGCAGTTGGCGACTTTTCATCCGCAGCATCACTGGGACGTGCTGCCGTGTTGGCGGGCGCAGCTGGTGCCTGTTGAGCCGGGGCCTTGAGGTTATTTGCTAATTGCCCATCTTGTTTTACTGGAATTGTGAAGGAAAATTGGGTATTTTGGCCGGAATTGCATTTTACTGCCAATTGCCCACCCATTAAATTGACTAGTTTGGCCGACATACGCAGCGCAACGGCAGCATCATTATTACTGTATTCTTTTGGCCAGCTTCCAATAGGAATATCCAGGTCCAGAATCTGGCTAATGCCATCGGGATCCACGCCCTGCCCTGTATCTTCCACGCAAAATGCTATCCGTAATGTCCCATTTTCAAGGCATTCGCCGGGTGTCATATGAATCGTCACTGATCCCTGCGATGTCCGTCTGACGGCTTGATCGCTGAGTGCGGCTAAGACCTGTGTCAGCTTGCTTTTATCGCAATAAAAACTATCCGGCAAATTGCTGCCAAGGTCGATGTTAAATACCACCCCTTTGTGGCGTGCCACATTGATGACTGCTTCCAGAGCGGAATCCAGCAATCCCTTCGGTTGAAGTTTTGTCTGTAGTGACATCTGCCATTTCCTTCCCAAATTTCAATAACAAATTGTAAATACTGTCTGACAGTCCAATTTTTTGCTCTGAAAGCATATCGACTTGTCAGTTCGTCGACTTAATTGCTATTACAATGATTCCGACAATTCTGAAAACAATAATGAAACCCCCCATCAACAGACGAAATCTGTATAGAGAAAGAAGATTATCACTTTTGCGTTCGTCCGATAAATCAAAACGATGCAAAAGATTGTAAAAAGTGGAAGGCGGTTTATACTGTAAAGTCTTATAGTTAAAGTGTGTTTTATAGCTTATATAAATGTTATTTTATGAAAGGACTGAAGAATGTTATTATACTTTATCCGTTTTTTATTCTTTTTGACTGCCGCTTCAGTGCTGCTGGTCGGCCTCAACGAGACCGCCAAAAGCGAGCAAGACATCAAGGTCTTTATCGTTGGATTGGCAATTTGCATTATCACCATTATTACCGAGTGGCTGACTCCCAAAAAATCGCTCTCCGCCCTGGCTGGTATTTTCTTTGGCCTCCTGGTCGGGATTCTCATCAGTTGGGCCATGACGCGAGTCATTGAAATGCTGAACGAGATTTATAACCTCCAATTGCAGGAGATGACCCTGCGTATGATTATCTGGATGGCCGGGATGTGCATCTGCTACCTGACCATCAGCATTGTGGTTCGGACTAAAGATGATTTTCGGTTTGTGATTCCTTATCTTGAGTTTTCCCGTCAGATTAAGGGCTTGCGTCCGCTGGTGCTGGATACGTCGGTCATTATCGATGGACGTATCGCAGACATCGCCAATACGCGATTTTTTGACTCGCCGCTGATTGTGCCGCGGTTTGTGCTCAACGAACTCCAGCTTATCGCGGATTCTGCGGACAAAATGAAACGCAATCGCGGACGCCGGGGGCTGGATATGCTCAATAAACTCCAGCATAATCCGTCCGTTGAGGTCATCGTGGATGATACCCCCCCGCCGGGCATCGAGGAAAAGGCAGGCGTGGACCAGAAGCTGGTGGCATTCTCCAAGAATTGCAACGGCAGATTAGTTACCAACGATTACAATCTGAATAAGGTTGCACAGTTGCGCGGTGTGGATGTGGTCAATATTAATGACCTGGCGAATTCTCTGAAAACCGTGACCCTGCCCGGCGAAACCATGCAGGTCAAGATCATCCGTATGGGTGAAGACCAGCGTCAGGGTGTCGGGTATCTTGAAGACGGCACCATGGTCGTGGTGGAAGGCGGCAATGACCGCATCGGCCAGTTGATCAACTTTACCGTGACCAGCGCCCTGCAGACCTCCGCCGGGCGGATGATATTCGGGAAACTGGAAGATGGTTCAGTATCTTCATCGACGGCTTCAGCCGGGACGCCTGCAGCGGGCGGTGCACCCAATGGCGGTGAAAACGGATTCCGCCGGAACAACTATCAGAATCGTCCGCCGCGAAAATACTAAGCCTTGGCACACAGACAAAACCGAATGAATCATAACGATCCCTGGTTTGATACACCGATAGACCGGCGCCAGTCAGACAGTCTGAAATGGGCCAAATACAGCAGCCGTGATATTCTGCCGATGTGGGTGGCGGACATGGACTTCCGCAGTCCGGATGCGGTCATTGAGATATTGCGTCAGCGTGCCGAACATGGGGTATTCGGATATGCGGTCAGGCCCGAGGAATTGAACGCGGTCACTGCAGACTGGATTTACAGCCAGCACGGCTGGAAAATCCAGGAGGACTGGATTGTATGGCTGCCGGGGCTGGTTTGCGGCTTGAATGTGGTATGTCGCGGATTGACCGCCGCAGATGAACAAATTGCTTCATTTACGCCCATTTATCCGCCATTTCTATCGGCTCCGGAGTATAGCCAGCGGCAATTGCTCCGCTGCCCTCTCACACATCACAACGGCCGTTATGAAATGGATATCGAACGTTTCACAGACACACTCACCGACAAAACCACCCTGCTGCTTTTGTGCAGTCCGCACAATCCCACTGGCCGGGTCTGGGACAGGCAGGAACTGGAATCCATCGTCGACGTCTGCCTGAAACACAACATCGTCATCTGTTCGGATGAAATCCATTGCGATCTGGTTCTGGATGAATCGCACCGACATATTCCCACCGCCTGCGTAAGTGAAGCGGCGGCCGGCAATACGATTACCCTGATGGCGGCCAGCAAGACATTCAATGTCGCCGGGCTGAGTTGTGCGATGGCGATTATTCCCAATCCGCAGTTGCGGCATCGGTTTCGCAAGGCCACATTTGGAATCGTCCCTCACGTCAACGCCATCGGCTATCTGGCCACACTGGTTTCGTTTGGACAGGGACAGGCCTGGCACGAGCGCCTGATTGCCTATCTCCGGCATAATCGTGATATGCTTTGTCGGGCGATTGCAGAAACCGGCTGCCTGAATATGGATACGCCGGAGGCGACGTATCTGGGATGGATGGATACCCGCCCGCTGGGGCTTGAAAAGCCGGTTGAATTTTTTGAACAGGCCGGGGTGGGGCTTTCCGACGGGGCAGAGTTCGACGGTCCAGGTTTTCTGCGAATCAATTACGGCTGCACCCAACCCACGCTGCAGGAAGCCATCCGGCGGATTCACAAAGCAATCAAGGATTATCAATGAGCTCTTTTCAACCACAGCAAAAAGCTGGACGATATGAACGCCTCCTGAGTCAACTGGCTGATTTATATCAAATTACACCTGACCCAATCAGCCGCATGGCTACTGCAGCCGCCCTGCTGTATCACAAGATGGGGCATTTTTACTGGGTGGGATTTTATCGACTCGTCGAGGGCCAACTGCTGGTCGGGCCGTATCAGGGTACGCTGGCCTGTCAGAAACTCAAAACCAACACCGGCGTCTGCTGGGCAGGAGTCCATCAGAATCAACCGATAGTCGTGCCGGATGTACACCAGTTTCCCGGCCATATTGCCTGTGATCCGAAGAGTCGGTCGGAAATCGTGATTCCAGTACGAAATGAACAGGGTCTTGTACAAGCTGTTCTGGACGGTGATAGTGATCAGCCGGCGGCATTCGATTCGATTGATGCGGATTACCTGGGCCGGCTTTCACAGATGATTTTTAAACTGTAATCCGGTCATTTGCCTTTGATTAATCAAAAAATACTTGTTCCTGACGGTGCAATAATCCATGTGTTTTTGTGAATATATCGCAATAAATCCAATTATCGGACGGATTATAACGCTATAATTTCTTTTTTCTTTAATTCATTCCTGATGAATTGAATTTATTTTCACATTTAATTCCAAAGTCAGTTTTTACATCGATCCCGTTACAATCTCACCAAGCCTGTTTTTATTGGTATCATTTCGGTTTTGCGAAATCGATTATCAGACATTTGGCCTGGCTGCATTGTTTTGTTTTCCGATTCAACCCTTTTAGTCGGTATTTTCCCCATTCGAACCAGAATGGTTTTTCTCCGATAGCCGCAGTAGAATCGGCAACCATGCATTTCAATGCCTCGAGACCGAGCAGAAGGCTCAGTCGGTTCTCTGTGTGAGGTGTTCGTCGAGCCGCACGAACGAAGGTGTCACTAAGTAAGGAGATTCGGTATGTTCAAGAACATGAAACTGTCGGCAAAAATCAGCCTCGGATTTGGATTGCTTATTCTCATTGCTTTAGGATTGGGAGGTCTTGCCTGCTGGTCCATGCTGGGCGTCAAAGGCACCACCACGCAACTGGCTGAAAATATTGTGCCTGAAGTGGTCCTGGTCAATGACATCGAACGGACGGTTCTGCAAACCATGTTTGCGGCCCGGGGATATGCATATACTGAAAACGAACAGTTTCTTGAAGAAGCCAGGGGGAAATTAGGGGATGTCAAAGAAAACCTGAAAACCACCGCTGAACACGGGCGGAAATTCAATAATAAGCAGTTAGGCAGTGAAGTCGATACCGTGACGGCAAAAATTACGGAGTACGAAGGCCTGTTCAATCAGCGGATTAACCTTGTTAATCAGATGCAGAAGGAAAAAGAGAACTCCTGTCTGCTGGCAGACAAATTCATGGAATCCTGCACCCATTTTCTTGACAGTCAGTTTTCCATGATGGACCAGACGCTCAACACCGCGGGAACTGATGACAAGAGCGACATTAAGGCCATTGCCGACGTACAGCGGGACCGGATTGTCAAAATCAAACTGGTCGATGAGGTTGTCGGCCTTGGAAACACAATTCGCGTCGGCACATGGAAAGCCATCGCCAATCGCGATATGGAAGAATTGAAGAAAAGCCGCAGCCTGTTTGACCAGGTCAACACCAAACTGGATTCACTCAAAGCCATTACCAAACAAGAGGTCAACCTCAAACAGATTGAAGACTGCCGCAGTGCCGGAAACGCATACGCCAAATGCATGGATAACTTCCTGCAAAGCTGGTCTGACAAAGAAACACTGACACAGAAGGCGGCCGCTGTCAGTACGGATGCCACGGTACTGGCCAAAGATACGTCTGTGGGAGCGATGAAAGGAGCTGCCGATACGTCAAGTCATGCGGCTGATTCTCTGAATACCGCCACAATGACAATGGTTATAGGATTGGGAATTGGTGTCATCATAGGAGTCGTTATGGCCCTGTTCATCACCCGCAGTATTACCCTGCCGATTAACCGGATTATTAATGGTTTAACCGATGGGGCGACTCAGGTTGCCGCCGCAGCCGGACAGGT
>CAZKAI010000086.1:0-3214 GCA_964550565.1 uncultured Pirellulales bacterium
CTGCCTTTGACCCACATGCCAAAGGTATCATACATCGACCAGTCCTGCGCCTCAGAGAAGATTGTGAAGGCTTCGGTAAAATAAGGGTCGTTTCCGCACCAGTATTCATATTTCATGACCTGATGGAAGTCATTTGAATCGCTGGGAACCAGGGTAATTACTGCGTTCCCATTATGTTCGGTCCAGGTGAAGGCATTGGGATCGATGTACTCAAAATCCTCAACCAGTATCTCGGCCTGGCCCAGGCCAATCAACACTAATGACACTGAAATGACAAACTTCATTACACACTTAGACTCCATGTTACCTCCTCATGCAAATCCTGCTTTCTATCTCTTCTATCCAGATATCAATCATCAATCTGATGAACAATTGCAACTAGGGTGTAATCCAAGGTGTCAAATCAAAGCTGGCAAAATCTGTTTCGAAATCATTCTGTAACGCGCTGTGATCAGGCGTTCGCAAGTCTTTTAAAGAGCTGTCACGATTTCTTCTTTTTATCCATAAAGCCTTACGCAAATATTTGCATTAATGAATTATGGTCTTTTTTGAAGATTATGTCAAGCGTAATTCTCTTTTCTTTGAACGATTTGCAGGAAACACATTGGCGACCTTTTTTGTACATTACCGCATCTTCTTGTAAATC
This sequence comes from uncultured Pirellulales bacterium, assembly GCA_964550565.1. Taxonomy (GTDB): domain Bacteria; phylum Planctomycetota; class Phycisphaerae; order Sedimentisphaerales; family Anaerohalosphaeraceae; genus Anaeroglomus. Next base: position 647 of record CAZKAI010000086.1, read on the forward strand.
CGGGCTTTATGGAATTTTGAAAAATTCCAAAATTTTAATATTTCTGTCAGAAATGGCGGCACAGAACGTGTCGGGGATTTGCAGAAGATAAGGATTGTCAATTGCTGGCGATAGGGCTCAAATAATCCGCTGCTCGAGCTCAAGCTTGACCTGATAGGCAGCAAAAACTTTGTCCTGAATCAGAGCAATGAGGTCGAGAATGTCCCGGCCGGTAGCTTTGCCGTTGTAGTTGACGATGAAGCCTGCATGTTTAGGCGAGACCATTGCCCCGCCGCAGGCGTGGCCCTTGAGGCCGAGTTGTTCGATCATCTGCCCGACAAACCGCCCCTGCGGACGCCGGAAAACACTGCCGGCACTGGGGACATCCCACGGCTGCTTCTGATGGCGTAGTGCCAGATTATCCATCATTTTCCTGTGGATGGCCCTGCTGTCGCCGTGCGGCAGCACCAGCCGGACCCGGACGACAACCCAGTCGGGACGCTGCTGGAAGATGCTTTGACGATAGCCGAATGCAAGGTCCTGTTTGGGCAGCGTCTTGAACGATAAATCGCCGGTATCGAAAAAAGTCACGCTTTCGATCCAGTCGCTGAACGATTCGCCAAGAGTTTCGGCATTCATAAAGACCGCCCCGCCGACTGAGCCGGGAACATCGTAAAAGTATTCAAGCCCGGATAATTCGTTTTCAAGAGCCGTCTGGCTGAGAATTTTGAGAGACAGACCCGCTTCAGCAATGAGCATAGTCCCCTGCACCGAACAGGCGGAAAAGGTACTGTTAAAGATGACAAAATCGAACTGGTCGTAATAGTCTCTGGACAGAATGACATTGCAGCCTCCGCCGAGAATGACGCGGGGCCTGCTGCGGTCGGAAAAGACGACAGCGATATCCTCATCCGTTTCCGGCATAAAGACACGGGCAGCAACGGCTTTCACCCGGTAGGAATTACACGCAGTCAAATCATAGTCATGGTATATTTTCATCGGCCGGCCGGTTCAATCCAAAGATACAGTAAATCAAATAAGCTCATAGTCCGCCGCACCCAGCTTCTGCAGCGACATCATCTGGTTTTTGCCCAGAGTCGCTTCAATCTGCACATCCTCGCCTTCGTACTGTTCGGTCAGGTCCGTGGCATTGGCCTTCAGAAAAGCGATAAGCTTGCCCTGGCCGGGATGAAGACGAAGCCGCAGACGCACCCTGCCGCCGCGTACTTTTTCGGCAACGACAGCGGACAGTTTGTCCAGATTCATCTTCGTGCGGGCAGAGATGGCCACGGCATCGTGATGGACCGTCTGGAGCGTTTCAAAGAGCTTGATATCGCAGATGGAATCGGACTTGTTCAGCAGGGTAAGAACCTGTTTTTCACCGCATCCGATTTCCTTGAGCACCAACTCGACGCTCTTAATCTGCTCGAAAACCTGCGGGCTGGATGCATCCACTACATGCAGCAGGAGGTCCGCTCCGAGGGCCTCTTCCAGTGTCGCCTTGAAGGAGGCAACCAGATGATGTGGCAGGTGACTGACAAAACCGACCGTATCGCTGAGCAATACCTCCACACCCGAGTCGAGCCGCCATTTACGGGTACGGGTATCGAGGGTGGCAAACAGCTTGTCTTCGACATACACCCCCGCATCGGTCAGGGCGTTCATCAGGGTACTCTTGCCGGCGTTGGTATAGCCGACTAAGCAGATGGTAAAAAAGTCCTTTCGCCCGTCGATTTCGCGGAGTTTTCGCTGGTCGATAATCTCCAGCTCGCGTTTGAGTTCGGTGATACGTTTGCTGACTAAGCGGCGGTCGATTTCGAGCTGCTTTTCGCCGGTACCGCGTGTACCGATACCGCCAACCGCACCGGCCGAGGTGCTCGCCCCGCCGGTCACCGTATCCAGATGCGACCACATCCGGGTCAGACGGGGGTATGTATATTCAAGCTGGGCCAATTCCACCTGCAGGCGGGCCTGTTTGGTCTGGGCCCGGGTGGCAAAGATATCCAGTATCAGTTCGCTGCGGTCAAGAACCTTGACTTTGATGATTTTTTCCAGTTCACGAATCTGGCCCGGGGATAAGTCATTGTCAAAAATGACCACATCGGCATTATGCTGCCGGACCTTTTCGGCCAGCTCTTCGGCCTTGCCCGAACCGATGTAGGTGCCGGGATGAATCCGATTGAGACGCTGCTGAATTCGTCCCGCCACGACCGCCCCGGCGGTCTCAACAAGGCTGGTCAACTCGGCAAGGGGATCTGTTTTATTAATATCAACCTGACGTTCCCGGGTGTACGCTCCGACCAGAACGGCACGTTCCTTGAGAACCTGCAACTGCTCACGAATTTTTTCCAAACTGAGATTGTACCTCCAAAAAAAATAAACTGACTTGGTTATACCAGAAAGTAGTTCATAGCTCAATAGTTTTGCATATCTATAATTAATGATAAACAATAAACTATTTGTCACATAAAAAAACCGACAGAATCCAGTTTCGATCCTGTCGGCACAGATTAGGCTTGCAGAATGTTTACTTAGGCAACTGAATACCCTTCGCGGCATCTTCGGCAGCCTTTTTGGCATCAGCAGCGG
>CAZKAI010000086.1:3314-18827 GCA_964550565.1 uncultured Pirellulales bacterium
GGCAACTGAATACCCTTCGCGGCATCTTCGGCAGCCTTTTTGGCATCAGCAGCGGCCTTGTCTGCGGCGGCTTTGGTGTCAGCGGCAGCCTTTTCGGCAGCAGCCTGTGCATCAGCAGCGGTCTGTTCGACTGTCTTCTGAGCATCAGCGGCAGCTTTTTCGGCTTCCGGTGTGGCTTGGTCCACAGCCTTCTGAGCATCCGCAGCAGTCTGATCCACTGCAGGCTGAGTCGGCGCAGGTGCCGGCTTTTCTTTTTCACAGCCAACAACCAGTAACGCAACCAAAGCAACCAACAACATTCGTGTAACCATACTCAATAACCTCCTGATAAAACTATCAAGCGGCTGTATCGGGGCGACACCGCCCAGATTGTCCGCATTTTCCATACACAATACTTGTTATGTCTTTTTTTAACTATATTGTATTGTCAGAAAAATGCAATAATAATTTCATAATGCATAAAAAGGGAACTCCCTGGTCTGTTGCATCAATGCTTATGCAACAGGAGACTCCCAGTCATCCGATGTTGTAATACCGCCATCTTCCCATATCCATTCGATGGTATCATAAACAAGACTGACTTGCTCGATGTTGGGATAGGCCGTTTTAAAGTCACAGATTCTGGCATTGATTAAATGGATCGTGTAATACTGGATATCACGGCCCGCAGTGTCTTTGCGAAAGAACCGCAGATAGACATGCGTCAGGATTTCATTGGTTACCTGGCTTCTGTATAATTGAGGTGTAGAACTGTCAATATATTTGGAAATAACTATCGGTTTGTGCTGTCGTTTGCCCGTCGGCAGACCTGATGCAGCGTCTACCGGATTTGCAAGCTGATGTCCGAGACCAACCACCTTGATCATATCTTCGATTGCACTGCCACGAAATCTTCCCTGTGCTTGTCCAGTCACACTCATGAGAATAGCGCCTTTGCCGACAACCTGCTGTTCGGTGGGATATGGCAGCCAATCCGACGGCAGGCCGGGCTGGATGTTTTTATAGAGCTCATCCAGTGTCCGCATCGTCGGAGACGGGGTATTGCCGGGATTCAGATCCCCGCCGACAACATAGGCCGCCGCAATCATTAAACATAATACTGCCAGTCCAAGCAGTAATCTGAATGTTGATTTTGTCTCTCTCATGTAATATCCTTTCTACGATTCAACTCAAATCTTCTTCAAGCCAGTGATTCGCCAGGCTCATCAGGTCATTGATATTGACCACACCATCCCGATAACGATCGGCATATTCGCAATAAATATTTGCCGGATTGCAGTCCGTGCAGCCGTACCAGCGAGACACCGCCGCCAGATCATTCAGGTCAACCAAATCCACATCCATCGTAACAAAATGAACATGATCCATAAGCATCTGATCCCCGATGGAAACAGGCGCCAGCCATGGGAAATAATAGGCAAACCACTCGATTTTAATCAGTTCGGTAAGCTGAGTATTGCCGGCTTCACTCGATCCTTCAGGATTATTCCAATGCCACTCTCCTGAATCGAATGAACCGACAAATTCAGTCCATTCGGTCGAAGTAACATAATCAAATGCAACCCATTTGTCGATGATTCCTTCCGCCTGTTCTTCAGCCGTCGGCGTCATATAGATGCGGACATTGACATTGCGGTCATCCCATGAATCCTTATGAAAGAATCGCAATGCCATGACTCGCCAAAGTGACACGGATTTGGCAAAGTGGAATGTCTTGGTCCACTGGCCTGAAATAGCCCTGCATCCAACACTGTACGTCCCGGCAATATGATCAGAAGAACTGACAATCTGCTGACTCAGGCCGCAGGTGCGCGTCCATCCGTCGGACTCAGCCGCCATTCCGGTAGCATATTCACTCCAGGAATCCTGATCCAAGGGCAGGGAACCTGCCGACAACAGATAACTCATCATGCATATCATCGCTGTAAGGAAATATTTCTTCGCTTCCATGATTCTTCCCTTTCCGATGAGAACATTATTATTTACAGCGGCATACCCTCCAGCCAGCATTTGGCGAACATCGCAAAATCAGCGAGGTCCACGTGTTTATCCTGGGTCAGGTCGGTCCCTAGAGCAGGGGCAAATTCAATATCAAACTGAAGCCACTGGTCCGCCAGAATCGACATATCTGCAATATCAATCAAGTTATCCGTGTGGAAGTCCCGGTACTTATAGTCCGGCCAGTCAAACCAGACATCATCCACCCACAGTTTAAAACCATAATCCCAGGTGTCAGCATGGATTTCGATATACTGAATCCGACTCATATCCGGCAAACCATGCAAGGTGCGATTCCATCCCGTATCCACAAATTCTCCATCCAGAGGGATTACCGCTTCTTTCCACTGATAGTTGGCCTTATAGAGGAATTCGGCCCGATGACCCTCTTCATAATAAGAATATTCGAAATAGTTACCGTTGGCATCCTTAAGACGAATCCATGGGCATTCATTTTGGAAACCATGACTATTCTCAGCATAGAACCAGATATGCAGTTGAGTCGCGTCCGACAAATCCCATAAGGCAGTGTAGGTCTTTGGATAACGCAGATACGTATCGAATCCGCCATCTGTAACAAATTTCACAGCCCCGGCGCCGGCCTTGAAATTAGTCATATCATCTTCGACGGAGGCGGTGGCCGCTTCAGCCCAGGCATCCCAATCGTAGGCAGTCAACTCGGCCAAATCCCTGGGCATAATCCGCATCACCGGGCCGCCAAGCACAAGCTGACGCTCAAAAACAGCCGTATCGGTCTGGCCTCTCCAGTAGGCAACACAGGCCTCCGTGATATCCAGCCAGCAATAGTCAATCCCCTCATTGTATTCGACACGGAACAACAGGACGCCATTGGTGCCGACAACATGTACATACCCGAAAGGATTATCGTGCAAAGCATCACCCGTTGGAATGGGGGGCACAAGATTTTGATCAATCGGCACATTGGGCAGTGTACACATCCCGTTTTCATCGGTTGTTATCTGCGCTTTAACCTGGTCCGTAATCACCTTGCCAACGCCATCGCGTTCACAGATTTGGTATATCTTGACCGTAGCCCCATCCAGCGGACGCCCTTTGTAATCCAACAGACGCAATTGAATCGTCTGCGGCAAATTGTACAGAAATTGGCCATAATAGCCGTGCCCAACCTTGAGCCAGTGGTTCATCGCCAGCGCGTGAAATTCCGCAATAAACGGACTGCATCCCCGCATCAGGTCATCGTGGGCGGAATAGCCCTGCCCATTGATCTGATTCTGCTCGCCGCTCAAATCAAACTGATAGACATCAATCATCCCCAACTGATGGCCCATTTCGTGCAACAGGCCATAATCGATATCATCATCCGTATGATAATAACCACTCAGACGCGGATCCCAATCGGCATCCCAGTTATAGCGGAATGGGAATATTGCGAAATGAATCGGGGCTGGATCCTGCGGGTCGTCGGCCAGATCATCCAGGACCTCCAGGACATCATAATGCACCCGTTTCTGGCAGTTGGCCTCAGCAAACAACTGGTTGAATCGCTTCATGTGCATGTTCAGCCAGTCAATCACATCGTCGGTCTGAATGTTGGGCCAGTTGCCGGACCATTCATCCCTGAATTTTTCTATAAAAGATGCATCGATATAGGTCAGATAACCCACAGCCAGCGTATTGCTTTCCAGCACATTGTTTTCGGGACGATCATCGATGATATCAATTGAAAAACGGATATCATGGGATTGATCATCCCACGGTAAAATATAATCCCAGGTTTTTGTCTCGCCTGGCATCAAAAAGGTCATACTGTCGTATTGTTCAACAACCGCACCATCGATTTCCCAGGTAATCAGAATATTTTCATAAACGCTATTGGTACCGCGATTGCGAATTTTGGCTGCATAGGTCATCTCTTCATTCAGGTCCGGCCAGCGTTTGGTATTTTCATCCTGCCCATCACAGAATCCTGTCGCGGCTGAACACCAATACGGACCGAAACCGGACTCTTCAGTCACCAGCGAACCGGTGTAATGTACACAATACCGGGGATAGAATGGCGTGCGGCTGATGGAGACAACCTGCAGATCGGTTTCATCGCGCGGCGTGCGCGGCCCAATGGCATGGATGGTCCTGACTTCACCGCCGGAGGCCGTAACTGTCGTGATGGCATAATAATAGGATATGCCGTTTACGGCGGTTTCGTCCTGATAACTCAGGATATCAATCCCATCCACCGTCGCCAGAGGCGTCATGCTTTCAACTGATGAAAACGCATCCGTATCCCGATAAATCGCATAATGGTCAAATACGCCTGCGATATCCTGAACCTGAATCCATTTTAATAGCACCAAACCGTTGCCGGCAATGGCTCGCTGTTTGCCCGGAGGGTATAATATCGTCTGAGCATCTTCGGTCAGATCCAACGCACAAAACAAATTCTGCACCGTGTAGTCCGGCATCTGGCCATTGCCATTGCCGGCCGTCCAACTGATGCGCATCGGCAGATACAACAAGCCATCAGAACTCAGCGTGGCAGAATTGCGAGCTGAGCCGGACTCATCTATGCTCAGGGAATCCAGCAGAACGGGATTATCCTGTCCCTGGTCTTCGATGGCAAAATAGGTATCGTTATCATTATTGCCGACAATGATCACGTTGTTTTGCGTGACAATCGGACATGCCCAGTGGTCTTCCCAGCCTCTGCTCTGGGTATCATACGTCCATTTCAGTGAACCATCGGAGGTATTGATGGCATAAAGTTTACCGCTGCCATCTTCTGCAACGGTTTGAAAATAATACGTGGCCCCATCAAAACTCAGGCAGCCCGTCCCCACAGCTCGTTCGGGTTGGGTTATAGGGGTAAAATCATGCACATGGGCTGCATCCCAGAGAGGATAACCATAGATATCCAGCCCGACGACATAGATATGGTCCATTCCCACGGCAACATAGATAGAGCCGCTGTCGGGATCAATCGTCGGTGTCATATCCGTTCCTGCGGGTGTCGGAGCATCCCACAGGATATTTCCATAATCATCAAAGGCCATCATAAAACCGCCGCGACCGACCGATACAATAGATTTCTCGCCATACATATCCGTCCATAAAGACGGTTCATTAAAGCAGGTTTGGGTCTGACAGGGTGCGGCCCAGACCTCGCCGAGGTCTGAACCATCATCCCATGCCGCATAAGGCCGGTCGTTCCAGCTATAGGCAAAAATCCGGCCATCATCCTGGCAAACCAAGGGAGAACCCAGACTCAGATGCTCGGGATTCATATCATAACGGTTGTCATGAAATACGTATAGGCCATCGACTGGAGAAAAGGCCATCAGGGGACCATTGGCCAAGGTTGAATCATTAATGATATAAATCGTGCTGCCATCAGCAGAAAAACCCGGCGTCACCCGGGCAATGTATTCGCCGCCGTCGGGATTGCCATACCAGAAGGTCTTGCCGGTATGGCGATCCATGCCCTGCACTCCCTTGGGCCAGTGGTAGGTTCCCGCGACAATATCGCTTTCATCCGGCCCGGCCCCGTCAAAGAACGACATCGACGAGCCGCCAAAATTCCCTTCGCCGGGAGAGCCGGGGGCCGGTGTCTGCCACAGAATAATATCAAAAAACGAATCGTTCATCCGCGACGCGGGAACCACAAAATCCGCCCGGCCGGTATGATATTGATCCCGCTGCTTCATCGGCCAGGAATCAGCTTGCCCCGTAGAAACCAAACCAGCAATCATCCATAACAAACCACACACCACTGCCATCCTGTTTTTCATGTTCCCATCCCTCTCTGTAAAATTAGATGACTCGCACACAGCCCATCTGTGTGATATCCTTCAAATTCATCTTTGGCAGAAGATTATTTCAATTTCCAGCCGTCCGGACAGAAAGTCAGCCAGTAGTGGGCAAACACACTGAAATCTCCCATTTTGACTCCGGCCTGCCCGTCCAGCTCCCCCGGCACAGAGCCGCTCTGCAGCCAGTAGTCGGCAAAATGCTCAAGATCTTCCAGCGTCACCACGCAGGCCTGCGCACTCCAGGCGGCCGTTCCATCAAAGTGAATCCACCCGATATTCTCCCCCCAGGCCCAGCCGGAAAAGGTGCCATCACTATCGATGCGGACACGGTATTCATTGGCTTTTGTCTCGCCGGGAACCACAGGATCGAAATTGATCCACCCGACATTCTCGCCCCAGGCCAGACCCGACAGGTTCCCATTGCCGTCATTGACAACGCCGAACTCCACCGTACCGCAGTAGTCGGTGTTTTCGCACGACAGGTTGATCCAGCCGATATTCTCGCCCCAGATCCAGCCCAGCAGCTTGTCATCGGAGACCTGCACCCCGCTGCCGACGGATGGCTCCAGATTCAGCCATCCGGTGTTTTCACTCCAGCCATACTGGGCGCCGGTATTATACGGATCGATATTTTCCGCAAACCCATGAATACCCGACAACTGCAGGATCATCGCCAAAACAAGTCCATATGTATTATTCATAATTGAAATCTCCTCATGTTTTAAGGTGCCACATTTTGTCCCAAAACGCAGCCTGGTGCCGCATAGAGACTTATCGCCGAAGGGGCTCCTGAGCCATTCCGATAGCAGGTATTTTGATTGATCAGACTGTAGGAACCAATCGCCATACCCCACACTGTATTTGCCGCAGAAGACCCATTGTCGGTAATGGTGTTGCCCGTTACAGTACACCCGCTTCCAGCATTAATGCCATAAACAAAATATCCGCAATCAGAGCCATTGTCTGAAACAGTGTTTCCGGAAATAGTACAGCCACTTCCGGCATCAATAGCAATAACCGCATCTTCTGCAGACGCTCCGTTGTCCCTGACAATGTTATCAGCAACCTTACAGCCGGAATAGGCACTGATAACATAGACCTCTGCCGCAGCCAGATAACCATTATCAGTGATTGTATTGCCGGCAATAATGCAGCCCTCTCCCGCCACAATGGCAGAGGTGCGGTTACAGGTCGCCGAAACACCATTTCCACAGATGGTATTCTCGGTTATTATTGAACCACTGCGAATATAGATACCAAACACATTGATATCTGACGAATTCCCATTGCCCGATACAACACAATTTTTCACAACACTTTTTTGGCCAATCATCATGCCATGACCGACACAATTTTTGACGGTACAGCTATCAACCAGAACTTCCGTCGCATCATAAAGATAAATGCCGTCATATCGGCTGCCGAAAATATCGACATTTATAATACGCACAGAATCGATAATCGTCCCGGCATCTGCGGCGATTCCATGATAAAAGCCCTTGTTGACAAAGCGATCACTGAAAATCGTGCCGTTGCGTACGGTAATATTTCTGCATCGATCCTGAATCTTAATGCCATGGAATGTGGTATTCTGCGAGGATTGTGCTTTGTACCAGCTTGATTTGATCTGATAACCCATCAGATCAAGGATCACATTGTCGGCCCTGACCAGGATGCCGTGTTTAAAATTGCTGACGAAATTACCCGTCAGATAATATGAACCCGGCTGTGAGATAATATAGGTATTGTTCGGATCCCCAGGCGTATTATCGGTGCTGATCGCTATTCGCGGCTCAACCTCCGTCATCGTCTTCATCGTCGCCCCCGGCGCCGCCGGCGGATTCAGGGAACCCGCCCAAAGCTGCGATGCCAGTCCCCCTGTAATAATCAATACACGAATGCATGCTCTGTTCATGATGTTTTCCTTTCTGCTGATTGTGATATCAAATCGATCAACCCACTATAACAATCAATAATTGACTTTTCATTACCCTCTCCTGAATCGACTAAGATTCACCGCTGTATTTAGGGATATCCCAGCCTTCAACCTGCCAATCGGCCGTATTGCTGTCTCTGTAGGCCCATTCGATCTTTGTATAATCGGTAAAGGCAATTACTTCTAAACCGCCATTATTCGACGAAAACGGCTCGACAAACGCCACCCGCGCATTCCACAAACGCAGACGATAATAGGCAAAGGTAGTCATTGGCCCGGGTTTAACTATTTCCAGCGTAATCATTTCAATTCGCTCATTATTACAGCATCTCAGCTTTAAGGGAACCGAAGCACTGTCGGTGTATTTGGAAATATATACCCCCGAAAACAGCGGGTACGGCTTCTTATCCGGCTCTGCTCCATTGGCAACATTCATCATGTATCCCTGAGCATTAATCCAGTTGGGATGCTGTGCCTCCGTACTGTCTCCCGGGATCCCCGTGACCTGTAGGAAAAGAGCGTTGTTTTGTGGAGGAAATGCCACTTTTGGAGCCGTCCCGCGGAGTGCCTGCACCGCGGTATGCACTTCCTCCAGCGTCTTCATCGTACTGGACGGGGGCGCCGGCGGATACAAATTTCCTGCCCAGACCATCCAGACAATGCCGCATACAAAGACAACTGCCAAAGCCGCAATGTTTTTTCTGTTTTCAATGATTCGACGCATTTTTTATTTTCCTCGATAAAATGGAGTCTTATTCCTTTGCCGGTCCGGTTTCAGCCAGTACCAGTGAATACTCAAAGTTCGCCCAGGGATGGTCAGCCCCGGCAATAGCCGAGATATCACCATAGGCCGATGATAAATCAATAATCGGCCCCCACGAGTTCTGGATCCCCAAATCATAATTGGCCTGCCAGTTGTCGCCGCAGGTATTTTTCACAACGAGATGATGATGCGTGCCTTCTGCATCGATATGAATGCCGTATTTATTGCCGCTGCAGAGATTAGACTCAATCCGGCAGCCCTGCCCGCAGCAGCGTATATCAATCCCCACGTTGCCGTTGTTGGACGCCACACAGTCTTTGACAATCGTCTTATCCCGCACCCAGATACCCCACAGGTCATTGGCTGAGGAATCACAACGCATAATCACATTTTGGGCATTCGCTCCAATCCCGCACTCACCATTGTCCCGCGCCGTGCAATCAATGATGGTATTGCCGTCGCCGACATCGATGCCTGCCCAGCAGTTGGTAACGGTGCAATGCGAAATAAGGTTTCCAAAGATCGCCCGTATCCCAGTCTGATCATAGGCTTTGCCGGTCAGCCGTACCGAGCAATGGCTGATTTGGCCCTCCTGCTCAACTGTGATTCCGCGAATAAAACATTCATTCATCATGCAGCGGTCAATCACGCAATTCTGAAAACTATAAATTCCCTCGCCGCACCACCGGGCAACACAATCGGAGATAATCCCGCCCTGCCACATCTCATAACCCCGTGCACCGCATTGATACACGGAACAGTGACTGAAATCACCCTGATACGCACAAATGCCATACGCCATCGAACTGACGGTACATCGTTCGACACGAACGGCATCCCCCAGCCAGATACCCCGGTCGCCCCAATAGACACAATGAATCTGAAGGTCCGAACAGGTTATGCCATCCGCATCCGGCCCGAAAATTCCCTCCACCCAGTTCAGAATCGAACCGTTTTTAATCCAGACACTCCGGCGGTCATCGCCATTGACCTGAATCGCAGTCCGTGCCAGTGTTCCTTCCAGACCTTCAATCGTAAAGCCATTCAAATCCAGCACCACGCCGCTGGCATTGACGGCAATACAGGTCTGTTTCATCGGGTCGGCAAAAATCGTGCCGGTCAGGTAATACGAACCCGGCTGGTCAATAATAAACATCGTATTGGGGTCTCCGCCCAGCCACTCGACCGGCGTCCGCGGTTCGATTTCCATTAATGTCTTCATCGTCGATTCCGGCGCCGCCGGCGGATTCAGTGGTCCGGCAAAACTCAGCAATCCAACGCTCAATATAATCCCAGTAATGAATTTCTTGTTCATTGTCTTGATCCTTATCAAAAATAATTTATCTGCCGCATTACTCCTGTCATCGATGAGATCCGCAGGAATAGTTTAATCGCGAAGTCTTTGCAGAAAATAACAGATGTAAACAGTTTGTAAGATACAAGTCCACAGATAGCCGCAGACTACCACCTTTTACAAAGCGGACTTGCCAGGTTTGAAATTTTGTTTTCGATCCTCCGAAGATTTTTAACACCCTCGTTACACTATTATCAGATTATACCCTTTTTATCCATGTTAACGCAATCAGGAATAATCCGGATAACAAAAGATTACAAATTAAACCATATAGATATATTGGCCTATCTATACCCATTAACAGGAATTAATGCACCAAAAAAGGCGAGACATAAATCTCGCCTTAAAACATCTCTTTTTAGACACCTTTTATGCCGAAGGTTTATTCTGTGAAAATACAGCTGTGGCCGTCTTAATCATGCCGGCAATATCTGATAAGTTGGTGGGAATAATCATGGTATTATTCGTCTGGGCCAGCTTGCCGAATTCGTTGAGGTACTGCTCGGCCACACGCAGTTTGACCGCATCGGCTCCGCCCTGCTCGTTAATGGCCTTGGCGATTTCACGGATACCCGTGGCTGTGGCCAATGCAATTTTCTCAATTTCGGCTGCCCGGCCTTCGGCCTCATTGATGCGTTTCTGTTTTTCACCTTCCGACTGGAAAATCATTTCCTGCTTGTCACCGTCGGCTCGGTTGATCTTGGCCTGCCGGTCACCTTCGGACTGGGCAATCACCGCACGCTTTTCACGCTCGGCACGCATCTGCTTTTCCATCGCGTCTTTGATGCTCTGGGGCGGATAGATATTTTTAACTTCGTACCGCGTTATCTTTACACCCCAGGGATCGGACGCCTTATCGACAGCGGCCACGATGGCACTGTTGATGACATCGCGTTCCTCAAATGTCTTATCAAGTTCCAGTTTACCCATCACTGAACGCATCGTCGTCTGGGCAATCTGAATGGAGGCAAACATATAGTTGTCAATGCCGTACGATGCCTTCTTGGGATCAACCACCTGCAGATATAGAATACCATCAACTTCAACGGCAATATTATCCTTGGTGATACACACCTGCGGCTTGACATCCAGTGCCTGTTCCTTCAGTGTGTGCTTATACGCAACCCGGTCGATAAACGGAACCAGAACATGAAAACCCGCTTCCAGTGTTGCATGATATTTTCCCAGACGTTCCACAATATACGCTTCGCGCTGCGGCACGATGCGAATCATCTTGACAAACGCAACCAGGACAAATACCAGAATTGCGATAAGAATCACAGTCCCTGGACCAATCGGCCCGCGAGCCGCTAATATCAGCATCTCATTCATTTTTTCTCTCCTTCCTGCATCATCGCAGGTTTGACGATTAACGTTAAATTGTCATTTCCGATAATTTCCACGACCGTCCCAACCGCAATCGCGCGATCTGCCCGGGCCTTCCATGCTGTCCCGTGCAGTTCCACAGTCCCCGGAATCAAGGGACTGATTGCTGCTGTCACAGGAACCTTCTCGCCGAGAAAATCTGACAGATTCTGCGACGCATCCTGCTTGCCTTGCGTAAATCCGAGAAATATTCCCTTCAGCCAGCTTCGCAGGACCAGCATCAGCACGACAGAAATCGCGATAAACAGCAGCAACTGGGTATTGATGCCAATATCCACAAAAACGCAGAGAATACCTACAGCCAGTGCTCCGACGCCGAAAAAAAACACGAACAATCCCGGAATAAACAGCTCCATAATCAGCAAAAACACGCCGATAATCGCCCAGATATATTCCGCCTTGAGAAATTCATTCCAGTCCACGGCAATACCTCCAATTTTAACAGTGATATAGCAACCTCGTGCTATTCTATAGACTTAAACTGTAGCCCGTTTTTCCAGAATTTCCATACATTTTTTGCAATCGAGATGAATTTGGTCGATTAAAGCTTCTTTGCTCTCGAACCGCTGCTGGCCGCGTACCCGTTCCACAAACTCCATCGCGAGGTACTTGCCGTACAGATTCTCGACTTTCGGTTCCAGAATATGCGCCTCGATAAGCAGCGGATAATCGCTCAGGAATGTCTTGGCCCGGCCCAGACTGAATGCACTGGCGCGGCGATGTCCACCCACGCAGATCTCTTCCAGCGACTCGCCGACAATTACAAATCCCGCATATACCCCTTCGTCCGGGATAATCTGCTTTTCCGGGTGAATGTTGGCTGTCGGGAATCCCAGTTCCCGGCCTACCCCGCGTCCTGGAATGGTTTTACCGATTAGCCGATATCGTCTGCCCAGAATTCCGGACGCTTCCTGAACCTCGCCTTTTTCCAGCAGGCGGCGAATCAGGGAGCTCGAACAGACTACCGAGCGCCGGTCCGAATCGAGATGAATTTCCCGATAGGGTACCTCGACCACCTCAAACCCCCAGCTTTGCCCAAGTTGACGCAGCACTTGCACGTTGCCGCTGCGGCCGTAACCGAAATTGAAATTCGGACCTTCGACCACCGCTTTGGGGCCCACAGTTTTCATCAAAAATTCATCGACAAAATCCTTTGGCGACAGATTCAGCAGACGCAGGCTGTCGGTAATAACCACAAGCTGGTCCACGCCGGCCTGTTCGAGCAGCTTGATTTTCATCGGCAAGGGACTCAGTACGCCGGGGGCCTTTTCCGGATGCAATATCGCCGCCGGGTGCGGTTCGAAGGTCATCGCCGTGACCGGCCCGGCCGGACACATCTCCCGGCATGCCCGCAAAATATCCTGATGTCCCAGGTGCAGGCCGTCAAAGTTGCCGATACTGACCGCCCCGCCCCGCCGAATCTGTTCTAATTGTGTCGAATCAAAAACTCGCATCGCCGTTCTCTGCTTTCAGATGAATGATTTAACACGTAGTCTTGCCACACCATCATATCCGCATACCTTTGCCCCGTAAACGAAAAATATCAGGACTTATTACCTCTGATTACCTCGATGGCCACGGCTTTTTTGCCGTATCCGATATAATCGTTCCGTAAATCCCCCATCCTGTTCAAAAGCCTTCGCCAGCGCTGCCAGTTGACGATCGAGAAGATGACAGCACAGATTCAGCAAACACAATTCTGCATTGGCAACCAGCACTGCCACAAGCACAGACGAACACGGACTTTCACTGACATTCACGGACAGCGAAGCGGTTTTCGTGGAGTCAGTGTTCGTCTGTGACCGTCTGTGTTTGTCCGCGTTCATGGCAATTGTCTGCTCCTCTTTTAGCCATGCCCGCAAATCTTCCATCGTACTGCAACGACGCGCCTTGAATCGCTTTAACACAGGATGATTTGCTTCAAATTGCGGAAGCCCGCGCTGCCTCAGATAATCCTCAAAATCCAGCCGCAATTCTTCCAGGCTGGCCCGCGCCACTGAGGTCAATTTTAATTCCGTCTTTTTTGATGTGGCCGATGCCTGACTGCCTTCAGCAATATTCTGCACCCCGCTGCGGGCGGCCTGAATCATCTGGTCCCGCATCCGCCCGAAAGAATCCACATACCGCTGGCAAAATCTCACCGTCACATCATAAATAAGCTGGGCCAGTTGGAAACTCTTGAGCTTCCGATAGCCGCCATGCTTTGGAATCAGCTTTTCATGCTCCGTCATATTATTTCTCCTTCTTGTCCATGACGTCCACTTCATTTCATTAATAATTCTTTTACTTTTCCAACTCCCTTTTCCAATAAATAATATCGTCCCGCTTTTGCTCGGATTTCTTTTCGTCATTATATCCACCGTCATCGATGGCATTGGGACCCGTCGTATAAAGAATAGCTCTCTGGCCGTCATTCAGATAAATCATTTTACCTTCCCTCTGCGGATCGTCCGGAAGGTCGGAGGTTAGCCCGGCCTGTCTGAGCTGCGCAATATCAACCGGATAACATCCATGAATAAGTCGATACTCTTCAAGATCAAGAATTATGTATGCCGCCTGCAACCAGGCATCTGTCCTTTGGGAAGCCCTGCAGGTTTTAGCAAGACTTATATCAAATACATCAACATACATTTGCCTCAGAAAGTGAATATCTGCAAATGAAAGTATGCTTCTTTTGATCTCGATCCCTTGATAAGCGTTTTCGGTTACACTCGTAAAATATGTTCGAGCATGGCGCTCTGTCCCGGAACGTGACCCCAGCATGAGAAACAAAGGATTTAATGGAGTTTGAACTGGAATTTTTTTCTTATTTACCAAGTCGTCATAAGTACCGCTGTATATCAGGACTTCACCTTCAACATTCAATCTCGGCACGCCGGCAGGATATTGCTCTTTCAGAAAACGTCTTGCCTTGTTCAACTCATTCAATTCATATTCTGCCTGTTCCTCAAAGAATTTGACACCCTGGACAAGCATGCCATATCCAGCGAGTTGGTCAATCACAGACTTGCCATGGCTAAAATGCCTTGAAGAAGCAATTTGCATCTCAAATAACTCAAGCCTGTCCAGATCGACAATTCCTGCAAGCCGGCACACATTCACATTTTGATACAAATTTCGAATGAGTTTATAACCGCTGTCAGAGGGAGTCGAAAAATTATCCTGATCGGACTGATGCATCATGGATATCTGTTGATAAGCGGCATTGCAGTAATCGATAGCAGCCGCTTTTTGGAGATTTCCCCAGGACGCGGCATTGCTTTCAAACCACGCCCCTAATTCCTCGGTTTGTTCATTGGACAAATTAAATTGACGGGTCTCTAAACAATCATCTATCCATTTCCGAAGCTCTTCCCGGGGTTCCACATATCCTGTCGCAGCCTGAACATAATAGAGCCATGCATTCTGAGACTGGCTACTGTCTGCGTACAATGCATTATACTCGGCCGTATAATCTTTTTTGAAAAAGTCATAGTCAATACAGCAATAACACGCATAGATCAGCAATAATACGATTATCAGTTTCACCACAGGATACACGTATCTGCCAAGTGCCATTTCTGCTTTCCAGGGACTGAATCGATGCGCAAGGGATTTATCCCGTCCATTCGCCCGGGCAATATCATCTCTCAATCGCTCCATCACAGAGCACATGTCGTTTATATGATAAAATCCATTGCAGTTAATGACGAAGCCTTTTTTATTTTTTCCCTTTAGCCAAATTTCATACGTATTCAAACCGGGATAGGTTATTTTCCAGATATCGCAGATTTTAACAATAAATTCCTTGCGCCCCTTATATTCAATCTCATCATCACTTATCCGAAGATGCCCCCTGGCACTTTTGATGCTCATATAACAGCCCCAGGCAATAACCAAGCCAGGGAAAAGACCAAAATTGAAAATACAGACCGAGTATATTTTCCAGTCAACCCCCTCAATGAACAGATAAGGCAATACGCAGCCAAAGTATCCAATTGCAGCAATAACTAAGGAAATAGCTGACAGTATAACCGCCTGACGGCATACGGTATAAGTTCGACCATCGGCATCGATTTTTACAGGCTCAGCTCCTTTTCTCAGCACCTGGCCTGCACGATATTTCACAACAAAATATGCCGCCATGCATACTATCAGATATACACCTAACATATCGCCTTCGCCTTCACCTTCGCTACAGTACGTTAAATCTCATTGATAGACTTCCTTTACACTGCCCTTTTTCCATGTCAGTTGACTTTCTTATATTTATTTTTAATGCGATTTCTCCAAATCTGGTGTATCAAACATG
>CAZKAI010000087.1:0-11053 GCA_964550565.1 uncultured Pirellulales bacterium
CATGATGCGAGGCTATACCAAATACATCAAGCGGGCCAGGGAACTGGGGGCGGTGGAGGCCAAAATCATTCCGGCCAAGAGTATTGTTGCCGCGGAATGGGTTCGGCTCAAGTGTCAGTTTGGCTGCGACGGATATGGGCAGTGCCTGACGTGTCCGCCGCATTCGCCGACGCCGGAACAGACCCGCCGGATGCTGGGATTTTATAAGTCGGCACTGCTGATTCACGGCGATGCTTATACGGATATTCGGTCGATGGTGCCGGTACTGGAACGGGAAATCTTTCTGGATGGCTTTTACAAGGCCTTTGGGATGGGGGCCGGTCCCTGTAATCTATGTAAAACCTGCGGCAAGACGTGCCGGCATACTGAAAAGACCCGCCCGTCGATGGAGGCGTGCGGGATTGATGTCTATGCGACAGTCCGGGCTAACGGATACCCCATCAAGGTGGTCAAAACCTGCGACTGCAAGGGGAATTATTACGGAGTGGTGCTGGTTGAGTAATGGTTGTATTGCGGGGGCTGTGGGTTGGGATTTGATGAAAATTGGGGAATTGATTGCAATTCGGGGGGTTGGTGTTATAATTCCGAGTCGTGATGAGTGACCGTCTGCGTGGTGACAGTCTATGGACACAGAGACGGGACGGATTAAGCGGGAAAACGATAACTCAAGAATTGAGGGACGGTTGCGTTTTTTAGTATATCAAAACGGGCGGTTGGCTGACCAGTTTGTGCTGTCGGCGGCGTATATGTTCGGGATGGATATGGTTCCGCTTCGCTATGTGGAATCGATGTCCTTCAAGAATGGAATGATCGAATGCCGCCGCAAGGGAGATGATGCGGCAGGGCTGGCACTGATGTGGCCGATTGAGGGCTGTGGGACGTTTCTGCTTCCGACTACCCGGCTGCCGGAACGGGAAGAGCCGTATATTCTGAATGTGGAACTGGCCCGTGCCCGGCTGATGCAGGTGACGCTGAAGCGCGAAGACTGGGCTTTGTTTGAGGAAACCGACAAGTTTGCCGACCTGGCGCACGAGGCCCAGAGTCTGTTCATTGAGTCGCTGCAATATATTGTGACCGACCCGGCTAAGGCTTCGCAGCTTGCGGATGAGGCATTGCAAAAAGGACTTCAGTTCTCCGATAAGCTGTCGGGGCGGTATTCGGAACAATTTTTGTCCTACCGGCTCAAAAACAAGGGAGTCAGCCGGCACAGTCTCGGATGCGGGGTGGATCCGGTATTGATTAAGGATGAACAGTATCGCAAATTGATGCTGGACATGTTCAGTTTCTTTACGGTACCGGTCAACTGGGGCAAGATTGAGACAGAGAAGGGCAAATACGACTATTCCTCCATCGATGCCTGCATGGACCATCTGGCAGGCAAGCGGCTGGCGATCAGTTGCGGACCGCTGCTGTGTTTTGAGCCTGGTCTTGTGCCGGCGCGGCTGCTGGAATCCAAAGCGGAATTTGAGAAAGTGCGCGAGGAGGCCTACGAGTTTATTCATAAACTAGTGACCCGTTACGGCAAGTATGTGCATTACTGGCGTGTCATCAGCGGCATGAATGCCCGGAACTGTTTTGGCTTCAGCTACGAGCAGATGATTGAGATGACGCGGACGGCCTGTCTGGCGGCCAAGGCAGCCGATGCCAAAAGCCGGCGGATTGTGGAAATTGTGGCGCCGTGGGGTGAATATTACGCGACGGACAAGCTGACGATGCCGCCGCTGGTCTATGCGGATGTCGTGATTCAAAGCGGCATCAGCTTTGATGCATTCGGCTTACAGTTGGAATTCGGCCGGGACAGGGCGGGGATGCACCTGCGGGATATGATGCAGATTGCCTCGCGTCTGGATTGTTTTATGCCGGTCAACAAGCCGCTGCATATTACGGCGACCGCGGCTCCGGATCGAAGTAATGCCGGTAATGAAGATTACAGCCGGGCGGGCCAGTGGAAAGAACCGTGGTCGGCGGCATTGCAGGCCGAGTGGATTGAGCAGTTATACAAGACGCTGCTGGGTCGGCCTTCGGTGTCCACGATTACCTATTCGCAGCTTGCCGACGGCGGAGGCTGCGGCTGGGCCGGGTCGGGGCTTGTGGATGACAAACTCAGTCCCAAAAAGGCGTATCAGACCATGGGTAAATTTCAAAAGACGATCCTGAAGATGCTGGGCGAGACCAAGTGAATGGCTTGATGTTAGATTCCGGATTTGCGCGGGGAGAGTGAGCGATGGCGTATGAATCCGGAAAAAATGAAAGTTATGCATCCAGAACAGGGGAAATTTCCCCGGTTCTTTTGTCACATCGAATTGCAATTTTCAGATATTTAACAATCATTGCTTTTGCAGGGGTGATGGCGTACTGCGGGATCATCGGATATTCAAGCAGGGCGATAAGCCAGCCTTGTCCGCTGGATACCATTAATCCGAATACGGATCCGCCGGCCAGCCTTGTGCGGCTGCAGGGGGTAGGGCCGGCACTGGCGGCGGCGATTGTGGAGTACCGTCAGCAGCATGGAGCGTTTACGCAGGTCGAAGATTTGGATGCGGTGCCGCGAATTGGCCCGGCGACAGTGAATAAGATGCGGACCTGGATATCGTTAGTCAGCGAGCAGTCAACAGCGGAGTAAGACACGGATGGCAGAGTGGGAAATCAGAAAGACGGTAGGACGGTGTTTCGGGACCGATCGCGAGCTAGCGGTGGGGGAGGAGTATTTCGCGGCGCTGGTCCAGACCGAACAGGGCCTGGAACGCCGGGATTTCTGTGCGGCCTACTGGGAGGAGCATAAGCCGGAGGTATATTGTTTCTGGAAGAGCCGGATTCCCAATCCCGAACACAAAAAGAAACTGCTGATTGACGATGCGATGCTGCTGGCGTTTTTCGACCGGCTGGCCAATGAACAGGAGCCGGAAAAGGTGAGTTTCCGTTTTGTGCTGACGCTGATCCTGATGCGCAAACGCAAGTTGAAATACGATTCGGCGCGGAACGAGAATGATCAGGAAATCTGGACGATGAAGGTGACCGGTGAAGACCGGACGGCGGATGTGGTAAATCCGCACCTCAATGAAGACCAGATTCAACAGTTGTCCGAGCAGATGGGGCAGATTCTGCAGACGAGCCTGGAGACGGAATGAAAAACCATCGATGCCATTGCACGGAGTATGGCTCCATCATCCGCGGCTGGATCGGGCTGTGGGTGGCAGTGGGATTGGTCTGGCTGGGCGGATGTGTGCCGCCCAAACGGGAGCCGGAGATATTGTGCCCGGGCAAGGCGACCCGGGAAGAAGTGATTGATACGCTGCGAGCCCGGCAGGCCGCGACGCTGTCGCTGCGGTCGTCGGTGAGCTGTGTGATGGAATTCACGGATGCGCAGGGAAAGCCCAAAAAAGAAAGCTTTGACGGGACGCTGCGATTTGTCGGACCCGACAGGCTGTACCTGGGCGGGGAGAAATTCGGGCCGATACGCATCGGGGCCAACCCCGAGACATTCTGGATGTATGTCAAGCCGGCACTCGATACGGCGTGGTACGGACCGCGCAGGAATGTCATGCTGTGCCCGGAAAAAATAGGATTCAATCCCTTTTATCTGGCCGATGCGCTGGGACAGATCGATTTATCGCTGGACTGGCTGCTGACCCAGGATCCGGGATTTGACGTATTGACTGTGATTGAAACGACGGGGCTGCGGCGGGTCTATATCAACTGCTGCACGTACCGGATTGAGCGAATCGAATATTGCGACACGCTTGGGAAACTGATTGCCTCGGCGGACTTGAGCGACTATAAGACGATAACGGATGTTGGGGAAATTCCCAGCACCATCGACCTGCGGCATTTTCGCGGCGGCCGGATGAATACGCGGCTGACCCTGAAACTGTCGGGGATTGCCGTGTTCAGGCCGACAGAGGCCCAGATGCGGCTGTTTGTGCGGCCCGAACCGAAAGGATTTGAAGCCGTGTATCAATTAAATGAATTTTGTGAGTTTGTTCCCGACCGGGAGCAGGCCGAAGGGAGATTATAATGCGAGTACCGCTGGGACGACAGCTTGGCAAGCGAACGGTTTTTCTTGACGGTGCGATGGGGACGCAGTTGTTCGAACGCGGTGCCCAGCCGGGCGGCTGCAATGAACTGCTGAACATCGAGCAGCCTCAGATTGTTGAGTCCGTGCACCAGGCATATTTTGATGCCGGCAGCGATGCGGTTCTGACCAATACCTTCGGGGCCAATCCGATTTCACTGCGCCGGCATGGACTGGATGGCCGGATGCGGGAGATTAACCTGGCCGCGGCGGCGATTGCCCGCAAGGCCGCTGGAGAAGACCGCTATATCATCGGCGACATCGGGCCGACAGGGGATTTCCTGGAGCCGCTGGGGACCCTGAAAGAGGACGATTTATTTGCGGCCTATGCCGAGCAGGCCAAAGCCCTTGAAGAAGGCGGGGTCGATGGCTTTATTGTGGAAACAATGATGGCTCTGGATGAGCTGACGGTTGCGGTCAAAGCGGTCAAGAGCGTGACGGCCAAGCCGGTGTTTGCGTCGATGGCGTTTGACTCAACGCCGGATGGACCGCGGACCATGATGGGCGTGACGCCGAAGATGGCGGTGGATGCCATGACAGGCCTGGGTGTGCGTGCGGTGGGCTTCAATTGCGGCACCCTTGATATGGATGGCTATGTCAAGCTGGCACAGACATTTACGTCAGCATTGTTCGGAGGATATATTCTGCTGATTGCCCAGCCCAATGCAGGACGCCCCGAGCTGGTTGACGACAAAGCAGTCTATCGATTATCCCCCGCCGAGTACGCTGCTGCGATGGTTAAAATCCGCAACTGCGGAGCGGCGATCCTGGGCGGCTGCTGCGGGACCAGCCCGGCCCACCTGGAGGCTGCGATTACGGCCAACAAGTAGAAACTCGACGATTTGGACCAGTCAGTTTGGTTTGGGGATTTAGTAATGCGTCCTGTAATTGATTTTCATACACATGCATTTCCGGACAGCGTGGCCGAAAAAGCCATGACGTCGATGGAAGCGGAGGCGGATTGGAAGGCTGTCCTGGATGGACGGTTGAGTTCGCTGATTGCCTCGATGGACCGGGCCGGTGTCCAGACGAGTGTGCTTTGCAATATTGCCACCCGCCCAAAGCAGTATGAACCGATTCTGGAGTGGAGCAAACAAATCCGGTCTTCGCGCATCGTCCCGTTCCCATCGGTGCACCCGGCCGACCCGGATGCCGTCCGCAAGGTCGAGCAGGTGGCCGAGGCGGGATTTGTCGGGATGAAGTTTCACCCCTATTATCAGGAATTTGACCTCGATGAGCCGCGGATGATGCCGATTTATGAAGCTTTAAGCCGGCATCGATTGATTACCGTGATTCATACCGGTTTTGATATCGCTTTCGAATGGATCGACCGGGCCGGCCCCCAGCGGATTTTGAGGGTGCTGGAACAGGTGCCGGAGCTGAAACTGATTACCACCCATGTCGGCTCCTGGCAGCAGTGGGACCAGGTCGAGCGTTATCTGCTGGGCAAGCCCATCTGGATGGATATTTCCGTCAGCCGGGAGTTTCTGGGGGAAGACCGCTTTCGACGGATGCTGCTGGCCCATCCGGCCGACTATCTGCTGTTCGGGACAGACAGCCCCTGGGCAGACCAGGCAGACATGATTGCCTTTCTGGAAAACCTGCATTTGCCCGACGCGACGCTCAATAAGATGCTTTATCAGAATGCCCGGCGATTGTTGAATCACCAGGCATAATAATCACTGATGAGTGCGGATTAGCAGGTAAACACTACACATAATATACTAATTAGACCCATGTTTTTCCGGATACATAATCCCAGAGTTGTGCTGATCTCTCCGGAAATCTCCTGATTTATGTCCTAAAAGTCACGATTATTGTACTTTTTGTCGATAAATTGTGAATTCAGAACAAAATTTATTTGAAAAAAATGATAGTCGACACTATTGTTTCTTTTCATAGAAACTTCGGCAGTTTAGCGGAATATGTGTTTCAAACAAATCAATATTCATGATTTTGCAGGAAGAACACGATGTTAGGAATTGAGGATAAAGGGGTAGTGGCGGCATATTTGCTCTGTATTTTTAGTGCCGGGCTGTGTGTTATCTATGGCCTGCTGAATTGGAATCGCGGCGACGAGCCGGTCGAACCCGATGATGTCAAATGGGTTGCCGAAGAGAAAAAAGTTGAAGAGAAATTCTGATTCATCACACATCATGCAGATGATATGAGCCGTTAATTGCTTCTAAGTAATGGAGGTTTTATGTTGGCGCAGAGCGTAGGGTTATTGGATATTATTGTAGTACTTGCATATCTTCTTTTGGTAATGTATCTGGGGGTCATGGGTTATTTACGCACCAAAAGCGCAACGGATTATCTGATTGCCGGCCGGCAGACGCACCCGTTTGTCATGGCGATGAGCTATGGAGCGACGTTTATTTCCACCAGTGCGATTGTGGGTTTTGGCGGTGTTGCGGGGCTGTTCGGGATGAGCGTCCTGTGGCTGACGGTATGTAATATCTTTGTGGGTATATTTATTGCGTTTGTGTTTCTGGCACCGCGTGCGCGGCGGATGGGACATCGCCTGGATGCTCATACCTTCCCCGAGCTGCTGGCACGCCGGTACGAAAGCCGGTTTATCCAGATTTTTGCCGGCGCAATCATTTTCCTGTTTATTCCCCTGTATGCCGCGGCGGTGCTGATTGGCGGCAGCGTATTTGTTGCGGCCTCCTTTGGCATCTCTTATGAGACAGCGTTGTTGGTATTCAGTGTGATTATTGCAGCGTATGTGGTGGTTGGCGGGCTCAAAGGAGTGATGTACAGCGATGCCCTGCAGGGTTCCATTATGTTTGTGGGTATGTTTGCCCTGCTGATCTTTTGTTATGTAAAATTGGGGGGGGTGACACATGCTCATGAAAGACTCACAGGGCTGGCTCCGCTGGTTCCAGGCAAGCTGCAGGCAATTGGTCATCGCGGCTGGACGGCTATGCCGGCGTTTGGGTGGGGTGATGTGAAATATAATCTATGGTGGATTGTCATCAGTACAATCACGATGGGGGTTGGCATTGGTGTGCTGGCCCAGCCGCAGTTAGTGGTTCGATTTATGACGGTTCGAAGCAAGCGGGAACTGAACCGTGCGACGCTGATCGGCGGGGTGTTTATTATTGTAATGACCGGGGTGGCATTTACGGTTGGCTCTCTGTCCAATGCTTATTTTGCCAACTTTGGGCCGGAAATGTCGGGTCGGGTGGTCAAGACTCTGGATGCCGGCAAAGGGCTTGCGGTACTGCAGATTATGAAGCCTGACGAACAGGGTGTCTGGCGGGATGTGCCTGAAAAGAGTGCTCCGGTGAAATTGTCCGGTGATGGCGGCAGCCAGCCGGGTGCTGATGGCCAGACGGTTGCCATTCAGAAAGGCCGGAGTATAGCGATTGTCTATGCCGGCGGTTCCGCCGACGAGATCATTCCAACGTATATTACCAGTGCCATGCCGAAATGGTTTGGGCTGCTGTTTCTATTAACCCTGCTGTCGGCGGCGATGAGTACCCTCTCCAGCCAGTTTCATACGGTTGGCACCAGCATCGGCCGCGACGTCTATGAGCAGGTGACCGGCCAGCACGGCAGCAGTGCCAACATCACCCGTATCGGCATTATTGTCGGTATTGTTTATGCGGTGGTCATCAGTTTCTATGCCCGTGAAAGCACCTTTATCGCCCGTGCAACAGCGGTCTTTTTTGGTTTATGTGCCTCGGCGTTCCTGCCGGCGTTTCTGGGAGGCTTGTATTGGAAGCGGATGACGCAGGCCGGTGCAATCTGGTCGATGTTTGTCGGGTTTATAGTCACGACCCTCTGGCTGGTGTTTATCAAGGATAAAGAGGCATCAACCATCGGGTTATGCTCAAAATTATTCGGAAAAACATCGCTTTTATTAGATAAGCCGAACTGGTCGGAAGTGGATCCGCTGATCATTGCGCTGCCGATATCAATACTGGTAGCGGTGATAGTAAGCCTGATAACCCCTCCGCCCTCACAGGAGCACATCAAGAATTGCTTTAAATAGGCATGTCCGGCTATAAAAAATGTTCACAAAATCAGCCCGGATTTGCCGAAAAGGGAAAGTCAAAGTGTTCTATAAACCCTAAATAAGGAGAGACAGAATGAGTATGGTAACAAGGATTATGTGTCTGGTCTTGGTCATGTCGGCGGCAGTGTGGATTTCGTCGGCATCGGCTGCTCAACCCGCCGCCGCTGCCCCCGCTGCCCCTGCCTCACCGGCAGCAGGTTATGTTGGTGCCCCGGCAGAGCCGCACTGGCATGATGTCAATGGCGCCTGGATGGATGCGTTTCATCACCCGTTTGACGGGCTGGAGATGGGATTGGATTTAAGATTGCGTGAAGTCTATGCGCATAATATCTTTTCTGCAAATGATCAATGGGGTGATCCAACAGCCAATTCCAATGATAACCACTGGCAGCGCTATCGTACTCGCTGGTCAACCAAATGGACCCTGGATGAAGATGTGACCTTCAATACCCGGCTGGTTTGGGAATTCTGGTCGATTACCGATCCCGAACGGCATCATGTCAACGGCATGAGATCATTAGCTAAGCAGGATACGGATTTTCGTGAAGCGATCTTTGACACTATGAACATCCAGTGGAAAAATGCCTTTAATGCTCCCATCACGCTGACTGTGGGCCGTCAGGATATTATCCTGGGTACCGGCTGGCTGGTCCTGGATGGAACGCCTGCGGACGGTTCTCGCACGATCTTCTTTGATGCGGTCCGTGCCACGATTGATTTACGAGATACGACCAAGTTGGATTTAATCGGCATTCTGCAATATGATGATGAAAGCAAGTGGCTGCAGCCGATCAATCATCGGGATTATCTCCATCTGACGCAGAAAACCGACGAAAAAGGCATTATCGCCTATTTGACGGATAAGTCCTTTGAAAATACGACTCTCGAAGGCTATTACATGTACAAGAATGAAGAACCTTCTGAGTGGTCGGACGGGTCCTCGTCCTGGTGGGCAACACCGGAAGGCCAGAATGCAGATATTCATACTTTCGGCGGACGTGTCGCACAGAATCTGGATGCCAACTGGTCCTACAGTGTGGAAGTGGCCAAGCAGTTTGGACGACGCAATTATGAAAGTATGACAGGACTTGGCTCGAATAATTCGTTGAAATATGCATTCAATGACGAATTGAAAAATGAAATGACCCTGATGTATGAATACCTCTCGGGTGACAATAAGTCCACCGATAAGAGCGAGAAATTCGATACCCTGTGGGGTGACTGGCCGCAGTATCAGCGCGGAGGTGATTTGCAGTCGTATATCTGGACGTTTGAAGGCGCCCTCGGTGAAGTGGCCAACCTGCATCGCACCGGTATCAAGCACAGCTTCAAGCCCGCCAAGGAATGGACCATGGAAACGCTGTATAACCTGATGTGGGCCGACCAGAACGGTGCCGGACAGGCCAATCCTGCCCAGCTTGCCACGTCCAACAACAGCTATTTCCGCGGCCAGATGATTACCGGTCTTTTGACCTATCAGTGCTGCAAGAATTTCCGCACTCAGTTCCTGGTCGATTACTTCATCCCCGGAAGCTACTATGACCAGAGCAATCGCGACCACGCCATCTTTGCCCGTATCAATATGGAGTGGACATTCTAAGTCCTGTTTTGTAAGAGTATCTGACAAGCCCGGCCTCAAAAACCGGGCTTTTTTATGCGCAAAATGCGTTTTTATACCTGAAAACCAGCTTTTAGGTGGATAATTCTTGACCCGATTGTTGTTATAGGATACCTTGAAGCGTCAACTATTAACGACCTGCATTCAGGAGGCGGTTTATGATCTGGAATGAAAAAATAGAAACGATGCCGCTGGCGGATTTGAAGAATCTTCAGTCGGAGCGGCTGGTCAAGCTGGTCAACTATGTGTATCAGCGATGCCCGGTGTACAAACAGAAGTTCGACCAGATTGGCGTCGGCCCCGGCGATATCAAATCCATCGACGATATCGTCAAGCTGCCGTTTACGACCAAGATGGATATGCGGGATTATTACCCGTTCGGCCTGTTTTCAGTCCCGCGGACGGACCTGGTGGAAATCCATGTCTCCAGCGGCACCACCGGCAATCCCACGCTGGTCGGCTATACCCGCGACGATATCAAACTGTGGTCGGAGGTGATGGCCCGCGCATTCTGCTGTGCAGGTGCAGTGCCGGAGGATACGATTCAGATTGCCTATGGTTACGGCCTGTTTACCGGCGGTCTCGGTGCCCACTACGGAGCCCTGGAAATGGGGATGACCATTATCCCGACCTCGTCGGGCCAGACCAAACGCCAGCTCAAGATTATGCAGGATTTCAAGCCGCGTATCCTGGCCTGTACCCCCAGTTATTGTCTGTATATGGCCGAAGATGCCCGTGACATGGGCATCGACCCGCGACAGGCAAGCTGGAAAATCGGGGTCTTCGGCGCCGAGCCCTGGAGCGAATCCATGCGGGGTGAAATCGAACAGACCTGGGATATGCTGGCAACCGATATCTACGGCCTGTCGGAAATTATCGGTCCGGGCGTCTCACAGGAATGTCACCATAAGGCCGGTCTGCATTTATTCTCCGACGTTTTCTACCCTGAAATCATCGACCCCGAAACCGGCAAGCCTGTGCCCGAAGGTCACGATGGCGAACTGGTCATTACCACACTGACCAAGCAGGGGGTTCCCCTGATTCGCTACCGGACACGGGATATCGTCAGCATGACCCACCAGCCCTGCAAGTGCGGCCGGACCAGCCCCCGCACCAGTAAGATCAAAGGCCGAACCGATGATATGATTGTGGTTCGCGGCATCAATGTCTTCCCCTCGCAGATTGAACATGTTCTGCTGGGTATCGAAGGCACGCATCCGCATTATCAATTGGTTATCGACCGTCAGGCCCATCGGCTTGATGACGTTGAAATCATGGTCGAAGTCGATGAAAAACTGTTCAGTGACGAGATTAAAAAGATGCACGCGCTGGAACAGAA
>CAZKAI010000087.1:11153-16818 GCA_964550565.1 uncultured Pirellulales bacterium
ACGGAGTATGAAACTGACGCAAATATCGGTATTTCTTGAAAATCGCAAGGGCCGGCTGTATGAAATCTGCTCCAAGCTGGGGCAGAGTGCGATTAATATCCGGGCGTTGACAATTGCCGAGACAGAAACCTTTGGTGTATTACGGCTGATTGTCGATAAGCCGGATGCGGCGGTCAAGATGTTTCAGCAGAACAACATCACCGCCAATCGTACCGAAGTGGTCGCGGTGGAAGTGCCGGACAAACCCGGCGGCCTGGCCGATGTGCTGAAAGTGCTGACCGATGCCGACGTCAATGTCGAATATATGTACGGCTTTATGGAAAAATTCAGCGACAAGGCTCTGATGGTGTTTCGCTTTGACGATCCCGAAAGGGCAGCGGCGGTTTTGGCTTCCGCCGGGGTTAATGTAGTAACCCGCAAAGACATTCAAGGTCTTTAATCGCATCTGCCGGCGCAGCAGGCCGCAAGAGGTTCAGTGCTGCAGTGTGAGACTTCCTTTGTAAGGCAATGATTATGGAATTTCCGTTTTGGTCAAAAGATATCGAAACCATGGACCGTTCGCAGTTGGAGCAGTTGCAGCTCCAGCGGCTGCGGGACATCGTGGGCTATGCCCTCAAAACCCCGTTATACCAGAAGCGTCTGGCTAAGGCCTGGATTCACAGTCCCGACGACATCAAGACGCTGTCTGATTTACGCAAGATTCCCTTCACCGTCAAAGACGACCTTCGCCAGAGTTACCCCAAGGGCCTGCTGGCTGTCGATATGGAGCAGGTCGTCCGAGTCCATTCCTCCAGCGGCACGACCGGTGTGCCGACGGTGATTTATTATACCCGCGACGATTTAAATCGATGGACCGATCTGCTGGCCCGCGGCATTGTTGCCAGCGGCGCCACATCCAAAGACATCTTTCAGAATATGATGAGTTATGGTCTGTTTACCGGCGGGCTGGGGCTGCATTATGGAGCGGAGCTGGTGGGCATGACCGTCATCCCCGTCGGCGGCGGCAACACCCAGCGGCAGCTTCAGATTATGAAGGACTTCTGCACGACCGCCCTGCATATTACCCCCAGTTATCTGCTGCATATCCATCAGCGACTGGCCGAATTCGGCATCAAACGTTCCGACCTGGCGCTGCGCAGGGCGTATATGGGAGCCGAACCGCATTCGGAGACGACCCGCCAGAAATTGCAGGAACTCTACCAGGTCGATATCTTCAATTGTTACGGCCTCAGCGAAATGAATGGCCCTGGCGTGGCCTTTGAATGTCAGTGTAAAAGCGACCCGCATGTCTGGGAAGACGGCTATATCGTGGAAATCATCAATCCCGTGACCGGTGAACCGCTGCCGGACGGCGAGCAGGGCGAAGTGGTATTTACCAATCTGATTCGCCATGCCCTGCCGCTGATGCGCTATCGGACCCGCGACCTGGCCTATATTCATGCCGAACCCTGCCCCTGCGGCCGAACGCACCGGCGTCTGTCCCGTATCCAGGGCCGCACCGACGACATGATGATTATCAACGGCGTCAATGTCTTCCCCTCGCAGATCGAAGAAATCCTGATGAGCATTCCCGAGGTCGGCAATAATTACATGATTTATCTTTCAACCCATGAAGGACTGGACCGACTGACTGTCAAGGTGGAGCTGTACCAGAAACTCTTTACCGGCGATCTGTCGCAGATCGATTCGCTCAAGAGTAAAATCAAGGACAAACTCCGTGCCTCGATAACGATTAATGCACATATCGAATTGCATGAACCCGGTGCACTGCCTGCCTTTGAGGGCAAAGCCAAGCGGGTTGTGGATGAGCGGATCAGGCTGTAATGTCGGATGTTCGGCGTGGATAATGAAATTCAAATTGGAGCGATAATATGGCTAAGCAATTAACAATATTTCTTGAAAACCGGCCCGGACGTGTCAAATCCATTTGCGATGTCCTTCAGCAGGCCGGCCTGAATATCTGGGCCTTTACCATCCAGGATCGCGGCGAATTCGGCTTAGTCAAGCTGATTGTCGATAAACCCTCCCAGGCACAACTGGTTCTGGCCGAACGCGGATTTGCCTGTGCCCTCAAAGATGTCCTGGCAGTGACTGCCCCCGACCAGCCCGGCAACCTCAGTAAACTCGGCACGGCTCTGCTGCAGAAAAATGTCAATCTCAAGGATGCCTACGGCTTTGTCTCCCCCAGCGACAAGCAGGGCATCTGTTTTCTCGAGGTTCAGAACAACGACGGTGTCGATATCGCCGCCTTGCTGACCGAGCAGGGCTTCCGCCTGATGAGCGACGAAGAATTGTATGAACTATAATAAGTAGCGGAATCATAATGGATATATTACCGGCAATTGATTTACGTGGCGGCAAGTGTGTTCGGCTGATTCAGGGCCAGTATGACCGCCAGATTACCTATAAGGACGATCCCGTCGCCCAGGCGATGGAATTCTATCAGGCCGGCGCCCGATGGCTGCATCTGGTAGATCTCGATGGGGCCAAAGACGGCTACCCGGTGAATGCCGAGGTGGTCGGGCGCGTGGTCAAAGAAACCCCGCTGCAGGTGGAACTCGGCGGCGGCATCCGCGACCAGCAGACCATCGAACAGATGCTGCATCTGGGACTTAAGAGGGTGATTCTCGGGACTAAGGCGGTCGAAGAATTCGACTGGTTCAGTGAAATGGCCAAACGTTTCCCCGGCAAGCTGGTTCTGGGGCTGGATGCCCGCGGTTCCAAAGTCGCCAAACAAGGCTGGCTTCAGGCCGGCGGCGAAGACCTCATCGACTTTGCCAAACAGGCGGCTGAACTTCCGATTGCCGCTATTATTTATACAGATATCAGCAAAGACGGCATGATGTCAGGCCCAAATCTGGAGCGGACAGGTCAGCTTATTCAGGCGGTTTCCGTCCCGGTGATTGCCTCCGGCGGAGTAACCACTATTGAAGATGTAAAAAATGTAAAATCCATCGGAGCCGCCGGTGCTATCATCGGCCGCTCGCTCTACGAAGGTTCAATCGATCTAAAAGCGGCTATTGCTGCTGCATACAAAAAATAAATACAAGAAAAAAAGAGCAAAATAAGCAACAATACATGAATCAAAACGTCCTTTTTTCCGTCATAATAAAGTGGACAAATTGTAAACCGCTATTGCGGCTGAAAATTAACAAATATAAAAATGAAAAAGGAGTCAGTATGAAAGCGGTATGGATGGTGTTGGTAATGTGCGTAAGTCTAATCTATGTAACAGGTTGCGGCTCATTCAGTCAAACGGCCTTTGGTCATGATGGACTGCCCAAAGAACAGTATCGAGTTGGCGGCGGCCTTGTCATTGAGTATGAAGCCCCACAGGATGGAACTTTTTACCTGGTGGACCAGAAGTCCGGCAAATTCATTGCAACCCAGAGCATCGATGAAGGATCCACTTTTGATTTTTCGCTGCCGGATACCGATGAAGACCAGTATCAGGAATTAACCCAAAGCCTGGTAGATGGCAAACTGGTACTGTATTTTGTTCCCGATCCACAGGAAGAGGAAGAACAGCAGCAATAAATTTTGAAACGAAAGCGCCTGTGTTACGTCTTAATATATAAGAATAACCAGACAAAGACCTTTCAAGGAGACAAAATGCATAAATGGGTCATGTTGGCTTTGATTGCCGCAACTTTGTGCTGCATCTGCGGCTGCATTGTTATTGGTAATTAAAGAATATAATATTTTATTTAGCAAGGAGTTAAGAAAATGAAAAGAGGCATTTTAGCAGCGGTTATTTCAGTGTTATGCGCTGCCCTGCTCGGCGGCTGCATCATCATCGGCAATGAGGTCAAGCCGGACAATTTCGGTCAGATCAAAGAAAGCAATCGTGTCGGCGGAGGCTTTAACATTCTGTTTGTCGCCCCGGAAGACGGTACAATCCACCTGCTGGATAAGAAGTCTGGAAAAAATATCCTGACCGAGTCCATTACGGCGAATGCTGAATATCGTTTTTCGGCCAATGAACTCGATAAACAGCAGTATAAAGCCTGGGGTATCGATGTGAACAAAGCGGATTTTGTGTTGTATTTCTATCCGAAAAATCCAAAACCAATCCAGTCCGAGCCTGAAACTCCTGTCCAGCCGGGACAGTGATTCGCAAGATGTGAACGTATATTTCCGAAGGCCGGGTCAATTTGCCCGGCCTTTTTTGTTTGGCGGCCCCGAAACAGCGATTTTGGTTTGACCCTGCCCATCCGGGGCGATATACTCCGTGTTTTATTAATGTTTAGAAAGCCCGTGGAGGTACTCTATCAATGGATAATGGAAAAATTATCGGTGAAGGCATCACTTTTGACGATGTGCTGCTGATACCGGCCCGCAGTGACTTTGTTCCCGCGCAGGCTGATACCAGTACAATGCTGACCCGTAATATCCGAATCAATATTCCCCTGATTTCAGCGGCAATGGATACAGTGACCGAGTCGGCTCTGGCGATTGCCCTGGCCCAGGAAGGCGGCATCGGCATTATCCATAAAAATCTGTCCGTCGAGGCCCAGAAACGCGAGGTCATCAAGGTCAAACGGTCTGAAAACGGCGTTATTCAGGACCCCGTAACACTGTCTCCCGATGAGTGTGTGACCGTCGCCCGCAAAGTCATGGAAGAACAGAATGTCTCGGGCATTCCGATTGTACGCAAAGATAAGCTTGTCGGTATCCTGACCCGCCGCGACCTGAAATTCCTCAAGGATGACCAGGTCAAAATCGCCGAAGTGATGACCAAAGACAACCTTATCACCGGCCCGGCCGATACGACGCTGGAGTTAGCCAAGGTCATCCTCCAGAAACATAAAGTCGAAAAGCTCCTGCTGGTGGACAGCAAAGGCAAGTTATCCGGCCTGATTACGATGCGAGATATCGATCGCTTCCAGCAGTATCCGCTGGCGGTTCGGGACCAGCGCGGCCGGCTTCGCGTCGGTGCGGCCGTCGGCGTTAAGGATCAGGATCGCGTCAAAGCCCTGATTGAAGCCGAAGTGGATGTAATTGTAGTCGATACCGCTCACGGCCATTCGAAAAACGTCATCGACATGGTCAAATGGATTAAAAAGAACTTCAAGATTGATGTTATCGCCGGAAATATCGCCACCGCCGATGCAGCCAAAGATTTAATCGCCGCCGGTGTCGATGCGGTCAAAGTCGGCATTGGCCCGGGAGCCATCTGCACCACACGCATTATTTCCGGCGTGGGTGTGCCGCAGATTACAGCGATCTTTAATGCGGTCTCGGAAACGCAGTCGCACGGCATCCCCGTGATTGCCGACGGCGGCATCCGCCATTCCGGAGATATTACCAAGGCCATCGCCGCCGGAGCTTCATCGGTGATGCTTGGTTCGTTATTCGCAGGCCTTGCCGAAAGCCCCGGTCAATTAGTCATTTACAAGGGCCGCCAGTTCAAGGAATACCGCGGCATGGGGTCGCTGGGTGCCATGGTGCAGGGCTCTGCCGACCGCTACGGCCAGGATAAGGCCACCGAAAAAGAAAAGCTCGTTCCCGAAGGCGTCGAAGGCCGCGTTCCCTATCGCGGCACGCTCGGGACGTTCGTCTATCAGCTTGTCGGCGGTCTGCGGGCCGGGATGGGCTACTGCGGGACACGCACGATTGAGGAACTGCGATCCAACGCCCGCTTTGTCCGCAACAGTGCCGCCGG
>CAZKAI010000087.1:16918-18615 GCA_964550565.1 uncultured Pirellulales bacterium
TTGGGCGTCAAGGGCATCATCCTGTCCGGCGGCCCGGCCAGCGTCTATGCCGAAAACGCCCCGACCTGCGATGAGCGAATCTTCCAGTTGGGTGTCCCGGTGCTGGGCATCTGCTACGGGATGCAGATTGGCTGCAAGATTCTCGGGGCCCGGGTCAGCCCTGCCCACGCCCGCGAATACGGCCGGACAAATGTCTCGATTAATGATACAACCGATCTGTTCAAGGGATTGTCGGAGCATACGACCGTCTGGATGAGCCACGGCGATCAGGTCAATGAATTGACCAGTGATTTTATCCCGCTGGCAACCACGGCGACCTGTCCATTTGCAGCAGTTCGGCATAAGGGCGGCAAGTTCTTTGGCGTCCAGTTCCATCCGGAAGTAACCCACACACCGCGCGGCACCGAGATTCTCAAGAATTTCCTCTACGACATCTGCGGCTGTGCCGGTGACTGGCAGATGAGCGATTTTGTCGAACAGTCCGTCCAGAAAATCCGCGATCAGGTCGGTTCGTCCACTGTCATCTGCGGGCTTTCCGGCGGCGTCGATTCAGCGGTTACCGCGGCCCTGATTCACAAGGCCATCGGCGATCAACTCGTCTGTATCTTTGTCGATAACGGCCTGCTGCGTAAAAACGAACGGCAGGGCGTCGAGACGATGTTCCGCGGCCATTTCCATATTGACCTGCGCGTGGTGGACTGGTCTAAGCAATTCCTGTCCAAACTGGCCGGCGTCACCGACCCCCAGCAGAAACGCAAAATCATCGGCGCCGAATTCATCGAGGCCTTCAAATCCGAGGCTTCCAAAATTAAAAACGCTGAATTCCTCGCCCAGGGCACGCTCTATCCGGATGTTATCGAATCCGGCAATAAAGACGGCAACCTGGCGGCCAATATCAAACTGCATCACAACGTCGGCGGCCTGCCCGAAAAGCTGGGCTTCAAGCTCGTTGAGCCGCTGCGGGATTTATTCAAAGACGAAGTCCGCCTTGTGGGTGAATACCTCGGCCTGCCCGAAGATATGGTCTGGCGTCATCCGTTCCCCGGCCCCGGCCTGGCCGTGCGGGTGCTGGGTGAAGTGACCGAAAAGAAGCTGGCCGTGCTCCGCGAAGCGGATGATATTCTGATTGAGGAAATCAAGGCTGCGGGCCTGTACCGCTCCATCAGTCAGGCGCTGGCGGTCATCCTGCCCGTCGGCACCGTTGGGGTGATGGGCGACGAACGCACCTACGACAATGTCATCGCCATCCGCTGTGTCGATACCACCGACTTTATGACCGCCGATTTCTCACGGATACCGCATGAGACGCTGGCGCGGATCTCCAGCCGCATCATCAACGAAGTCCGCGGCGTCAATCGCGTCGTCTATGATATCTCCAGCAAACCCCCGGCCACGATTGAGTGGGAATAATTCGCCTCGGGCATTTAAAATCAGTTGGATGAAAGACTCTGTTGCCCGACAGGTGGGGTGGTCTCCTGCTGTTCTCTGGGCTTATCCTGAATCTGTTTGGTTCGATATTGGATATAGACTTCCCGCATCGCCACATAAGGGTCTAACGAGGCGGCCTTGAATTGTTCATACTCGCCAATACGAAACGAGGTCTTGTTGATAATATTAAGCGCCGACACGCCGACTCTGGCTTTGGAGTCTTCGATATACACCGTCGGATTCAAAAAATAATCCCCGGCCATGCCCGC
>CAZKAI010000088.1:0-6067 GCA_964550565.1 uncultured Pirellulales bacterium
GCCGAATTGGAGCATGTCGAAATCGACTTTTGCGGGGCGTGCGGAGGTGTCTGGCTCGATGCCGGCGAATTAGAAAGTTTGCTGTCCGATGAAACCCAGGCCCGCCAGGTGATGTCTTCTCTTACAGTGGCCCAAAATTGCACGGAAACCGTGCGAAAATGTCCGATTTGCCGAAAAAAAATGGAAAAAGTCAACGTCGGCACTGTCCATAATAGGGTTCTGCTGGATAGCTGTCCATCCCACGGCCTGTGGTTCGACCGCGGGGAACTGGGCCGGGTGCTCGAAAACGGACAAGTGGACCCGGACGGAAAAGTCGTACGAATGCTAAAAGAGATGTTTGGAGATATGAAATCTTAGGTTTTTGCAAGCCTTATGCAAGGCCGGCAAAACCTTAAAACTGCGAAAGGAGATTGAAAATGGCTGGATTAGGTGCAATGATGATGATGTTCCTGCTGCTGGGCGGTCTGGTTCTGGTGGCGGCAGTGGTTGTCATCGGCATTTACAACGGGCTGGTCGGCGGACGCAACCAGGTGGACAACGCCTGGTCGCAGATTGATGTCCAGCTCAAACGGCGGCATGACCTGATTCCCAATCTCGTCGAAACCGCCAAAGGTTATATGCAGCACGAGCGGCAGACCTTTGAATCCATCACCCAGGCCCGCAGCCAGGCGATGGGAGCCAAAAATGTCGCCGAAGCATCCAAAGCCGAAGGGGCTCTGACCGACGCCCTGAGCAAATTCATGCTGGTGGTGGAAAACTATCCCGATTTGAAGGCCAATCAGAACTTCCTGTCGCTGCAGGAAACCCTGACCAGCACGGAAAACAAGATCGCCTTCGCCCGCCAGGCCTACAATGACGCCGTGCTGACCTATAACAACAAGACCCAGATGTTCCCGAGCAATATCGTGGCCGGGATGTTCAACTTTACCAAACGCGATTTCTTTGAAATCGAAAGCCCCGCCGAACGCGAAGTGCCAAAAGTAAAATTCTGATTTCTCTTAACTTCGCGTTTCGAATTTAGAGTTTAGAATTTAGAATTTAGAATTTAGAATTTTTCTCAGATGTGGGAACAGATACGGATTAACAAACGCAACTCGATGATCCTGCTGACGGTCATGGCCGGCCTGCTGCTGGGACTGGGGGGCTTGCTGGGTTATGCCTTCGTCGGCCCGCAGGGCGTCGGCGTCGGCATCCTGATCGCAGGCGGAGTCTGGCTGCTGTTGACACTCATCAGCTTTTCCTCGGGCGACCAGATTCTGCTGGCCTCCAGCGGCGCCGTCGAAGTCACGCCCGAAGTCCATCCGATGCTGTTCAACATCGTCGAAGAGATGAAAATCGCCGCACAGCTTCCGGCCATGCCCAAGGTCTATATCATCCCCGACCCGTCGCCGAATGCCTTTGCGACCGGACGCAATCCGTCCAAAGCAGCGGTCGCGGTCACCGAAGGCCTGCTGGCCAAACTTAACCGCGACGAACTCCAGGGCGTCATCGCCCACGAAGTCAGCCATATCGTGCATCGGGATATTCTGTTTGTCACACTGGCAGGCATTATGCTGGGCACCATCGTCCTGCTGACCGATGTCTTTTTACGGGGCACGTTGTATGGTTCCCATCGGCGCTACTCCAGCCGCGACAATAATAACGCACAGGGTTTAATGATTATCATCGCCCTGATTGCCGCGATTCTGGCGCCGCTGATGGCCCAGATTCTGTACTTTGCCCTGTCACGCAAGCGGGAATTTCTGGCCGATGCTGGCGCTGTCCGGCTGACACGCTATCCGGAAGGGCTGGCCAGCGCGCTGGAAAAAATCGCCGGCAGCAAAACTCCGATGCAAACAGCCAATAAAGTCACCGCGCCCATGTATATTTCCAGCCCGTTCCGGGGCCAAAAGGCCAGTTTGTTCAGCACGCATCCTTCCGCCGAGCAGCGTATCCACGTCCTGCGGGCGATGATGCATGGCGCCAACTTTCAGGATTACGACCAGGCCTATCGCTCCGTGACCGGCAAATCCGGCGTCATTCCCGCCTCGGCCCTGAAAGACTCCGAATCCATCCCCACCCGGCAGGCCGACACGCGGTCCGAACCGAAGCCTCAGGCCGCAGCCAAGGCCCAGGAACGTATTCGTTTCGGCGATTTTCTGCGCCAGCAGCAGGGCTTTGCCTTTATCACCTGCCCCTGCGGCGTTAAACTCAAACTGCCGCCGAATCTGCCAACCAACAAAGTACAATGCCCACGGTGCAAGACCGTGCACACTGTCAGCCAATCCTAAAGCGAGAATCCCCATGACCCATCGATGTCCCGTCACAAGCATTGCCCTTGCGGTGATGCTGATCGTGTCTGCGCACACCGCAGCCGTAACTATCTATGTCAGCCCCAACGGCAATGATGCCTGGTCGGGCATGTACGACAAACCCAACCTCGACAAATCCAACGGCCCCCTGGCCACGCTGACCGCCGCACGCGATGTGATTCGCAAACTGCGGGCCGGCGAACCGAATGAAACACCGGTACGCATTATCATCGGCGACGGAATTTACACGATGACTCAGACACTCGAACTGACCGCACTGGACAGCGGTCAGTCGCAAAAGCCGGTCGTCTATCAGGCCGCCACCGGAGCCAAACCCATCTTCAGCGGAGGCGTAACCGTGACCGGCTGGCAGCCGCATCAGGGCGGTATCTGGAAAGCCCAACTGCCCGAAGTCGCCAATGGAAAGTGGTATTTCGAACAGCTTTTTGTCGATGGCAAGCGGGCGGTTCGGGCACGAACACCCAACGAGTTTTATCATTATATGCAATCCGTCCGGGAAACCCGCATGGATAATGGCCGAGCTGTCCAGACCATCAAGCTCCATCCGGACACCACTGCCGCACTGGCTGGCATCGACTCCAAAGCCCTCAACGATGTTCAAATGGTCGCCTATCACAAATGGGATATCACCCGGAAATTCCTGCGCGACCTCGACGCCCAGAGAAACACCATGCGGATCGAAGGCGGCCTCATGAAGTCGTGGAATCCCATGACATCCGACACGCCATTTTTCTTTGAAAATGCGATGGCGTTCCTGGACACCCCCGGCGAATGGTTTCTGGCCCGGGACGGCTGGCTGTATTATAAGCCCCTGCCCGGCGAAGACATGGCCAAAGTGCAGGTCATCGCCCCGCGGCTGGAGCAATTCATCCGCATCCAGGGCAGCCCCGCCGACAACCAGATCGTCGAACACATCCAGTTCAAAGGGCTGGCGTTTGAACACGGCCAGTATCTGTCCGGCCCGGACGGCTTCGAACCGGCACAGGCCGCCGTACAGATTGGCGCCGCCGTCCATGCCGATGGAGCCCGGAATATCCTGTTCGAAGACTGCCGCATCGCCCATATCGGCACGTATGCGATGTGGTTCCGTGACGCCTGCACGAAATGCACCGTCAGACGCTGCCATATAACCGACACCGGCGCCGGCGGTATCAAAATCGGCTCAACGGCTATCGCCGCCAATCTCGCCGACCAGACCAGCCATATCCTCGTGGACAATAACATCCTGCATGCGATGGGCTATCTGTTCCCCTGTGCCGTGGGCGTCTGGATTGGCCACAGTCCCGACAATATCATCACGCATAACGAAATCGCAGACCTGTACTATACCGCCGTCTCGGTCGGCTGGCGCTGGGGCTACGACCACAGCCCGGCCAAACGCAACCGCATCGATTACAACTACCTTCACCATATCGGCTACGGTGTTCTGAGCGATATGGGGGCCGTCTATACCCTCGGCCCCTCCGAAGGCACCACCGTCAATCACAACGTGATTCACGATGTCTATGCCTATTCCTACGGCGGCTGGGGACTTTACACCGACGAAGGCAGCAGCAATATCGAGATGGCCTATAACCTCGTCTATCGCACCAAGACCGGCGGCTTCCACCAGCATTACGGCAAGGAAAATCATATTTACAATAACATCTTCATCGACAGCCAACTGGCCCAGCTTCAGGCCACGCGTGTCGAAGAGCACCTGTCGTTTATCTTCGAAAAGAACATCATTTATTTCGAAAAAGGTGCCCTGCTCAACGGTCCCTGGGATCGGGTCCGGGTGCAGATGGATAACAACTGCTACTTCCGGGCCGACGGCGGCACGTTTGATTTTGCCGGCAAGACCTTTGAAGACTGGAAGAAACTCGGACGCGATACGCATTCGATACTCGCCGATCCGAAATTTACCGACATATCCAAACTCGACGGCAAGATGGCCGCGGATTCGCCGGCCTTCAAGCTCGGATTTAAAGCCTTCAAGGCCGACGATGCTGGCGTCTATGGGCCGATGGACTGGGTCAGGCTGGCCCGGTCAATCCCCGTCAAGCCATTAAAAATCGCACCGCCTCCGCCGCCGGTGGCCATTGACGACGATTTCGAAGATTATGCCCCCGGTAACTCGGCTGCCGCGGAAAACTATGTCGAAAACAAAGGCGATACGATTGGCGTTACCGCAGATACCGCCGCCACAGGCAAACAATCGCTGATGATTCAGGACGCAGCAGGTCTGTCCCAGCGCTATAATCCGCACCTGGTGTATCGCTGCAATTATCCCGACGGCACTGCCGAATGCAGCTTCGACGTGAAATTCACGAATGGCTGCGACATTGTTATCGAGTGCCGCGATTACAAAAAGCCCCCGTATCAGACCGGGCCGAATCTGTCGATTCGCGATGGACAATTGCACATTCCCGGCAAGCCCCCGGTCGCCCTGCCCGCTGATACATGGATTCATTTTCAACTTCATCTGGCACTCGAACAGCAGCAATGGTCAATCACCTGGACGCCTGCCGGTCAATCGCCCCAAAGCGTCGAAAAGATGCCGATGCTGTCGAAGGATTTTCACGCCCTGCAATGGGTAGGATTTATCAGCAATGCAGACAAAGCGACCACTTTTTATCTGGACAATTTCAAGCTGTATTATACAATTTCAGAATCAAAGTAACAGAATTAGGTGTGGAATCATAAATGCTTACAAAACCTTACGGCAGCCTTGGATTCTCAGTCAGTGCCATCGGCTTTGGCGGGATGCGATTTGACCTCAATTGCACCGACGATGCCAACGCCGAATTGCTCCGCTATGCCTTCGACAAAGGCATCACCTATTTTGACACCGGGCCCGACTACTGCAAGGACCGCAGCGAAGACATTTACGGCCGGGCTTTTGCCGCCATGAAATCCCGGCGGAATCAGTTTTATGTCTCCACCAAGGGCATGCCCGAAGATTACGACACCGCAGAAAAATCCATTCAGGCCGTCGAAAAATCCCTGTCCCGTCTGAAATGCGACTATATCGATTTCTATCATGTCTGGTGCATCCGCCGTCTGGAAGAATACGACCTTGCCATGCGGCCCGGCGGTCAATACGAAGGTCTGCTGCGCTGCAAAGAAAAAGGACTTATTAAGCATATCGTCGTCTCATCCCACCTGCGTGGCCCCGAGATTGTCAAATTGATTGACAAACGCCAATTCGATGGGATTTTAATGGGAATCAATATCCTGAATTTCCTGTATCGATGGGAAGGCGTCGAAGCGGCACATCAGGCCGGCATGGGCGTAGTCGCCATGAATCCGCTGGCCGGCGGCATCATCCCCACCCACGAAAAACAGCTTGCCTTTCTGGCAAGTCCCGGCGAAACTGCAACCGAAGCGGCCATTCGATTCTGTGTCGGCTGCCCGCAGATTACCGTCACCCTGATCGGCTTTACCACCCGCCAGCACATCGACACCGCCTGCCGCGTGGCC
This sequence comes from uncultured Pirellulales bacterium, assembly GCA_964550565.1. Lineage (GTDB taxonomy): Bacteria > Planctomycetota > Phycisphaerae > Sedimentisphaerales > Anaerohalosphaeraceae > Anaeroglomus. The sequence continues at coordinate 5,775 of CAZKAI010000088.1, forward strand.
GACAGCGCCAAACCGTTCTCGCAGGACGATATCCAGCGCATTCGCTGCCACGTCACCAAAAATATGGACCGCCTCTGCACCGGCTGCGGCTATTGCATGGGCCGATGTCCCAAAGATATCCCGATTGCTTCGTATATGCAGTACTACAACGAGAAAGTCCTCGTCGGCAAGACCGACAGCGAAATGGCCAAAGGTCTGGACATTCAAAAGAAATGGGGCATCCTCGTGGACCGCAAAGCCCAGGCCAAAGACTGCGTCCAGTGCGGCCGCTGCGAACTGGCCTGCACCCAGCA
>CAZKAI010000088.1:6167-8473 GCA_964550565.1 uncultured Pirellulales bacterium
CATGAATCGGCGGAATTTTCTGTGTTCCAGCGCCCTGTCGGCAGCGGCGTTCACCATCGTTCCCCGATACGTGCTGGGCGCCGACGGCAGCACCCCGCCCAGTGAAAAACTCAACATCGCCGGCATCGGCATCGGCGGCATGGGGGCCAGCAATCTGCAAAACATGGCATCCGAAAACATCGTCGCCCTCTGCGATGTGGATGACCAGTACGCCGCCAAGACCTTCGAAAAATACCCCAAGGCCAAACGCTACCGCGATTATCGCAAGATGCTCGACGAACAGAAAGATATCGACGCAGTCCTGATTGCCACACCGGATCACACCCACGCCGTAATTACCCTGGCCGCCATGCGGGCCGGCAAGCATGTCTATTGCCAAAAGCCCCTGACTCATACCATCCATGAAGCACGGCTGGTGGCCAAGGTCGCCAAGGAAACCGGCGTCATCACCCAGATGGGCAATCAGGGCCGCTCCGGCGAAGGTGTCCGCCTGCTGTGCGAATGGCTATGGGCCGGCGCCATCGGCGAAATCCGCGAAGTGGATGCCTGGAGCAACGAGACCTATTATCCCTGGGGCAAGGCCTGGTGGAGCCCCGGAAACGGTCGAAAGCCTACCGATAAACCCGCCCTGCCGGCAACGCTGGACTGGGATCTGTGGCTCGGGCCGGCCAAGCAGCGCGATTACCACCCCTGCTACCATCCCGGCTGCTGGCGACCCTGGTGGGACTTCGGCTGCGGCTGGATGGGCGACCGCGGTGTCCACACCCTCGATGCGGTGTTCTGGGCGATGCGTCTGGGCCACCCGACCAGTATCGAAGCGACCGTCACGGACTTCAACGAAGACACCCACCCGGTGGCCTCGATCGTCCGTTACCGCTACCCGGCCCGCGAGGGAATGCCCCCGCTGAAGCTGACCTGGTATGAAGGTCTTCTGCCGCCGCGTCCCGATGAGCTGGAAGAAAACCGCAAGATGGGCGATGCCGAAGGCGGCGTGATCTTCCGCGGCGACAAGGGCACCCTGATGTGCGGTACCTACGGCAACAGCCCGCAGTTGCTGCCTTATACCGCCATGCAGGCCTATAAGAAACCGCCGCAAACCCTGCCCCGCGTCAACGGCATCCACGAACAGGGATGGATCGAGGCCATCAAGCAGGGCAAACAGGCCAGTTCCGACTTCTCGATTTCCAGCCGCTTGACCGAGCTGGTCCATCTGGGTAATGTCGCCAAACGCATGCAGACCCGATTGACCTGGGACGGCGAACAGATGAAATTCCCCAGCCACCCCGAAGCCGATCAATACCTGACTAAAGAATATCGCAAAGGCTGGGAGTTATAATTTAAATCGCCGATGGATGATTTTCGATTGCTGATTGGATTGCAGCGAAATCCAGTCAGCAATCCTCCATCGGTGTTTTTCTGCCTGTTTATCCTGAACAAGTTTGGCAACAGTGACAAATAAAAAAACAGAATTGATGACGCTGAATCCAACGCACACTAATAGTTAGACTGAGACATTCGAATGAATTTAAGATTGATCACAATTGGATTAGTCCTGCTCGTTGTTTTCTTGGCAGTCGTCTATTGTTATCTGAAACCCATCAATTCCAATTCGGATTTGCCGCCTTATTTGATCAATGTGGAAAAAGAACTGGCCACACTGGGCATTAATAAAGATGACGGCAATATTATTTATGATGAACAGAATGTTCAGTGGAAAATCAGACAAAATGGAGAGGGGAAACCAAACTTTTCTGAACTCGAGGAAAAAGATTACTACACGATTATCTATGAACCCAAAGGACTCCATCTTGGCGGGGTTGTCTGGCTTTTTGTTGAAAAAGATACCAATAACGTGTTATATACACATAGAGAAAAATGAAATTTTATGCGAGCCGTCATACAACGTGTCAAACAGGCCTCTGTCACCGTCGATGGCCGAATCACCGGGGAGATCAAGCAGGGACTGCTGGTCTTTCTGGGAGTCGGGCCCGACGATGGTCCGGCGGATACGGCCTATATCACCGACAAAATTTCCAATCTGCGGATTTTCGCCGACGACGTCGGCAAGATGAATCGCAGTGTGCAGGATATCGCCGGCGGCATCCTCCTGATCAGCCAGTTTACCCTGTTCGGCGACTGCCGCAAGGGGCGCAGGCCGGACTTCTCGCAGGCCGCCCCGCCCGCCCTGGCCAAAGCCCTCTATGAACAAACCATCGAAACCCTCCGCGACCTGGGCATCCCCGTCCAGACCGGCATCTTCGCCGCCGACATGCAGATCGACTCCACCAACGACGGCCCTGTCACCA
>CAZKAI010000088.1:8573-14103 GCA_964550565.1 uncultured Pirellulales bacterium
TTTTAAAACGTAATCTCAAACTCCGTCCAGTTGGGATTATATACCATCGGCGAAATATTCACATTGCGGATATACCCGCCGAAATACTCCTGAATCTCGTCGATGCACGCCTGAACATCGGCCTCGGTCCCCTGCAGCACGGCCTCGACCGAACCATCCTCCTGATTGCGGACATACCCCGTCACCGGATAACCACGCACGATATTCCGGGCGGTATAGCGAAATCCCACGCCCTGCACGTGCCCCCGAAAAATAACCTGTTTGGAGATATTGGACATAAGTTTCATTGTAAAAGGAAAAAGGAAAAATGAAAATGGAAAAAATCTCTCTTTTCCGCTACAATCTCCGCCATGCGTCTGAAATTTATAATCTGCAAGGCCATCCAGAAAGAAGCGTACACCGTCGCGGCCCGCAGCGGCAACATCGTGGATATCCTCCTGATGCCGCAGGGCCTGCACAATACGCCGGACATCCTCCGCGCCGAGGTCCAGAAAGAACTCGATAAAACCTGCGACAATCAGGGAAATCCCTATGACGCGATGCTGCTGGGCTACGGCCTGTGCGGCAACGGCACCGTCGGCCTGCGGGCGGCCATCAAGACTATCCTGCCCCGCGCCCACGACTGCATCACCCTGCTGCTCGGCTCGCGGGACGCCTATCAGAGCTACATCGACTCCCACCGCGGCGTCTATTGGTACAGCGACGGCTGGATCGCCACCGGCACCATGCCCGGCCAGGATCGCTACGAACGCCTCCTGGCCGAATATTCCGAAAAATACGGCCCCGACAACGCCCAGTATCTGCTGGAAATGGAGCAGACCTGGATGAAGGAGTACAACTGGGCGGTCTATATCGACTGGCATCTGGCCGGAGCCGACCAGCAGTCCGATTACACCCGCCGCTGTGCCGAGTACCTGCACTGGCAATACGACCACGTCGAAGGCAGCTCGGACCTCATGCAGCGGATGGTCGATGGCGACTGGAACGAGCGGGATTTTCTAACCATCCCGCCCGGCGGCTGCATCGCCGAAGACCTCACCCATCCCGACATGGTCAAGGCGGTATCATAATGCAGGAACCGCTGTCATTAATCATGGCCTTGTTTATCTTCGTCCTGCTGCTGGCGACCATCTACGGCATCGAATTGATTCAATGCCTGCGGTATCTGTGGTACAAACGGACCAAACAACCCACCCGCGGAGTGCTGACCTCACGCGGAATGATTCTAAATCATATTTTGTGCCTCATCGGGCTGGGCTGTATCGGGTACGGCTATTTTATTGAGCCGTATCGCCTGGAAGTCGTCACCGTCCGTCTCGAAACCGACAAACTGGTCAACACCTCCCTGCGGATTGTCCAGATTTCCGACCTGCACTGCGAAGACAAGGTCCGTCTCGAACCCCGCCTGGCCGAGATTATCAATCCATTAAATCCCGACCTGGTCGTCTTCACCGGCGACGCCATCAACTCCCCCGAAGGATTGGACCTGTTCCGCAAGACACTAACCGGATTGAATGCCTCCATCGGCAAATTCGCCGTCACCGGCAACTGGGACACCAAACGCATGACCGACCTGGACCGCTTCACCGGCACAGGCTTCGAAGTTCTCAATCAGGACGTACGGTTTCTCGAAAAAGACGGCGAAACCTTCTGTGTCGCCGGGCTGGGCTACATGCACGGCCCCCACAGCGGCCCGGTCATCACCAAACTCAAGCCGGATTTCTTTACACTGTTTTTATTCCATACCCCCGATTTTGTCGTCTGGCTCAAAGACCTGCCGATTGATTTATACCTGTGCGGCCACACCCACGGCGGACAGGTTGCCCTGCCGTACTGGGGAGCCATCACCACCATGTCAACGACCGGCAAATCCTTTGAACGCGGATTGAATCAATACGGACACATAACCATGTACACCAATCGAGGAATTGGACTTGACGGCGGCTGGCTGCCGCGGGTACGATTTCTGGCGAGACCTGAAATTACAGTGTTTGAAATTGTCCCCAGTAAGGTAAAAGAATGACTGGATTGGAATTAGTTACAGTGTCTGGCATCGGCGTGGGACTGGCGATGGATGCTTTCGCCGTATCGGTTGTCACCGGCAGCCTCTACCGCCAGCTCCATATCGGCCATGGCATTCGCATGGCCCTGTTCTTCGGCGGCTTCCAGGCACTCATGCCCTTCCTCGGCTGGATTCTCGGAGAGAAATTAATCTGTTATATCACCTCGTATGACCACTGGCTGGCCTTTATCCTGCTGACAATTATCGGCGGAAAAATGATTTACGAAGCCTTCCAGATGAAAGAAGCCGGCCAGAAACCGCACGATCCGTCCAAACTCGGCGTCCTGCTGGCCCTGAGCATCGCCACCAGCATCGACGCCCTCGTCGTCGGCATCACCCTGTCGCTGGTCACGCCCTTTATCTACCAGGCCGTCGCCCTCATCGGCATCATCACCTTTGTCATCTGCCTGGCCGGATGGGAAATCGGCAAACGCGCAGGCCATTTCTTCGAAAACAAAATCGAAGTCGTCGGCGGACTCATCCTCATCGGCATCGGCCTCAAAATCCTGCTGGCCCACCTGCTGCGGTAAATCCTGCCTCAAAATTCTATTTCATTAATCAAACATCGATTCCAGCCGGTCCAGAACGCGATGCTCCGCGTCCGATATCTTGCTGCCAAACCCCAGAAAACCGCCGGCCGCCTGAGCAATCTGCCGGGCATGGCCGATCAGTTCCTGTTTGAGATTTTTCTTCTGCTCGGCCGTCAGCGTCTCGCAAAGCCCCTGAATATAGTGCGTCCAGGCATCCAGCAGCTCACGCGACGGGCAATGCTCCATCCACTGTTTGAGCAGAGCAAAATCGATGCTGTCTTTGGCAAAAAACGACTTGGCCGCCGCATCCAGAATCGCCGCCTTTTCCCGCTCATCCACATGCCCATCCGCCCAGGCCACCTCAATCAGCGGTATCAGCGCCAGCGACGCCAGAACCTCCGGCCGGATATTCATCTGCACAAATGTTTCTAAAATCTCATCATTGGCAATGCCCGAGACCCGGGCCAGCGCCTCTTTGGTCTCCTTCATCGCCTCCATCCGATGATATTCCTCGGTCAGGATCGCATCCTGCCGGAGAAAAAACAGATCTTCCAGTTTGCGACTGTAATTCGTCTGAAAAAATTTCGGTTTATTCATCATGATCCTGTTGAATTTGTCTATACGTTTATATACTGAGCCTATTTGAAATTTCCCTGTTCGTCGCGGCTAAGTACAGCAGCTTTAACCACGTGCTTCTTCTGCTCGCGGAATAATCATACCCGTTGGGTATAAACACGGCTTCTGCTTTACGAGCAAAACCATCGATTGTTTGATTATTTCTGTATCACCGCCGATTCATACACATCCACCGGCACAATATTGCCTTCAGCATCAAACCGCATCGGGCTGATACACGTCTCGCGCTTGTAGCCGGTCCCGCCGGGAATGGCAAACCGGTGATACACAATATAATACTCGTCCTTGCCCGGCACCTGCACCACCGAGTGATGCCCCGCCCCCAGCACCATCCCTTTGGCCTTCAGGATCGGATTGTCCTTGGCCTTGACAAACGGCCCCATCGGTGAATCCGAAACCCCGTAAGCCACACTGTACCGCGGATCGCGCGTATCATGCTCCGACCACATCAGGTAATACTTGCCCTTGCGCTTCAGAACAAAACTGCCCTCATTATACCCCGGCGGCGTAATCCGCTTCATCCCCGCCGGATCGTATGAAATCATATCGTCATTGAGCTTGACCGCCATGCAGTTGCCCTGCCCGAAATACAGATACGCCGCCCCGTCGTCATCTACGAAGACCATCGGATCAATCGACTGACACGGATACGCACCCTTGGCGACCAGCGCCTTGCCCAGCGGATCCGTAAACGGCCCTGCCGGCGAGTCCGCCACCGCAACCCCGATTTGCTGGGCCGCCGAATAATAGAAATAGTACTTGCCGTTCTTGCCGGCAATCGCCGGAGCCCAGGCATGTTTGTCCGCCCACGACACATCCACCCCCAGCCGCAGGATAACACCATGATTTTGCCAATGCACCAGGTCCGTCGAAGACATACAGCTAAACGACGTCGAAGACCATCCCTCATTGCCATCGGTGGTCGGATAAATATAATACCGCCCGTCAAACACCGCAACATGCGGGTCCGCATGATACCCCGGCAGCACCGGCGCCGGCGGCAGCACAGCCTTACGGGCCTTTAGTGCATCCACAATCGCAGCATCCACCGCCAGCACAGTCCCATGCCGCTGCCCCTTGACCGGCCGAATCTGGTCGCTGATATCCGCCCAGCCCCCCTCGCCGGACTTCCGCATCGCACCATATCGGCCATCGCTATAGAAATCGTAATATAAAACGGCATCCTCACCCACCCGGGCCATCGTCGGCCCCTCCGCCCGCTGAGTCAGCAGCGGCACTGGATTAACCGTATAAGGCCCCTGCGGATTATCGGCTGTCGCCTGCCAAATCGGTCCCCACTTGCCCTTGGCCTGCATGTCGCCTTCCTTGAAAGTCAGGACAAACTTGCCACCCAACTCCATAATCGTCGCATCAATATGATCAAAACCAGGCTCCAGCAGCACCTTAGGCTCGCTGAACGTCTCGAAATCTTTGGTCGTCACAAAATACGTGCGGTTATTCATCCGATCCTGTGACACCGTTTCAGCAAATCGCCCCGTTACATCCGATGACCAGGTGATGATATAGTCGCCGCACTTGGCATCATAAAACGTCTCCGGCGCCCAGCAGTTCTTCGTCCCCTCCACCTTCCCCATCACCGGGATATATTTCTGCTGCGACCAGTTCACCAGGTCTTTGGAACGGGCATAACCAATCCCGTTATCATTCCAGCCGGTCGTCCAGACCAGATGAAACACCCCGTCCGGCCCCCGCAAAAGATGCGGGTCACGCATCAGCTTGCCCCCCACCTCCGGCACCAGAAACACCTCATCCAAATCCGTCCATCGCAGCCCATCACTGCTGTAAGCCAGATGCAGCCCGTCGCCGTTGTCACGAAACGAGGTAAACAGATAGGCCTGCTCCGCCCCGAAAGCAATCCCGGCAAAAGCAAGCAAACTAACCGCCAAAATCCGTCGCATGTTTATGCAAAACAAACCATTCATACCATTTTCCCTATATACTATTGAAAGGAACCGGTTCATACATCCTGGCCGTCAAGCATAATTTATCCGCGGGTTTCCGCAAGTTTTTTCTCGTTGCTTACGCCAATTTACCTTGGCCATAAATACGCCAGATAAAGTCCGTAACACAGCAGATAGACGCCCCCTTCCCAGCGATCCAGCCGGAACCGCGACCACATAAACGGCAGTGACACCACCGCCATGCTCAGCATCATCAGCAAGTCCACGTTCGTCAACCCCGGCGATGAATACGGTTTAATCAGAGAGGATAGCCCCAGAATCGCCAGAATATTAAAAATATTCGAGCCGACCACATTGCCGATGGCAATCTCCGGCTGCCG
>CAZKAI010000088.1:14203-18124 GCA_964550565.1 uncultured Pirellulales bacterium
GGAAAATCCATCGCGACCGGCTTATCGGCCGGATACACACCCAGTGCCATTAGAATCTTAGACCCAATCGGCTGCTGCTTTTTCCAGTTTTGAACCGCTTTTTCCAATTGTTGTTTCATCGGCATGTCCTGTTGGACCTCATTGAGGACACTTAAACCTCCCTCAACACGTCCGGCCAGCAGCATCGCCGCCGCCAGATTCAGTTTGGTCGTATCCGACACCCCGGGCTTCAGCACAACGGAATTTTTCTGATAAACTGCATCCAATAAAGTCGAAACCGCTTTTTCAGCATTACCCTGACGCATATAGCATACCGCCAGAGCATTTTGTATCCAATTCGTTTTGTCTGAGATGGCAAGCAAAATCTTTAAGGCGTCGCCGGTCTTGTTATCACTAATTAAATGTCCAATCTGTTCAGGATTCATAGACTTTCTCCGTACAATGTTCAGGTTGATTATCGATTATTGTATGAAACGCCCCCCGGCGTACAGAGAAGGCTCAAATCTGGAGTTGACAATCCAGTGAAACCAGAGTGGATTCCAGAAGATTAAAGGAAGGACTAAATGTACGGGCTGAATAGCCCGAAGCCGCTATCCGATGAAAACCCACCACGGGCATCATAACCCAGCCGGACAAGGATAAATCCCCGCCCGAACGGATGCGCAATTGCGATTGATCATAGACCACAAGAGGTATGGATATTACCGAGGAACGAATACCGGATTCAGATGCTTTATCAGACTTGTCGGCCGACGGACTCATATTACCGCCCAGCAGTATCCCGCCAAGCAGCAATAACGCCATAAATCCTGACATGAGCCTGGAATATCGTCGCATAGTATCCGTTCTTCAACCAGCAAGTGTAGCACACAGGACACGCGAAAATCAATCTTTTTCATCTTGCAGGCAGGCCGCTGCCGCTGCTATTGTCCAAATGACCGCACCACACTCGGCAGCCACAGCGACAGCCACGGCATATAGGTAATCGCCATCAGCGCCGCAATCATCGCGACAAAAAACGGCAGCAGGCTCGGCAGCGTCTGGGCGATACTGATGCGTCCCACGCCGCAGCCGATGAACAGACACGTCCCCACCGGCGGCGTACACAACCCGATACACAGGTTGGCAATCAGAATCATCCCGAAATGCACCGGGTCAATCCCCAGCTTGATCGCCACCGGCAGAAAAATCGGCGTAAAAATCAGCACCGCCGGCGTCATATCCATAAAGATGCCCACCAGCAGCAGGATCACATTGATAATCAGCAGCAGCACAATTTTATCATTCGACAGCGACAGCAGCGCCGCGCTGACATTCTGCGGAATATTTTCACGAGCCATCACCCAGCTCATCGCCGTCGAACAGCCCACCAGCAGCATCACCACCGCCGTCGTCTTGGCCGAGGCCAGCAGAATCCGCGGCAGCGCCGAAGGCTTCACTTCCCGATAAATCGCCACCGTCAGAAACAGCGCATAGGCCACCGACACCGCCGAGGCCTCCGTCGCCGAACAAATCCCGCCCAGAATCCCATACAGCACAATCACAATCAGCAGCAAACTCGGCACCGCTTCGCCAAAGGTAGTCATAATTCGTTTCAGCGACGTTGCCTGTGCCCCGCCATACCCGCGAAACCGGCAAATCAATCCGCTGGCAATCATCAGGCACAAGCCCATCAGAATGCCCGGCAGCACCCCCGCCATAAACAAATCCGCCACCGACACACTGCCGGCCACGACCGCATATACAATCATCACGTTGCTCGGCGGAATCAAAAGCCCCGTCGTCGCCGCCGTCGAGGTCAGCGCCACATTGAAGGCCTTGTCGTACCCCTGTCGGTTCATCTGGGGAATCATAAATCCACCCACCGACGACACCGCAGCCGCCGCCGACCCGGAAATCGACCCGAACATCATACAGGTCAGCACATTGACATACCCCAGCCCGCCGCGGCACCAGCCCACTGCCGCGGATGCGAAATCAATCAGCCGCCGGGCCATGCCGCCTTCACCCATCAAATACCCCGACAGGATAAAAAACGGAATCGCCAGCAGCGGAAAACTCTCCACCCCGCCGGCCATCCGCTGGGCCACGATATACGACGACTCCACGTTGCCGATGGCCAGCACCGTCAGAAACGACGCCGCCCCAATGCAGATCGCAATCGGCACATTCATCAGCAGCAGCGCCGCAAAACTAATCACCAGAATCAGGATTTCTTCGATCATTGTGCGGCCTCCCCTTGCTTGTTCTTGTTATTCAGCAGGTCAAGAATATGCTCCATCGCAAACAGCACCATGAAACACCCGCTGACGGGAACAACAATATACTTGAATCCCGCCTGGATTTTCAATGCCGGCAGCGTCTGCCCCGACTCCAGCGTCCGGCTGAACAGAATCCAACCGCCATAGACCATCACCACAGCCGAAAACAGCCCCACAATCAGATGCACCAGAATCTCGTTGGTCCGCTGCGCCGACGGCTCCAGCTTACCGACAAAGTAATCCACGCCAAGGTGACCTTTTTCAGCGTATGCAAGGCTCGCCCCAAGCAGCGAAATCCACATCAGCAGAATCGTCGCCACTTCTTCGGTCCAGGAACTCTGATGCCCCATGGCATACCGGCTGAAAACCCCCCACAGTACATCCACCACCAGCACCGTCATAATCCCAATCGCCGCCCATTGCAGCAGTTTAACCAAAACATGACGGATGCCATATAGTAATTGTATCAATCCGTTCATTGCACCGCCTCAATCTTCTGAATCATCTCGCCAACCACCGTCCCGTCATAATCCTTGTACATCTGTCGGGCTTTCGCCTGAAACGGCTTCAAGTCCGGACGATAAATCGTCACGCCAATCTTCTCGCATTCTTTCAGGTTGCTTTCGGTCTCTTCTTCCCACAGCTTGCGCTGGTAAACCACCGATTCCTCCGCGGCCTGCTTGAGCCACATCTGCACCTGCGGCGACAGCTTCTGCCACGAAACCTCGCTCATCAGCAGCAAATCCGGGATGCGGGTATGTTCGGTCAGCGAAAAATGCTTGCAGACTTCAAAATGCCGGTTGGTATAAAAGCTCGGCGGGTTGTTTTCCGCCCCATCGACGACTTTCTGCTGCAATGAGGTGTAAAGCTCACCCCACGGTATCGGCGTCGGCGATCCGCCCAGCGTCTCGACCATCTTCATCGCCGTCTCGCTCTTCTGGACACGGATCTTCTGCCCCTTCAAATCATCCGGCGTCAGTACCGGTTTGGACACCGTATAAAAATTCCGGCTGCCCGAATCATAATAACAGACCCCATGCAATCCCTTGGGCGCCCCCTTGAGCAGCATATCCTGCCCGATCGGCCCTTCCAGCACCTTCCAGTAATGGGTATGGTCCCGGAAGACATACGGAATACTGAAGACCGTCATCTCCTTGACAAAGCTTTCCAGCGGCGCCGCCGACACCTTGGCCATATCCAGCGCCCCATTCTGAAGCTGCTCGATATTTTCCGTCTCATTGCCAAGCTGGCCGGAAGGATAAATCTCAATCTTGACCTTGCCGCCGGACAATTCCAGCATCCGCTCGGCCATCAGCACCATCCCCTTGTGCACCGGATGAACCGGCTCCAGCCCATGCGACAGCTTGAGCACCTGCGTATCCCCGCTGTCCCGGTTCTTCATATTCCGGATAAACGCACTGAACAGCGCCGTCGAAATGATAATACCTACCCCCAGCCCCACCGCGAAAAACGATACCGCTTTTTTGTCCACGTCGTTCCCCTTTACTCATTGCACACCGGGCCCATGCCTCGGCCCGGCCACTCAGCGTTTTGGTTGCCTGTTCATATTTGAAACATTTGTTCGATTATCCGTCCCTTACTACACCATTTCCCCCTGCCCGTCAAGAAATTTCTCACGTCTTGAACCATTTCCCCCCAA
>CAZKAI010000089.1:0-1129 GCA_964550565.1 uncultured Pirellulales bacterium
ATGAGGGCAATCTGGCTGCCTGCGGACTGGCCGCTGGTGTTGTTCCAGAGGATGGAGTTATTCAGGACGATTTTGCTGTCCCACAGACAGATGCCGCCGCCATAATCTGCGGCGGTGTTGTCGGCAATGGTGACAAAATCGACGGACGGAACATTGGGGTCTTCGGCGGACAAGGCCGTGCATTCATAGAAATAGACGCCGCCGCCAAAGCTGCCGGAATGATTGCCTGCGATAACGGAGTGGCTCAGATTAGCAATGGAGTTAATCCAGCAGAAGACTCCGCCGCCTTCGGCTCCGGCGGAATTATTGAGAATCCGGCAGTTGGAGATGAGGGGGCTGCTGCCGTCGCGGCAACTGATGCCGCCGCCGGCACCTGTGGCGGAGTTGCCGAGGAATGTGCAGTCCGCGATCACGGGATTGCTGTTGTAGAGGGCGATAGCTCCACCGTTTTTCCTGAGGATGCTGCCGGCGGCACGATTGTTTTCAAAGACGCAGTGTTTGATGGTTGGGCTGCTGTAGGAACAGAAAATGGCACCGCCGTTGTCATTGATAGAGCCGTTTTTGATGGTCAGACCAGAGAGCATGGAGGCTGCGGTTTCCTGGTTTTCATAGACAAAGGCCCGGCCGGAGCCCTGGCAGTCGATGACGGTTTTTGCCACAATATCAGGATCGATTGGGTCAATGGATCGAATCTGGACATTTTTGCCGGAAAAGTTGATATTGGTGTTGTTGGGACCGGAATAGATTCCGGGCCAGAGGGTAATGACATCGCCATTGCCTGCTTTGGCCAGTGCGGTTTTTATATCGGGGTACTGGGCCGGGATATCGAGGAAATTGGGGTCGTTTTCGGGTATCATCCGGGCCCAGGCTGGACTGGAGCCGACGTAATTGCAGTCATATTCGATTCGCATGTAGCCGCCTTCTCCCCAGCCGGGGCCCCATGAGTTGCGCAGATACCAGACGCCGTTTTCGCCCTGCGTGTCGTCCCAGCCGACCAGCACGACGGCATGATTGATATCGGTGCCGACATTGGCGTCGAAGATGCCGCCGATATAGCACTGGAACATATCATCGGCGGCGATGCAGACGGCAATCGGGCCATAGGTCATAATGGCCTGCTTGAGGGACT
>CAZKAI010000089.1:1229-17755 GCA_964550565.1 uncultured Pirellulales bacterium
CTTTGGATGAGGTACTGGCTTTCGACGACTCCCATGGCGGCAAAGGCCCAGCAGGAACCGCAACCGCCCTGATTTTTGACAGGAGTACAGCCGTCAAGCTGCCGCCAGTCGAAAGATTCGGGCAAGGGCTGCTGGGGAGGAGGCAGTGCCTGGATTTTCTGAGATGCAACGCCGGGTGGAATTTTCAGACCACAAAGCTGTTCGAGGGTATATTGGGTGGCGGGGTTGGGGCCGACTCGAAATTTGTATTGTTTCTCCCGTACCCGATTCTGTACGGCCTGCACATCCGGCCTGGCACCATAATTCAGTCCGGCCAGCAGCACCAGCGACATTCCAACGAACAAACGTGAACACATTTTCTGCATTGGCATGCCCCTTCAAAGAGAGTTCTCCTGTCTTTTTCCTTCATCGCTGCGGTGAAAATATAATACCAGTGTATCCCTGGGGGGACACAATAGCAATGCCTATTCTTTGACGGCCTGCATTATTTGGACTTCGTATTTCGCATCTTCTTATCTGACAATATGTTACAACACATCTAAATCAGCAGCAATCACGCTTTATCCGCATCAGGAATTGGGCCGTTCTGTTACAGAATAGAATATTAAGACGGGTCGCGCGGGAGACTTTGAGGATGCGGAAAGAAGAGCAAAATCGGGTGTATTGCGGTTTATTTTCTCATGCATTCGGGTATAATGCCGGCAGTCCGGACAGTTTGTCCGGCGATACAATTTGATTGCTTGCGAAAGGTGTGATTCTGTGACGATCCATGATTCGACAACGTATCCGCCGGTGGAGTCGGCGGGACCGCGGCGGCGGCTTGCGGCGGCGGCGATGGTGTTTATTGCGTGCGCGTGCGGGTGGTTTATGATGGAGCTGGAAATCCTGGGCGTGCGGGTGCTGGTGCCGTATTTCGGCAGCGCGGTGTATGTGATTACCGGCAGCGTGATCGGGGTGTTTCTGCTGAGTTTGTCGATCGGCTATCTGCTGGGCGGATGGCTGAGCGGCAAGATCAATGCGTGGACCTTGCTGGGGGTGGTGATGATTGCGGTTGGGGTATGGCAGTGCGGGATTCCGTTTTTTACAGAGCCGGTGTGCAATGCGATATTTGACCTGGGGCTGGATGAGAAATGGGGATCGCTGCTGGCATCGCTGGTGCTGTTTGGGGCTCCGACGGTGCTGCTGGGGACGGTATCGCCGACGGTGATGCACTGGCTGACCCGGCAAGCCAGTCAATCGGGATTTAATGCGGGGCTGGTGATGGCAACGTCGACAATGTCCAGCTTTGCCGGGTGTGTGGTGACGGCGTTTTACCTGGTGCTGTATTCGCTGCGGGATACCCTGTGCATTTCAGGGATAATGCTGTGCGGGCTGGGTGTGATTGTGCTGGCGGGAGTGATGATCTGGAGCCGAACAAGACAAGGGAAAGGACAACCGCGATGAAAAATTCACTGCGATATACGGTTTTGGCGGGGATGATGTGCCTGGTGTGGCTGTGGCCGGCTGGGTCGGTCTGTCGAGGGGCGCTGTATTCGATGGGCCGGGTGATCCATGAGAAAAATTCGCTCTACAACAGCATCTTTGTATATCAGGACGAGTCGGTGGTGACGCTGCGGTTCGGCAAACGGGCGGGACTGCATATTCAGAGCCAGGTGGATATGGAGAATCTGCGGGAGCATCTGCTGGAGTATTCGAAGATGATGTTCTGCGGGCTGCTGTATAATCCTCAGCCGAAACGGATGCTGGTTCTGGGGCTGGGGGGCGGCGTGATCCCGCGGGAGATGCGGTATTATTTTCCGGATATGGAGATTGATGTGGCGGAAATCGACCCGGATATTCCGCCGATTGCGACAAAGTATATGGGATTCAAGACCGATGACAAGCTCAAGGTGTACGTGGATGACGGGCGGATGTTTATTAAAAAGCAGCTCCGCCGCAAGCCTGTGCCGCAATATGATATTATTATTCTGGATGCGTTCAATGGAGATTATATCCCGTTTCATTTGATGACGAAGGAATTTTTGAAAGAGGTCAGCGGAGTGCTGGATGAGGATGGGGTGGTTGTGGCTAATGTGTTCTCGACCAACCAGTTGTTTGATGCGGAATTCAAGACGTTTCTGGATGTATTCCAGCGATGTCAGGTGTTTTTCGGGGATTTGTCGGGCAATGCGATGCTGGTGTCGCCGGGGGCGGGATGTGAGGTGTTGACCGTTGAAGAGGCGATGGACAGGGCCGAACAGATTCAGCAGACGCTGGAGCTGTCGTTTGACCTGGTGGAGGTGGCGGGATGGCTGGATCCGGAAGCGGTTCCAGACCCGAAGGTCAGAGCGCTTACCGACGACCTGGCGCCGGTGAACTGGCTGCGGGAGCAGGAGGCAAGTTCCGAGAGATCATCCAACTCGGGGCGATAACTTCATTTGACGCGTTTGGTAAACCTCAGTTTCTGGATTGCGGAGTTTGGATTGCAGGGAATGAGACGTGCTTCATGTCATGGCCGAGGTAGAAGCCGGGCTGGGTGGGCTGGTTATAACCAACATTCTGCCAGGCAACGCTGAGCCGGTACACCGGATCATGCATTAATGTGGGCATGCGAATCGTCGTCGGAATGGTCGTGGTGAAAATCCGCAACTGGCTGCCGTCGCGGGTGGGCAAAATCAATTCTTCGCGCCAATCACCGAGAATATCCGCACAGAGACAGGGATTGGATTTGGTTCCATTGATACGGGTGCAGTCGAAGTCTCTGGCCTCGAGGAGGCGGGCGGCTGAGGCTTCAAGAGGATTCCATTTTTCGATGGTGGTGCCGTTGAGCAATTCCCGCAGGAGGTCGTCATCCCACCAGATACCCATATTGCAGGAGGAGGGTTTGCGGTCGGCGATTTTCCGGCCTTTGCAGTTGTATAATCCATCCAGACCGCCGCCGACGGCCCAGCATTCATAGCCGGGGTGGCGGGGGTCGATATCCATGGACACCCCCCGCACGGCATCATTGGATTGCAGCCCCCAGAGGACTTTGCCGGTGGCGGCATCGCGGAGGTTGGCGCCATAGGGATGGCGTGGATCTTCGTGGATGCCGAAGACTTCCAAGCCGGGGCGGTCGGGGTCAATGTCGGATAAATGCATGGCGTCGCCGTGGCCCAGGCCGGTGGAATACAGTCCCCTGCCGTCGTCGTCGATGGCGCAGGCGCCGTAGATGATTTCATCTTTACCATCCCCGTCCACATCGCCGACGGACAGATTGTGGTTGCCCTGGCCGCGGTATTTTTCGCCATCGGGGGCGGAGTCGCTGTCGAAGGTCCACAGGGGAGTCAGTTTGCCGTCGCGCCAGTTCCATGTAGCCAGTACAGTGCGGGTATAATAACCGCGGCACATCACGAGGCTGGGGCGCTGGCCATCCAGATAAGCAATGCAGGCCAGAAAACGGTCCACACGGTTGCCGGTGTTGTCTCCCCACGCGGCCACCTGTCCGCGCGGCGGAATATAGGGGACGGTTGCCAGTTCGGCGCCGGTGCGGCCGTCAAAGACGGTCAGGAACTCGGGGCCGTCGAGGATTTTGCCGTTTTCATTGCGGTAGTCGGAATTGGGGTCGCCGATCACTTTGCCGGTGCCGTCGATGGTGCCGTCGGCGGTCTTGCAGGCGATTTCCGCCCTGCCGTCGCCGTCGAGGTCATAGACCATGAACTGGGTATAGTGGGCTCCTTCGCGGATATTGATGCCCAGGTCAATCCGCCAGAGGAATGTGCCGTCGAGTTTATAGGCTTCCAGCTTGGTCTGGCCAGTGGTGCCGCTGCCGGAGTTGTCGCGGGGGCGCATCTCCTGCTTGAGGACGATTTCATATTGGCCATCACCGTCGAGGTCGCTGACCGAGGCATCGCCGGGGCGATGACGCGGGAGGGTTTTGAGGGGGATTGTCAGATAGGGCTGGATGGGGGTATCAGCCGGTAATACCAGGGGCTTATCTGCGGGTTGTTCTTTGCCGCCGAGGATGGTGCTGACTTGATAGCCAACCGCTGTGGAAAAATCGGCCTGGGTATCGACAAAACAGGTTTGGTCTGTAATCGGGACAGGGTTGAGTTTTGTCGGGTTTTTGCCGTCACGGGTGCGGATCAGATTGAATGCGATTTCTTTGGAATCGGCGCCCAGCAGCCGCCAACTGAGAAATACAGTGTTGGGGCCAGTGCGAATCGCAACGAGGCCGCGGTCGAGGTATTCCATCCGACGAGCGTCACCCTGGGCGACAAGGCCGGTTGCCATCCATAAAACGGCTGCTGTGAACCCGATATATCGATACTGCGTAATCATCCTTATGCTCCGGCTGCATTTTGTTCAGATATCCTTTTGACGCTGTCTGCCTGTGCAGAATAACGAAAAAGCTTGAATGCTCAAGGGCTTTTATATAAAATATATTTACGGATTTCAGGGAGAAAACGCATGTTTGGATGGGATTCATCGACTTGTGTATTTTTGCCAGCAGGTGTACTGCTGTAAATGACAAGGAGGACGAACACGCTTTCTGACATTTCTCTGTGGAATTCAAATCGGAACGAGGGTTTTATATGGAAAGGAACAACCTATGAAAACGTTACCCAATCTTTTTTCTATTGTCGCCATGCTCATCATGATGTATGGCGGTTTGATTGAACCTGTTGCGGCCCAGTGTCCTGAACAATGGATTGGCGGCCATGGAATCCCCGGTGTCAGCGGCACCATAAATGTCACCATGGCATGGGATCCTGATGGTGCCGGTCCCCAGCCGGAAATGCTGGTTGCAGGCGGCAATTTCACGATTGCCGGAGCAACTACAGCCAATCGGATCGCGGTCTGGGATGGCGTTTCCTGGAAACCTCTGGGTGCCGGGATGAATGGTGAGGTCAATGCCCTGACGGTCTACAACGGCCAGTTGATTGCCGGCGGTAATTTTACCACGGCCGGAGTACTGACCTGCAACCGCATCGCCCGCTGGGATGGCTTGACCTGGCAGCCGCTGGGAACGGGGATGAACTCCAATGTCTATGCATTAACGACTTTCGGGGGTCGGCTGATTGCCGCGGGACATTTTACGACGGCCGGCGGCGCGGCGGCCAATTATATTGCACGATGGGACGGGGTTTCATGGACCCCGCTGGGCAGCGGCACGGGCAATTACATATTAGATCTGCAGGTCCACAATGGTCTGCTGGTGGCCGGGGGCAATTTCACCACGGCCGGCGGCAATCCTGCCAATTATATTGCCCGCTGGACCGGTGCGGCATGGCAGAGTTTTGGCGACACACTCAACGGGGCCGTCCGTACCCTGGCCATATACAGCGGTCAACTGGTGGCGGGAGGCGACTTTAATAAAGTCGGGCTTAACACGGTGAACTATGCCATTCGATGGGATGGAACGGCCTGGCAGTCTTTTGGTACAGGGGTCAATTCCAGTGTTCATGCCATGACGGAGTATGCAGGCCAGCTTGTCATCGGCGGCGATTTCACACAGGCCGCTGGAAGTCCTGCTTTACGGGCAGCCGCCTGGAATGGTGCTTCATGGCAAACTCTTGACAATGGGCTTAATGCACGGGTCACAAGCTTATCTCTCTATGGCGGTCAATTGATCTGCGGCGGCAATTTTACCACGGCCAATGGTGTAGCCACCAACTATCTGGCCCAATGGAACGGCAGTGACTGGCAATCCATCGGGAAGGGATTGTTCTATAATGGAAACCAATCCTATGTTCTGGCCATGACTACGTATAATGGCGAACTGATAGGCGGCGGAAACTTCACTGCTATCGGCAGTGCACCGACAAGCTTTGTTGCACGGTGGGACGGGGCCATCTGGCATCCTCTTGGCGCTGAAATAGACGGGATTGTCCGTGCCCTGATTGTCTATAATGGAACACTGATTGCCGGCGGCGACTTTGCCGGCCATATTGCCTGGTGGAATGGTACGGCATGGCAGACCCTGGGCGGAGGAACCGACCAGGCGGTTCGGGCCCTGGCCATTTATAATGGACAACTGATTGCCGGGGGTGATTTTTATGTCACCGGCTCGGGACCGGCTGACTTTATCGCCGCATGGGATGGGGCGTCGTGGCAACCGCTCAATTTCGGTGTCAATAATGTCGTTCGGGCCATGACGGTCTATAACGGAGAATTATTTGTCGGGGGAGACCTTACAGCCGCCAGCGGAATTCCGGCATCCTTTGTCGCCAGTTGGAACGGTTCTGTGTGGAAATCGGCGGCAGGCGGATTCAATGCCAGGGTCTATGCTCTGACTGTCTATGGGTCGAAACTGATTGCCGGAGGCGAGTTTACCAACGCACCGGGAACGATTGCCACGCCAGTCAGTTATATCGCCGCATGGGATGGCGTTTCCTGGCAGCCCGTCGGCAACGGGACCAATTATTTTGTGTATGCTCTGACCACCATGAAGGGGCGGCTGCTGGCCGGTGGAGCCTTCACTTACGCGGGAGGTAATCCTGTTTATTACGCAGCGGGCTGGGATGGTACAGTCTGGCAGGCCCTCGGCAGCGGGACCAATGATTACGTCTATGCTCTGCTGCCCTTCGATGACCAATTGGCGGCCGGCGGACGGTTCACGATTGCCGGGGAAAGGGCTTCGGCCTATGTCGCACGCTGGGGTGCATCCCTGCCTGCGGACCTCAATTGTGACGGCCATACAGACTTGCTTGATCTGGGCATTCTGTCTTCCCATTGGCTTGAGCCGTAATCAAAGACTTTTCAAAAGTGTAATTTGGCAGAACAATAGCTCTACGATGGCGTTCATCAAGACGATGGACGCCATCTATTCTATGGCGTTTTTAGAGTAACCCTGAATTATTGGGGTTTTATCAGTTATTTTCTGAAATTTACATAAGTGAAAGGACTGAATGTATGAAGCAGGCTGGACTGTGCAGTATGTCAGGATGCGGGATGACGCGGAGGCTGTTTCTGGGTAGTTGTGCGGCCTGTGCGGCAGCGGGGTCTTTGTCGATGCTGCCGGGCACGGTCCATGCGGAAGAACCGGGCAACAAGACGCGAATCCGGATAATCTATTCCCTGCATGGGGCCCAGCAAACCGGGCCGGACTGGCCGAACAAGGGATTTGATTTCCAGCCGGTTATGAATACGGTTCAGGACGAATTAATAAAGCGCTGCCCGGGTTTTGAATTTGTCAATTCGCTGGCCAATGGGCCGGAACAGGCCAAGGCAATCGTAGAACAGGACAAGGCCAAACCGGTTGACGGGTACCTGGTGTATCAGATGAACTGCTGGAACCAGGTGGTACAGACTGTGGCGGCGACGGGCAAGCCGGTGCTGTATGCTGATTTTCAGTATGGCGGCAGCGGCGGATTTCTGGTTTATACGGCGGGATTTATTCGCAGACAGGCGCCCAATGTGGGATTTATTGCCTCATCGCGTATCGATGATCTGGCCGAGGCGGTCAAGTGTTTCTCGCAGGCCAAGGAGCAGCCGGCGGCCTACGATTTTGCCGAGGCGATTCGCCGCGTTCGCACCTCGCGCACCTCTGCGGCGGGCGACCTGAAATGCACACCGGATACGCTGAAAACGCTTTCGGCGACAGACTGTATCAGCCGGATGAAAGCGGCTAAAATTCTGGCGGTTCAGGGGCAGAATGCGGGGGGTGCAGAGCCGGTAATGGGGATTCCGCTGGAGTACGTCTCATTTGCGGAGGTCAATGAGGCCTGGGAGAAAGCGGATAAGGACCAGGCTCGGGAAGTCGCCCGGCAGTGGCGGAAAAATGCCGCGGCTGTCATTGATGTATCCGACGAGACGCTGGATACGTCGGCAGCGATGTATCTGGGGATGAAGGCGGTCTTGAAGAAGCATGAGGCCAACGCCATCACAGTCAATTGCCTGGGAGGATTTTATGGCGGCCATATTCACGCCTATCCATGCCTTGGTTTCCACGAATTAGCCAACGAGGGGCTGGTCGGGGCGTGCGAGTGTGATATCCGGTCCACGGCGTCGATGCTCCTGCTGACCTCTTTGACGCAAGGCAGGCCGGGATATATTTCCGACCCCGTGATTGATACGTCCAAACGACAGATTATTTATGCCCACTGCGTGGCTTCGAATAAGGCATTCGGTCCGCAGGGACAGACGAATCCATTCACGATTATGACGCATTCGGAGGACCGCCAGGGAGCATCGGTACGTTCGATCCTGCCGGAAGGATATATGACCACGACGATACAGATTGAGCCGGCTCGCAAGGAAATCCTGTTTCATCAGGGCAAGGCTGTCGGCAATGATCCCGATGACCGGGCCTGTCGGACCAAACTGGCAGTCGAACCAGTGGGGGACATTGAAAAACTCTTTACCCAATGGGATGCGTGGGGGTGGCATCGCGTAACCTGTTACGGCGACCTGAAGGTCTCCGTTTATGCGCTGGCCGATGCGATGGGCTGGAAAATGGTTGAAGAGGCGTAAGACTATCTTTATCTACTGGTTTGATTAAGAATGCTTGAATTTCAATACAACGCCGTCCATGAGACTCTTCCCATGGACGGCGTTTGCTTTTGATTCATTTTTATTTAGTTCAATTGAAAATCC
The DNA here is from genome assembly GCA_964550565.1 of uncultured Pirellulales bacterium. Taxonomy (GTDB): domain Bacteria; phylum Planctomycetota; class Phycisphaerae; order Sedimentisphaerales; family Anaerohalosphaeraceae; genus Anaeroglomus. The sequence continues at coordinate 9,786 of CAZKAI010000089.1, forward strand.
ACAATTTCAATCGCTCGGCGGTTCGCGGGGGCGGGTATTGCGGTCGGGGCGGATTGCATTGCAGGCTGCATCAAGGGAATGGTTTGCGTATCCATCAGCCAGAATTCAATCCATTTCACAAAATCATTCATATCGACTGAAGCCGGGCTGGTACGGTCTAACTTCAGACTGTTGCATTGCATCCCGTAGAATCGTGCCATCAGAGCAAAATCAGCGGCATTGACCTGTCTGTCTGTATTGAAATCGCCGGCCAGATTGTCCCGCGGTACATATCGGGCAAAGACCTGATAGTCCAACGTCAGCGGCAGGGTTATTTCCGTTTGTCCCTGCTGAGCATAAGGAATCAACTGGCCATACTGATCCACCCAGTCACGGAATATCCAGGAGCCATAGACCGGCTGGGCAGAGAGTGTCACGGCATCGGTCGGCGATTTCCGATAGATGCGAAGGAACTGTCCACGTCCATTCTGACGGCCGTTTTCATCCAGACGATTGACGCCGATATACGGCTGGAAGCGGCTGGTACTGCTGAACCACTGTCCGTTGAGTTCTTTGGCTTCCAGTATGCCGACCTGGATTTCGGCGAGATTCGTATTTTTGCGGACAAAGTCATAGGTCAGCTCCAGACGCAGGCTGCGAATGACAATATTATCGCGGGAGACAACGCCCTGTGCGGTACGAATCGTATTGACAGAGCTTTTGGAGATTTTGAGGTCGGCCCATGCAGACGGCAGCGAATAGAGCATCATATCCGAGGCGGCATCCCCTTCCAGCAGGGACCGCAGCAGGGATTCGCTGGCGGCGCTGGGACGGATGGCCTCGAGGGTCTGGTCGGCCAGGTTATATCGTCCGCCCCACTCGATGGGACGGGAGTCTCCGCCCTGACTGTACCGGAACAGATAAATCGTACCGTTGGATTTGAGTTTCGATTCTCCGGGGTGCTCGATTCGCAGATCGACATAGGCGGTATCGCCCAGAGGATTGCCGTTGGGGTCGGCGGTGACGGCATAGACCGACAAATCCGAAATGCGGAGGTTTTCTTCATAAATAGCGTTAAACAGGCCCAAATCCATAGGATTGAGCACCAGCGGTCGGCCGGCGTTGATTTTTTCAAGCTCTTCGGGCAGCAGATTGAAGCGTGCCTTGACCGTGTATTCAGGGCGGGCGTTGCGATTGTATTGGTCGAATATTTCTTCGGCAATACCCGACAGGATATCCTCATAAATGGCCTTCAGGGAAGTGAACTGGTCCGGCTGAAGTACATAACCGTTTTGCGTATTGACCGTTGCGATATCCTTAAATTTGCTGAACATGGGGGTTAGATCAAGGGGATTGGTATAGGGCTTGAGCAGACGATATTCGTAGCCTTTGGCCAGATAATAGTGGTACTTGATGAGGCGATCATTGGCGCGATTTTCCATGGCGGTCAGATATTCAAGGGCTTCATTACTTAACGCCGCCTCGACGGAGGCCTTTTCCCGCATAAAGCAGTTGATGGACTGGATATTGGTTGAAATCTGATTGGGGATGGTGCTGATATCCTGAACGGCGATGGCGATTTTCCGTGTCAATGCGGCCTTTTTGTCCAGAAGGGCTTTGATTTCATCGGACAAGGCCTGGAATTCTTCATCTTCGGCAGCCAGGCGGGCCAGTTCCGCATCGATTTTGTCTTTGGGCGCCTCACGGGATGAAATAATATCGGAAATCTGTGAAAATGCGGAGGTTACGGCACCACCGGACTCAGACAGCTTGGACAGGAACGATTCGTTGACTTGTTCATCGTCAGCCAGTTCCATATCCATGCCGTCGATTTCAGCTTTTTGTGCCTGGGCACAATTCTTGAGCCCGGACGAAACAAGCGTTGAGGTAACATCCACCGCACCGGTCACTGTTGCCCAGGGATCGTCGGGGTCGAAATTGGCCGCCAGGGTCATTCCGCTGCCGATGGCGCCCAGAGCGGGTTGATAGACCGGGATCATGCTGCAGATGGAGCCGGCTATCTTGAGGCCGGTCTTCCACCACGGCTCGCGGAGATTGTTTTGGGCCTGAATTCTTAATGCGTTTTCGCGCTCTTTCAATTTACCCTGAACCATTTCAATGGATTGCTTGAGAAAGACCGCTTCGGTCTCGAGGTCCGGCATTGAGCTGACCGCCTCATCATACCGCTGTTTCAGGGTAACTATTTCTTCCTTCATGGCGTCAATCGTTTCGGACAAAGCCCCGACCCGCTGCTGGGCGCCGGAGGCTTCTTCCTTGAGCCAGTAAGACAGATACAGCATGTTGACGGCCCGGTCGATCTCATTATCAAAAATGGTCCGGTTGACTTCAAAGCTGAGCATGGGCGCCCAGCCGGCGGGATTGCCGTAGTAATCCAGGCCGTTTTCGATACGGTTCTGCATGGAGCGAAGGTCGCCATATATGGTCTCGACTCTGCATTTGCGTACAAAGGGCAGCGCATCCCATTCAGGTCTTTGTTTAAACAGGTTGATTAACTGGATGTATTTATCGATTTTCTGTTTGCAGACGTCGATCTGGTTGGCCAGGTAGAACTGCCGGATAATATTGAGATTCTGATTGAAGTTTTCCGGCGAAAACTGTTCCATGCCGGAGGGGATTTCTTCATAGGTTCCGGGCTGGCCATCGGGAATGCCGCTGTCGTCGGGGGCGTAAGCTGCTGCACCGTTTAGAGCTGTTCCCCAGTATCCCAGATTAGTCTCACACCGTCCGGAACCCATCCAGGCGCCGTACAAATCATAGATCAACTCAACATAATAAAGAGGTGTTCCTCGCTGGCCGCCGGCATAGGTTAATGCTCGCTGACCTTTGATGCCGGAATTAATGGAATAAAGGCTAACCACAGATGAAGTGCTTTTCAGTTGGCCAGCATTGCCGCCTGCTCCTGGAAGTCCTCCCGGAACTGCATTCTCGCCGTGGGGCAATGTGGTTGAGCCATCCCATCGACTGAAAGAATCCCAATCGAAATCCCATCCATCAGAATGATCACGATAAATGATGTGGGTGATTTTATAGTAATCATCCGCATAGAGAGGAGTCCAAAACTGATCTAATCCCAACCATGTTTCACAACAGACTTGAAAACTGTTTTTATACGGCACAGCCGGACCATTGGCACCGTTTCTGCCCTGGCCTGCGGGCTGGCCGGTGCCGCCGTCCAGAATGAACCGTTTGGGAGTGATTCCGGAAGAGGGTTGAGCCGAATGGAATTCCATCACATCAATCGTGATATTACCCGCATTCAAACCAGCAACTCCATTGACACCCTGTGTGGCCCCTGAAGGCAGCGCCGGTCGGTTAGTTAGGATAACCGGCGTGGTGACGATACAAGCCGGAGTCGTGGGATCTTCATCTTCAAAATAAAGCTCCACGGCTTTGATGGTCACATTGGCAGCAGGAATCCACAAGCGGGTTTTGATGACCAATACATCGGCGATAATCTCCAGTTTTTTGATATCCGCATTAAGGATATTTCCGCCGGAGTCCGTTGTGGCACACAATTGGAGATAGAGCTTGTTGTCATCATTGTAGCGGCTGATTTCGATGTGATCCCCTTCAATCAGGATGCTGCGAGGTTTGGTATTGGGTTTGTAATTAAAGGTTTCGGCCACTGCACTGGGAATATCATTATTGGTCCGAATTGAGGACTGGCCGGAGATCATTTTGGTATGCTGGCCTGTCTTGAAAATCGTGGCTTCATCGACAAACTGCTGCATGGGACTGATGCGGACCAGTTGGCCTGCCTTTACGGAATCATCCGGAGTGCGGCCATCAAGAATGATTAAAAAATCATCGCGGTCTTCAGCGGCAGGCAGGTAGCTGAGTACATAATAGCCCGGCTCCATGGCAGGCGTCAGCGAGAAAGCTCCCTGCGGTGCCGGTTGAACTTCGGCAGTCAGGATGGCATTGGTAACGGCCTGTCCGTTCGAATCCGGCAGGCAAATCATCATTTGCAGCGTCTGCCCCTGCCAGGCGAGCTGATTGGGGATTTCCCCCAGCGGCAGATGGGTTAAGGCGGTATAGCTGACAGCGACAGGCTGCTGAGCACCGCTTGCATCCACGATCTGCAGCGACGCGGGTTCGGCCCAATCCGACAGGTTTCTGAATTCAATGGTGTGCATTCCCGGCGGCAGCGTAACAGGGACATTGGTATCATACCATGTCCCCGGATCCGACAGGATGTGCCACTGGGCACCCTGCTGGACCGCAAGTTCAGGAGAAATGGTAATCGTGACTTCGGCATAACAGGGTATCATGCCTGCAAGACACAACATTCCTGCGAAAGTCAAGAAGGCAAAAGGTGAGATAGACGATTTCATGGTTTTCTCCTCTCAAAAAAAGTAATCATACAGAAATCATTCTGTTGATTATTCCTCAAAGGTGGCATTTCATTGTATGCAAAACGAAGCAGCAAAACAATCGTAATTCCGCATAAACTGATTGGAATCAGCAAAATACGGGAAAATACCGATATTGACATTACTTTTTTTCCGCTTACAGAGAGAGGATTACTATGGATACAGATTGTGTATTGAATGGGTGCAGTATTCTTTTACTGGTTTATATACGGAGATTCAGGACATTCAGGCTGCATCTACCTTGAATGAGCGGCGCCGCAACAGACTCCCCAGGTTTGGGGTGAAGGTAAAGAGCGGGTCAGCCATTCCTCGGCGAAGAGGTACTGAAGGCCGGCGTTCTGAAGATACTGCCGCACCTCGGGCAGGAAGAGGTATCGCATCCGATGCTGCTCGCGAATCTTATCGATTTTGCCGGTGGAATGTTCACGGATGGACAGGTCGTAATTGACATCGACGATGTTGTCGTTGATGTGGATTTCAGGTCGGGCAAGCCGCTGGACTTCAATGACTTCATCGGCGAGGTGCTTGGTCCGGATTTCGGGCTGCTGAGCCAGGACGGCCGGGCCATACCAGAAATCAAACAGGAAAAGTCCGCCGGGTTTGAGGTGGCGGGAGACGGTTTGGAAGCCCAGTGTCAGGTCCTCGTTGGCCGTCAGGTAGCTGAAGACATGAAACAGGGAGATGACGACATCGAACTGCTTGTTCAGGTTGAGATGCTGGATATCGCCCTGCTGGAATACCGGACATTGTGAATTGTTCTTTTGCTGATTTTTGCGGTCTTTGGCCAATGCAATCATGGATTCGCTGAAATCGACTCCGACGACATCATAGCCTTTTTCGGCCAGGAGGCAGGCATGTCGGCCTGTGCCGCAGCCGAGGTCGAGGATGGTTTTGGCGGCCGGCTGATGGTGGTTTATTTTATCCACTATGTATGCAATCTCGGCCGGATAATCTTTATCCTGATAAAGCAAGTCGTAATAGCGGGCATAATGCTGAAAAACGGCCATTGATAATCCGGTTTAAGATTTTAATACTTCTTTTAGGCAGTCGGCGACATAGACGATCTGTTCTTCGGTTAATCCGAGGCCCGAGGGCAGATAGAAACCCTGTTCGGCGATGCGTTCGGCAACGGGGCAGGAAAGGCCTGAAAACAAACCCATTTTTTGAAAAACCGGCTGTTGGTGCATGGGATAGAAGAACGGGCGGGTGCCGATTTGATGCTGGGCTAATCGGTCCATGATGGTTTTTGCGGAGCCTATTTTTTCATCCACGACCAGACCGAAGACCCAATAGATATTGTCGGCATGGTCTGCCTTTTCGAGGGGCAACTGGATGCCTTCGACGCCTGTTAATAATTCCGTATAAATGCGACCCATTTTACGTTTTCGCTGAATGAAGCTGTTCCACTGTTCCAACTGGGCCAGGCCAAGTGCGGCCTGGAGGTTGGTCATGCGGTAATTCCAGCCGAGTTCTTCGTGGATGAAACGCCGCTGGGGCTGAAAGCACAGGTTGCGGAGGCTGCGGCAGCGCTCGGCAAGGGCTTCATCGTCGGTAAGAAGCATGCCGCCTTCGCCGGTGGTGATGAGCTTGTTGGGGTAAAAGCTGAAGATGCTCAGGTCGCCGAAGGTGCCGCAGGGTTTGCCCCGGTAAGTCTGGCCGTGGGCTTCGGCGGCGTCTTCAATGATTTTGAGATTGTACCTGCGGGCCAGCTCGATGACCGGGTCCATATCGACGGGCAGGCCGTAGATGTGGACGGGCATGATGGCGCGGGTTTGGGTGGTGATTTTTTCTGCGAGTTGGGCGACGTCCATGTTCCATGTGACAGGGTCGGCATCGACGACGACGGGGATGGCCCCTTCTTTGACGACGGCAGAGGCACAGGAAATGATGGTGAATGTCGGCAGGATGACCTCGTCGCCGGGGCCGAGATTCAAGGCTCTGACAGCGATTTCGAGGGCAGCGGTGCCATTGCTGATGGCGATGCCGAAGCGGCGGCCGATCCGGGCAGCAAACTTCTGCTCAAATTCCCTGATGGCCGGGCCTTCGGAGGAAATCCAGCCGGTGCGGATGCAGTCTGCGAGATATTGTTCTTCGTTGCCGGTCAGTGATGGTGTGTTTACGGGTATTGGATTCATAAGATTTGCTGTCTTAATCTCCGGCGACCATCTGAACTGTTTTATTTTCTCTTGTCTGATGGGATTGAATCGCTGAAGCCGGTGTTTTGGACTGGCATTCTGAAAAATAATCTTTGCGGGTAATCCAGGACAGCAAGTCTGGATTGTTCTGCACTATCTGACGGTGATGGATTTTGCCTTTCTGGTAAGCTTCCCAGACCGCCGACACCACGGGGTTGGGCAGTTTGCCCGCATTGCGAATCTCGGTAAATGAATCGGAAATTCCCTGATTGAACATGCGGGCACAGAAATAATCCACCGTCAGCCTGTCTTTAGAGATGCAGTGGCGAACCATCGCCCTGGGATGATAGAACGCCTTACAGCCTTTCTGTTTGATGGCACGGGACAGGCCGGTTTCGCCATCCCCGCGGAGATCCAGCAGTTCTTTGGGCATGGAATCCGGGCGGAAACCGCCGCATTCGAATAAAACATCTTTGCGAATGGAGAAATTGGCGCCCCAGACATAGATGGGGTCAATTTCCCGAATTTGTTCGCCCAGATCAATCAGCGTCAACTGGCCGATGTTATAGCCATAATTGCCAACGGGTTTGACGAATTCTTTTAGCCAATCCGGGGGAGTCTGTTCGTATTCAGGCAGAATCTTACCGCCAACCAGAACCGCGCCGGTTGTCTCGAAGGTTTCGGCCACTGATTTCAGCCACAACGGGTCCACTTTGACATCGTCATCGAGATAACATAAATATTGACCTTTGGCCTCCAGTGCTCCCCGATGGCGGCCGTTATGCAGGCCGGGATTGGGTTCAAATACATACCGCAACTGCGGCAGCGATGTCTGCTGATAGGATTCTGCCGCCTGACGCGTGGTATCTGTGGAGCCGTTGTCAACAATGATAATTTCATACGGCCAGCCGGGATTCTGGAGCGACAACAGAGAATTGAGCACTCGATCCACGGAAGCAGCACGATTGCGCGTAGGGATCACGACAGACAAGCGGGGCCTATCCGACGAAGGGGCCACGGACTGGATAGCCATCTGAGATGTCCTTTCCAAATAAAAGAGCAAGTCGCAATAAATGACCTGGCCGGGGAAGACCTTGCGAAGCTCGTCCAGATTGGTGTAATGAATAATTTTAGAGGTATGACCGGGATTAATCTGTCTGAGAATTCGATCACGGAATGCCTGGGGGGAATAATGGCGGGAGAAGGGAGCCTTGTACTGGTCATCCCGCCACACCTTCAGGGCGCCATCGTCAAACCGGATTTGACTCTGATCGCAAAGGGAGCTGGTGATATTATGATAAATAGAATCGACATAGAGCGGAGTAATCACCACCCTGCCTCCGGGCTTCAAGACACGCTGGCTTTCCTGAATAAAGCGGATGTCAGCGTCGCCTTCAAAACACTCGAAGGCACATTGCAAGGACATTCCCTGAATCGACCGGTCGGCAAGCTGGGTATTGCC
>CAZKAI010000090.1:0-17161 GCA_964550565.1 uncultured Pirellulales bacterium
AATTGTACTTTCGTTTCATTCTGTGTGATTGTTTCCGCCGCTGCCATGCGATTCAGTGCATCCACGTATGCCTTGGCGCTGGCTTCGATAATATCCGTCGAAACGCCGCGGCCGATGAATACCCGGCCTTTGCCGTTGGCAATGCGAACATTGGCCTCGCCGAGTGCCTCTTTGCCTTCGGTAATGGCCCGAATCGAATAATTTTCCAGCTTCGGGGATTGCCCAGTCGCCTGGCGAATGGCTTCGTACGCCGCATCCACCGGCCCATCACCCAAGGCAACCGCCAGTTTTACGCCCTCCTTGGTCTTGATTTTGACGCTTGCCGTCGGCAGGGTTCCTGTGCCGCTGGCCACATGGAGATATTCCAATTGATACGTCTGCTCGATACCGCGTGATTCATCGCTAATAATCGCAGCAATATCTTCATCGAATATCTCTTTTTTCTTGTCGGCAATCTCGACGAATTTGAGATAAGCGGCATCCAGTTCTTCCTTGGTCAGGTTAAAGCCCAACTGCTTGCAGCGGTCGGCAAAACCGTGCCTGCCGGAGTGTCTGCCGAGAACCATTTTGGACCCTTCGAGTCCAATCATCTCCGGCGTCATAATCTCATAAGTTTCACGTTTCTTCAGGATGCCGTCCACATGGATGCCCGATTCGTGGGCAAAGGCATTTTTGCCGACAATGGCTTTGTTTGGTTGAATGACAAAGCCAGTCAATTGAGATACCAACTGGCTGGTACGGTAAATCTCGGTCGTCTTGATCCCGGTCGTAATATTCGGGAAAAAGTCCGGCCGGGTATGGATTGCCATCACGATTTCTTCCATGGCTGCATTGCCCGCCCGCTCACCAATGCCGTTAATTGTGCATTCGACCTGTCGGGCGCCGTTGCGAACACCAGCCAGCGAATTGGCTGAGGCCATCCCTAAGTCATTGTGGCAATGAGTACTTATGACAGCTTTATCAATGCCTTTGACGTTTTCTTTGAGCTTGGCGATAATCTGGCCGTATTCGTAGGGCAATACATACCCTACGGTATCCGGAATATTCAGCGTGGTCGCGCCGGCTTCGATGACTGCGGTCAGGATCTCATACAAGAAAGCTAAGTCGCTGCGGCAGGCATCCTCGGGTGAGAATTCGACATTATCGGTATATTGTGTTGCGTATTTCACGGCCTCAACAGCCATTTTCAAGACCTGATCCGGCGACTTTTTGAGTTTATACTCCATGTGGATCGGACTTGTCGCGATAAACGTATGGATACGACGTTTTTTCGCAGGGGCCAGGGCCTTGCCTGCGGCGTCGATATCTTTTTCGTTGGCGCGGGCCAGACCGCAAATTATCGGACCCTGAATCTGTTCGGCGACCAGCTTGGTCGCATCGAACTGGGTCGGTGAGGATACGGGAAAACCCGCCTCGATCACATGGACGCCCAGTCGTGCCAACTGCTGGGCAACCTCCAGCTTTTCGCTAATGGACATCGAGGCACCCGGTGCCTGTTCCCCGTCGCGTAAGGTTGTATCAAATATCAATACCTGATCTGAAGACATATTTTTGGACTCCTATTTTTATTGGGCCAAACCAAAATGCGGATTATGCCCGAAAATAGATGAAATTTCCAGTAGAATCTATAAAACGATAATGGGTGTGTAGAATTGGGGTTATTATCCTGCGCCTTAGGGGCGCAGGATAAGCAGCAGGGCTAAGCCCTGAATACGAACGGCATGAATTGTATTCGTTTGCTGCTTCATGAGTCCTTATTATATAGAATCGGCCATTTTATGCAACACTTTTATGGCAAAATAGATAAGAATCAGTGAGTGATTCTGAAATCGAATCAATCATGTTTCTATTAATTCATCGGCGGCATCCTGCCCAAGATTTTTTGCATAATAATTATGCATAATCTGTGAGCCATCATGATGGATATCTTTCAGGAATGATGTCGTGCCGCACTTGACCAATATAATGATGAATAAACAGGCTGCAATGTTGAGTATTTTTTCAAAACCGGGACTGTATCGGCTTGTCCAATGGGGTTCCGGATTGGCCGTGCGGAGAGCCTCTGCCCTGGGTGCAAAACGAAGCTGGTGTTTAAGTACGCCTAATGCGGCAGTATTGGCCCTGGTCAATAAATCCAGGCGATGCGGCTGAGATTTAAGCAGCATAAAGGCAAATTCGACACGATGCAATTCTGTAAGTCGTTTGGCACATTTCGGGCAATGATGGATATGGTTTCGTAAATAAGAACCCCACATCCGATTTAAAACGCAATCGGCCATACCGGCAAGCCGCTGCCGAATGGTTTTGCAGGCATTTGTATTTGATGTCTTCATAAGCACACCTCGTTTTTATTATTCCGGTCCAACCACGAAGCCAGGAGCATTAACGCCTTGTGACGATAAACCCTGACGGTTGCGACGCGAATACCGAGAATCTCGGCCACTTCCTGATACGATAACTCCGCCAGATCATGGAGCGCGATGACATCCGACAGATAGTCCGGCAGGTGCACCATGGCAGCACGCAATCGCTGGCAGAGTGCCTGCGTGTCCAGTTCCATGCCGGGATCGCTGGACTGAGACGGATGGGATTGGTTATCCGCCAGATGTGAAAGTGCTTTTTTGTGCGTTTGTTTTTTGCGGAGGTCCGTTAAAGCGATATTTGTTGCCGTCTGATACAGATAAGAGCGGATATTGTGCGGTTTTTGGTGATCCGGCAAATGGGCCAGCCGCAAGAAAGTCTCCTGATAGACATCGCAGACATCGTCTTCGTTGCCCAGAATCCGCCACAGCAGATGCACCAGAGATGGGCCAAGGTCTTTCATGGCAGACAATATCCACATCTGGCTCTTTTCGACAGCACCCGCCAGACTGAAATCCAATGTCAATCCTGCAATAGCCTGAAATTGCGCCATATCCCTTGGGCCACCCTTTCCGTATAATGAGACACACAAACCTACTCTATATTACCTCTATTTTTACAAAAATGAGCAAAAAAATTTTGAAAATCCCAGGTAACACTTCTTCACTATCTCCGTCAATGAATATCAGAATAGAGGGAAAGCATAAAGTCACAAACCTGTGCAAGATGCTCGATACGAGCGAAATGAGATAATCTATGGCGGAAAAAATCAAAGGACAAGATATTGCTGACATTGTGAATGAGCTTATCAGCGGGGCAATTCGATGTGAAGCCAGTGATATTCATATTGAACCGACAGCGGGTTCTGTTGTTATTAAGTATAGACAGGACGGAAGGTTACGTCAAGTTGAGGTCCTGCCTGGTGCAATCCGGGATAATATCATTTCCCGCCTGAAAGTAATGGGCAATTTACTGACTTATCGCAACGATATTCCTCAGGAAGGCCGGATTGAGCTGACTGGCTGCGGGAACAAGACGGCAGGAGTCTCCAATGTTGTAGATATGCGTCTGTCGGTCTTTCCAACTTTATTCGGCCAGCGTGCCGTAATACGGATTTTTTATCAAAATCAGCATCTTTTGGAATTGGAGCATCTGGGTTTTTCGCCGGCGGTGTTGTCCAGTCTCAAGGAGTTTACCGGCCAGAATCAGGGATTGTTGCTTTTGACAGGACCGGCCGGAAGCGGAAAAAGTACAACGCTGGCCGGATTGCTGCGGTATATCCTTGCAAACGAATCCGGAAAGAGTATTGTCGCCCTGGAAGATCCGGTTGAACAGATTATTGAAGGCGTTACCCAGGTTCAAATTCCCCCACAGGGAGCGATGGATTTCCCTCTGGCCCTGCGTTCGTTATTGCGACAGGATCCCGAAGTGCTGATGCTGGGCGAGATACGGGATGCCCAGACGGCCCGGATTGCAGTGGAAGCCGGCCTGACTGGGCACCTCCTGATGAGCACCATGCACAGCGGTACCTGCTGCGGGGCCATCGTGCGGATGCTGGAAATGGGCATTGAACCCTATCAAATCACGTCATCACTCAGTGTTGTTGTCAATCAGCGTCTGGTTCGCCGCTTGTGCGAGGACTGCAAGAAGCCTGCCGGACAGGAGGGGGTGTTTGAGGCGGCAGGCTGTCCTTCATGTCAGCGAACCGGGTATCGCGGACGGCTGCTCATCGCGGAAATGGTTGCCATGGATGGAGATTTGCGGCAGGCAGTGATAAAGCGTTCTGATATTGAGACTCTCGATATGGTGCTGAAACAGCGGGGACACATGACCCTGCTGCAGGACGGCAGACGATATCTCGTGCAGGGATTGACCTCGGAAGCGGAGATACGGCGGGTGTGCGGACAATCTGAATAAGGGACCAATCGTATGGCATTATTTGAATACAATGCGTTGACCGATTCCAGCCGACTGATGCGGGGGACGATTGAAGCTGCAGATGCCGAACAGGCACAGCAGATGCTTGCGGGAATGAACCTGACTGTTCAGGACCTTTCCAAAGTCCAGCCTCAATCTGCACCCAAAGCGGTCGGCCTGCAGGAGTTTCTGCTTTTCAATCAGCAGTTGGCTTCAGTGACCAGGGCTTCTATTCCGCTGGAAAAAGGACTTCGCAACCTGGCTGCAGATGCCCAAAACCCGACGATGCAAAAATTGTTAACAGATATCGCCAGGGAATTAGAGGCCGGTGTTCCCATTGAGCAGGCCATCGAGAAGCGGCAGCGTTATTTCCCGCCGCTTTACGGGATGCTGCTTACGGCTGGCATACGGACCGGCAGGCTCAGTGAAATGCTGACCTGCCTGAATCGTCATCTGGAAATCGTGCAGCGTACCCGTCGCATCATCCTCGAATCGATTACTTATCCCATGGTAGTTTTAATCCTGGCTGCATGCATCATCACTTTTATGTTTATATTTATCATTCCCACTTTTGGCGAAGTGTTATCAGACATGAGCGATGGCAAGGCCAGGCTGCCGCTTCTGACTCAGACCGTTTTAACTTTGTCGCAATATATTGTACATATATGGATCGGAATTGCTATTGTGGTATTGAGTGCAGTCTTGATCTGGGGTGCATTATCCGCTACAGCCGGCGGCAGAAGAGCCAAAGAAACCCTGATTCAGGCGACTCCTCTCCTGGGGCGCATTTATCGCAACGGCATTCTGGCCAGGCTTTGTGAGGCGCTGGGACTGCTGGTGGACAGCGGCTGTCCGCTGCCGGAAGGGATTCGACTTGCCGCCCAGGCAACCGGCAGCGAGAAGGTGATTCTGGATTCAGCCCGGCTAACCGAACAGCTTGAAAAAGGGGTTCCGGTTGTTGAGGCGGGGGGGGTATGCAGGGCACTCCCCCAGATTCTGCTGTATTCCGTTCAACTCGGATGCCAGCGCAACAGTCTGAAGGAAAATCTCATGGAATTGAGCCGGATGTATGCTCAGCAAACCTTTGGGATGCAGGCCCGCCTCCAAACGCTGCTTTTGCCGTTGATGGTTGTTGGTATCGGTATGGTCATCGGGACAATCATATTCGCCTTATTTCTGCCTATGGTAAAAATAGTTCAGGTGTTAATGTAATATGTCTTTTGAACTGATTATTACTCTGCTTATTGCTTTTGTGCTCAGCGCTGTTGTGCTGTTTGTGCGTACGGCATTTCGCCGTCCGGTTCTGGCGATGGGCAGCTCTTTTGCGGGTTCAGTGTTATTTCTCATCAGCGGCATCCTCTGCCTGGTACAAAGCCAGCATCAGGATTGGCATTTTCTGTTCTACGGGATCGTCCTGATTACGGCCTCCGTGCTGTCCTTCCCGCTGACCCTGATTATTTTATGCTTTTGTCCTATCCGCGACAAGGGGAGCGGATATCCTTTATGGCGACTTGCCGCCCGCTGGACGACCGGCACTCTGTCTTTAATCCTGTTTATGGCGGTGCTGACGGTCTGTTTTTATATTTTCGGTATTCTTTTTTCTGCAATGCTCATCGCCGGTGTGGTTCATTATATTTCTATATCCCGATATAACAATGCCCTGGAATATGTGTCAACCATCGGGCTGGCGATGCGACAAAATCTGCCTTTGCCCGCGGCACTTCATGCCGCCGCAGCCGGCCGCAGCGACAAGATGGCCTTTATCTTTTGTCATACCGCTAAATGGCTGACTCAGGGGTATTCCCTGGCTCAAGCCGTCCGACGAGGCTATCCGCGGTGTCTGCCGGAGGTGCTGCTGGCCATTGAATCCGCTGAAAAACTCAACCAGCTCCCCAGGACGCTGATTTCCCTGGAAAAAGACCTGATCAGCCAGTCTGATGAAACCAGAAAAATCCGCCCCGTAAGTCCGTGGTATCCTGCTATTGTTATGACCATGATCTGTTCAGTTGCGATGGGCCTGTGTATCTTTATCGTTCCAACCTTTGCGGAAGTCATCAGCGACATGAGCGATGGACAAGCTGCTCTTCCCGCATCAACACAGTTTTTGCTCACTGTCTCCCGAGACCTGCTGCGTCCGGAATACTATTTTGCTCTGGGGTTATGTATCGAGCTGGCCGTATTCTTGTGGGCGTATTATTATTTCCGGACACGGATCGCCTATAAGAAAGGGTGGTTTTTGAACGCGGCGGATCGTATTCGCTGGTACTGGCCGTTGCAGCGGCAATTGGAACGAAAAATTTCCATGCTGCGGCTGGTCGAAATTCTGCGAGCCGGCATCCATGCAGGACGACCGCTGGACCAGACGCTCGAGGCGGCTACTGAAATGAAAATCAATGTTTGTTTTCGAAAGCGGATTGCCTGCTGGCTGCAGCGGATTCGTCAGGGCGACAATCCTTCCGACTCTGCCCGTTTATGCGGTATCGGTCAGGGGATTGCCTGGGCGATGGATGGGGATCTGAATCCCGGGCAAGCCCCCGTTCTGCTGGAAACCCTTGAAGAGGTGTATCGCAGTGAAATGGATTATATCGGCAATCTGATTCGGGCGATTCTATGGCCGATTGTCATCCTGGGGATGGGACTGTTTGTCGGATTTATCGTGTACTGTTTCTTTATGGCGATTGTGTCCATCATTACAACAGGTATTCAATTTGTTATACCATGAAAAAGAATGCACAATATAATGGTCTGGTGATGGTTGAGATACTGGTGTGTCTGTTTCTGGTGCTTGCGCTGACAGCAGCATTGATGACAGCCATACGATTTTTCGGCCATGCCAACCGCCAGCAGCTTGCACGTCAGCAATGCATTGCTGCGGCTCAGGCACAACTGGATGCCATTGTCTCTGGCGGCTCGCCTTTATCAGAACAGGATATGAAGGCGTTGTGGCCGGCGGTGACGTGTACAGTGGACAAGGTGCCTGGTCTGGATGTCTGGCAGGCACTGGATTTATACACCGTTAATGCAAAAGCGGTGGTTCACGGGCGAGAGATATCCATTCAGGCAAAACGGTATATTCGGAGGCAGGAGTAAGCCATGCGCAAAGGATATACGGTTATCGAGATGATCTGGGTGACGAGTCTGGTGGTTATCTTTCTATTATTAATCAACGAACCGATGCGGGTGCTTATCTCGGATTTGCCTCGCAATCATCGGGATTTCCAGACGGCCCAATCCATGACGCATTGTATGAGCCGGCTGAAGACCGACATTGAAGCGGGGCGGACCATTCTGCAGCGACAAGAAAAAGAAGATGAATCCATTGAAATTGTCGGTTCCGGCCGAACCGTCACCTATCTATTCAAACAGGATATGATAGAGCGTGTTATCACAAACGATCCAAATGATAGTGAGGCACAGCAGTCTGAACAATGGACCCTTCCGCATGTGCGGTGGACATGGTCGGTCATGGATGCGTCATCGCTGCGGATATCCTGCTGGATCGACCGGACGGTGCTGGGGCGCAACGAAAAGAAATTTTACAATTCGCATGTGTATTATATCAAGGGCTTCCGCCGGGAGGTGTCCGGTGATTAAACGAAGATCCGGGGGATATGTTCTGCTGGTTGTGATTGCGTTCATGGCTTTGATGGCATTGGGAGTAACGATTTTCTCCGCCCAGACACGAAATTTTGTCAGGCAAACCCGCCTTCTGGCAGTCGATGCCGAGTTGGATAATGCCCTGGCTTCAGTTGCGGAATGGATCAAAGCTAACCCCGAAAAACTGACCGTGATGTCGAATACTCAGCCGGTCAGGCTTCCGGTGTCGGAATTATCCTCTGTTGAAATGGAGTGCAGTTGCCGACTTTTGCCGGATTCCACCGTGGAAATTACGGTTATTAGCCACAGGCCGCATTATCCGGCACGAAGGACTATCCGGATAGAAAAATAGACCCAATTTATCCTTTTTGCTTCTAACCCGGCAGGATTTTGAGCAGTTCGGCGTTGGTGGGATATTTTCGCAGGGCGGCGGTCAGGGTGTTCATGGCTTCGATAGGCCTGTAATTAAACAATCCCTTGCGGAGGTTGGCCAGCTTCTTGCTGTTGGCCGGGCCCCAGAGCACCTCGTCCATCCGTGTGCCGGACGCGGGAATATCAATCGCGGGGAATGTTCGCCGCTCGGCCATTTCGCGGGACAGAATGACTTCGCTGTTGCCGGTGCCCTTGAATTCTTCAAAGATGAGCTGGTCCATCCGCGAGCCGGTATCGACCAGGGCAGTAGCGATGATGGTGACTGAGCCGCCGTTTTCAATCTTGCGGGCCATGCCCAGAAAACGGCGGGGGATTTCGAGTACGCCTGCTTCAAGCCCGCCGGACATGATGCGGCCGGTGCCGGAGCCTTTGCGATTGAACGCACGCCCCATGCGGGTGAGAGAATCGACCAGCACAATAATATCCCGCCCGCACTCAAGCTGCACTTTGATATACGCCAGGAGAATTTCCGCCAGGTCGATGTGCTCGTCGATGCTCTGGTCGATGGATGAGGCCACCACCGTCGCGCCTTCGACGCCGCGTTTGAAATAGGTTACTTCTTCGGGCCTCTCATCGATGAGCAGTACAATAACCCGGGCCTTTGGATCATCGGCGAGGATGGCTTTGGCTAATTGCGACAGCATCGTGGTCTTGCCGGCCTTGGGTGGCGAGACGATCAGGCCGCGGGTGCCTTTGCCCATCGGGGCGATCAGGTCCACGATACGCATCGCAGGCTCGCCGCATTTTTCAAGGTCAAACCGCTGATACGGGGCTACCGCGGTCAGTTCCTGATAGGGGATGCGTTTTTTGAATTGCTCGACCGTCAGGCCGCACACGGTTTCGACTTTGTCCAGCAGGACCAGATTGCGTTCGGTGCGTGTGGTGCCGCAGACTTCCGCGCCTTCGATAAGGCCGCATTGACGTACCAGAGCTATGGGAACGATGACATCCCGCCCGCCCGGCCGGAATGAACGGACCGGGTCACGCAGCACAAAGCCGCCTTTAAATGTCTTTTTAACAACGCCGGTAATTATCTCGGGCATGGAATCTCCATCAATATACTATGATAATAAAAGCTTATTTTCAGTAACATACCAAACTAATCATGAAAAATCGAGTGCTTTATCCCAGTTACTGATATCTTGTCCCTTGACCTTTGGGCAGGGGTGATATACAGTATCCCTTTCAAATACAGTGAGCCGCCTTTGACGTATCAAGGGTTGCGGCTTAGATCAAACTTGTAAATTCCGGACAGGCAGAAATAGAATACCAGTTGAGTTATATCCGGTTTAGGATTTCCTACATTAAAAGGGGAACAGACAATGAAAGCATTGGTTAAGAAAGAAGCCAAAGAAGGCTTGTGGCTGCAGGATGTTCCGGCCCCGCAGATTGGCATCAATGATGTGCTGATTAAGGTGCTCAAAACCGCCATCTGCGGTACGGATGTGCATATTTATAACTGGGACAAGTGGGCCCAGAACACGATTAAGACGCCCATGACCATCGGCCATGAGTTCGTCGGCGAGATTGTCGAGATGGGCAGCAATGTTCACGACTTCAAAATCGGTGATATTGTCAGCGCCGAAGGGCATGTTGTCTGCGGGCGATGCCGCAACTGTCTGGCCGGACGGCGGCATCTGTGCCATTCGCCCAAGGGTATCGGCGTCAATCGCGATGGGGCGTTTGCTGAATTTATCTCGGTACCGGTGACCAATATCTGGTACTGCGACAAGTCAATTCCGCTGGATGTGATAAGCTGCTTTGACCCGCTGGGCAACGCGGTGCATACCGCTCTGACCTTCAACCTGGTCGGCGAAGATGTCCTGATTACCGGGGCCGGGCCGATTGGCTGTATGGCTGCCGGGGTTGCCCGCCAGGTGGGGGCGCGTCATGTGGTGGTGACGGATATGAATCCCGGCCGGCTGGAACTGGCCAAAAAGATGGGGGCCACCCTGACCGTGGACGTCCGCAATGAGACGCTTGCCCAGGCCCAGCAGAAACTTGGCATGAAAGAAGGCTTCGATGTCGGCATGGAGATGTCCGGCAGTCCCCAGGCCCTCAACGATATGCTGACCAATATGGCTCACGGCGGCAAGATTGCCCTGCTGGGGATTCTGCCTCCGTCGCAGGTGGACTGGAACACGGTGATTTTCAACGGGCTGACGCTGACCGGCATTTACGGACGGCTGATGTACGAAACGTGGTATAAAGTCACGATGCTCATTCAGGGCGGGCTGGACATTTCGCCGCTGATTACACATCATTTCCACTATACCGAATTCGAAAAGGGATTCGAGGCGCTGCGTTCCGGCGGCGGATGCAAGGTGGTTCTGAACTGGGCCTAAGTTTAAACGGAGACAGAAGTCATGTATCAATCCATGAAAAG
The DNA here is from genome assembly GCA_964550565.1 of uncultured Pirellulales bacterium. Classification (GTDB taxonomy): domain Bacteria; phylum Planctomycetota; class Phycisphaerae; order Sedimentisphaerales; family Anaerohalosphaeraceae; genus Anaeroglomus. Next base: position 10,694 of record CAZKAI010000090.1, read on the forward strand.
ACAATTGAGCGAAACGCTTGACCAGATTCGCAGTGATGGTCTGTATAAAAATGAGCGGATTATCGTCAGCCCGCAAAAGAACCGGATTACCGTGCAGCCGGACCGGCGGGTGCTGAATTTCTGCGCCAATAATTATCTGGGTCTGTCCGACCATCCGGAGATTATCAAGGCCGCTGCCGGCAGCTTTGACAAGTGGGGCTTTGGGCTTTCTTCGGTGCGGTTTATCTGCGGCACCCAGCAGATTCACAAGAGCCTTGAGGCGAAGGTGTCACAGTTTCTGGGCACCGAAGACACGATTCTTTACAGCTCCTGCTTCGACGCCAACGGCGGCGTCTTTGAAACGCTGCTTGGCCCCGAAGATGCCATCATCAGCGATGAACTGAACCATGCCAGCATTATTGATGGAATCCGTCTGTGCAAGGCCCAGCGTTATCGCTACAAAAACAGTGATATGGCTGACCTCGAAGCTAAACTTAAGGAAGCCTCCAATGCCCGTCTGCGTCTGATTGCTACCGATGGCGTATTCTCGATGGATGGCTATGTTGCCCGTCTGGATGAAATCTGCAACCTGGCCGACAAGTACGATGCGGCAGTGATGATTGACGACTGTCACGCCACTGGCGTTATCGGTAAAACCGGCCGGGGCACACCCGAATACCGCGGCGTCATGGGCCGGGTGGATATCATTACCGGCACTTTCGGTAAGGCCCTTGGCGGAGCCAGCGGCGGATTTGTCTCGGCACGCAAAGAAATCGTGGACCTGCTCCGCCAGCGCAGCCGTCCGTATCTGTTTTCCAACTCGCTGGCACCGGCGATTGTGTGTGCCTCGCTGCGGGCGCTGGAGATGCTGACCGAATCGACAGCTCTGCTGGACCGCCTGCATGAAAATACGACCTATTTCCGCCAGCGGATTCAGAAGACAGGCCTGAAGGTTCTGCCTGGCGACCACCCCATCACGCCGATTATCCTCGGCGATGCGGTGCTGGCTCAGAAAATGGCCGCCCGATTGCTCGAAGAAGGGATTTACGTGATCGGCTTTTTCTTCCCGGTGGTCCCCAAAGGACAGGCCCGCATCCGCACCCAGATATCCGCGGCACACACACGGGAAGACCTCGATTTTGCGGTCGAGAAGTTCCAGCAGGTCGGCAAAGAACTGAAACTCTGTTAAATTCCAGAGTACCTGCTGAGAGCAGGTCGAATCATCGGCCTATATTCTCTGGTAGGCGATAGAGTATGTCTGCCGAATTTCGGGTTTGACAAAAGCCGTCCGAGGCGGGACAATATTGCCTATCTTGTTGAGCCAAATGGAATTGGAGACGGCCTATGCGAATGGTACATCTGGCGCCGGGGGCGGGAGGCGGTTTTTATTGCGAAAATTGTGTTCGCGACGCAATGATGCTGCGTCAATTGTGCCGGCTGGGGCATGATGCCATAGCCTTGCCGATGTATTTGCCCGCTGGCCCCGAGCAGCAGGATATTCCGAAGGGGCCATTATTTTTCGGGGGTATCAATGTCTATCTCCAGCAGAAGCTGGGCCTGTTTCGACACACGCCGCGCTGGCTGGATGCAATTCTGGACTCCCGGCGATTGTTACTGCGAGCGGCTCGGCGAGCGGGTGTTTCCAATGTCAAACAATTGGGAGAAACCACAATCTCGATGCTTCAGGGGGAACATGGCAAACAGGTCAAGGAATTGGAACGACTGATAGAGTGGCTGATTTTGCCGGAAAACCGACCGGATGTAGTGGTCTTGTCCAATGCCCTGCTGATGGGAGTGGCCGGGCCGATTCGACAAAAGCTTGGCTGTGCGGTGGTCAGTCTGCTTCAGGATGAAGATGGTTTTGTCGATGGGCTGGGCCAGCCGTGGTCAGGACAGGTCTGGGAGCTGATGCGGCGGTGTGCGGCGGATGTGGATTTGTTTATCGCGGTGAGTCAGTATTATCAGAAGTTAATGACTGAAAAACTGGCCCTGCCGACCGGGCGGATTCAGATTGCCTACCCAGGGCTGGAGTTATCGGATTACCCCGCGGGACAAAAAAATGGCGGTATCCTGACGCTCGGTTATCTGGCACGGCTCTGCCCGGATAACGGGTTCGATTTGCTGGTCGATGCCGTCATCGGTCTGGCAGCCGAGCCGGGATTGCCCGCGGTGCGGCTGATAGCCAGCGGCGGACAGACCGCAGCCGACACAGCATATATTGATTCGGTCAAGAAAAAGATTCAAGCGGCGGGCTTGCAGGAGCGTGTGGAGTTCCGGGAGGATTTCAGTCTCGACAGCCGCAAGACATTCTTCCAGACGATTGATTTAATGTGTGTGCCGTTTCGCAAGCCCGCGGCCTACGGATTATGCGTGCTGGAATCCATGGCCAGCGGTGTGGGCTTCATCGCACCGGCGGCGGGGGTGTTTCCGGAGTATGCCGACTGCAGCGGGGCGGGAATTCTGGTCGAACCCAATTCCTGTCCGCATCTGATGGCCGCCCTGCGCGGGCTCATCTGCAATCCCGCCAAAATCCACGACATGGGCCAAAAAGGCCGTCAGGCGGCTTCGCAGCATTTCGATATCAAAACTAATTCCAAACAGTACCTCAACCTACTGGAAGGAGTCATGCGAAAATGAGTGATTTCCTGTTACAGATTAAAGGACTTCAAAAAAAGTATTCTGAAACCGCCGGCGAAACCGAAGTGCTCAGGGGCATCGATCTGGATGTTCCACGGGGCCGGTCGGTGGCGATTGTCGGGCCGTCCGGCTGCGGCAAGAGCACGCTGCTCAACATTCTGGGCCTGCTGGATAAGCCGACGGCAGGCACGGTATTGCTGGATGGTCAGGATTTCGCGGGCCTGAGCGAAACGGCAGCGGCCAAAGTCCGCAACCTGCGGATCGGATTTGTCTTCCAGATGCACCATCTGCTGCCGCAATGCACCGTGCTTGAAAACGTGCTGATTCCCACGCTGGCGGGCAATACCAAAGCGTCGCAAAAGGAAATGCTGTACTATGCGGCGGAATTGCTGGATCGGGTCGGCCTGACGGGGCGGATGAATTATCTGCCCGGCCAGCTCAGCGCTGGGCAGCGGCAGCGGGCGGCCCTCGTGCGGGCGCTGATCAACAAGCCCGCCCTGTTGCTGGCCGATGAGCCGACAGGGGCGCTGGACCACGCTGCGGCCGAACAGATTGCCAAGCTGATGGTGGAATTGAATCAGCAGGAAAAGCTGACGCTGATCGTGGTGACCCATTCGATGGACCTGGCCAAAAAAATGGATCGGCGCTACGAACTGGCCGACGGCCTGCTCAGGACATTATGACCATAGCGATTCCGGCTCAACGGGGGTGGCGGGCCGAATCGATTGAGGCGAAAAAGATGAAGATGATTCAACTGGCACGACGGGGGTTTCGGTTTTACTGGAAGTCGCATGTAGCGGCAGGACTGGCGATTCTGGTGGCCGCGGCGGTATTGACAGGGGCCATGTCGGTAGGCGATTCGATCAAGGCCAGCCTCCTGCGGCAGGCCCAGTGGCGGCTGGGCAAGACCCGGCTGGCCGTGGCGCATTCGGGATTGTTCCGGGCGGACCTGGCCAGCGATCTGGCTGGTGCTTTGCATGTTTCCGTGGCGCCGGTGCTGCTGGGTCAGGGATTTGCGGATTCTCCCGATGGCGCCACGCGCGTCGGTGATGTCCAGGTGCTGGGTGTGGATGAGCGGTTCTGGGTTCTGGGGCCGGGAGAGGGGATGGACCCGCTGAAGGAACTGGACTCGCAGGTGGCGATTAGTGAGCCGCTGGCCCGCCGGCTCAATCTGGCGCCAGGACAGGATATTCTGGTCCGGCTCAGTACAACCGGCGGCATGCCCATCGAGGCGGTTCTGGCCCCCGAACAGCAGCGGCTGACGGCCTTTCGCTGGACCGTGGGCGGGATTGTCGACGGCGATGCCTTTGGCCGATTCGATTTGTATTCCCGGCCCGATGGCGGGATGAATATTTTTGTCCCGCTGGCAAGGCTGCATGCCCTGCTCCATCCGGATACTTCGACCGTGCAGGCCAATCTGCTGCTGATGGATGCTGCGGTACAAAGCTCGACGGTGCTGCAGGGTATTAAATCCCTGTGGCAGTTGCCTGATGCGGGGCTGGAATTGCGGGAGCCCAACGGCCTTACGGGTTTTGAGCTGCGAAGCGATGGTGTGTTTTTCGTTGATACGATCGCTCAGTCGATTGCCAGACAAATCCCGGCCCATCAGCAGGTGCTGACTTACTTTGTCAACGAACTGCGAGCCGGGGATAATACCGTCCCGTATTCCTTTGTCGGTGCAATCGAAGACCCTGCCGATACAGGTTTGTTTACGACGCTGGCTGCAGATGAAATGATCATCAATGAAAATCTTGCCGACGATCTTGGCGTGTCCGAAGGCGGCAAAATTGAAATACGATACTTCGTCCCTTCGCAGGGCAAAAGTCTCTCCGAACAGAGCGCCGCTTTTACTGTCAAGACGGTTGTACCGATGATGGGCACGGGTGCCGATACATCATTGATGCCGTCGTTTGAAGCGATGGCGGATGCGGAAAACTGCCGGGACTGGAAGCCGGGCATCCCGATTGATTTTTCACGGATTCGCCCGGAAGATGAACAATACTGGCAGAAATACAAAGGCGCCCCCAAGGCATTTATTGCCATGAAGACGGCCCGCCAGCTCTGGTCGAGCCGGTTCGGGACCATTACGGCCATGCGGTTTCCGGCTGCCGGCAATGATTCCAAAACCCTCGCCAAACGGATTGTGTCGGCGGTGGAGCCTTCGGATGCCGGGTTTGCGATTCTGGATACGGGATCTGTCAGGACCGCCGCCGCCGGAACAACGGATTTCAGCGGACTGGTGACGGGCTTGAGTTTCTTTTTGATTGCCGCGGCCCTGATCCTGGCCGGGCTGGTCTATTCCTTTGCACTCCAGCGCAGGTTATCTCAGCTTGGAATTCTGTCGGCGGCGGGTTTGCCCCAGGGCCACCTGTTTACGGTCTTTATTCTGGAACACAGCCTGGTTGTTTTGCCTGCGGTGCTGCTGGGCATTCCGGCGGGCATGATATTTACCAAACTGATTCTGGCCGGTCTTAACAGCATCTGGGCGTCGGCTGCAGGCGGATTGCAGATTTTCTTTTCGGTACGCTATCAGACACTGCTGCTGACAGGGCTGCTGTCGGTCGTGCTGGCATTGATTATTTTCGGCTGGAAGCTGCGAGGCCTGCTGCGTCGTCCCGCGGTGGAGCTTTTGAATGGCGGCCAGACCACCGTGCTGTCTCGGGGCAGCGCCCGGCGACTGCAGATTGCTGCGGTTGTGCTGATGCTCGCGGCGGGGGGGCTGGCCTGGTATGGTACCCGAACCTCCAGTCAGCAGGCCGCGATGATGTTTTTTACCGCCGGGGCGTGTTTGCTGGCGAGTTTGGTAATCCTGCTGTATTGGCGCCTGTCTTGGGCCTCGCGGAGTTCACACAATCCGGCACTGTCGCTGCTGCGTCTGGCCATCAATAATGCCTCGCGCCGCAAAGGCCGCAGCCTGGCGGTGGTGACCGCACTGGCGATGGGTGTTTTTGTCGTGGTGTCAGTGGGCGGATTTCAAAAGACCGCTATCGAAGACCCGACTCGCAAAGACAGCGGCTCCGGCGGATTTACGCTCTGGGCTAAAAGCAGTATTCCCATCGGCAAAAGGCCGAATGCGGTTTATCTGCACGAAGAGGCCCTGCCGTCGGTTCCCGCCGAGGCGATTCAGATGGTTTCTCTGCGTCAATATTCCGAAGGTCAGGCCAGTTGTCTGAACCTGGCCCGTACCCAGCGGCCCATTGTCTGGGGTGTCATCCCCGAACAACTGGCCGAACGATTTCATTTCAAGTCCGTGGAAGGGTCTCCCGCCGACGACAATCCCTTTGCACTGTTGAATCAGGATCTCGGTCCGGATGTCGTGCCGGCCATCGGAGACTATGCAACGGTCTATTGGAGCCTGCACAAGCGTCTGGGCGATCAGGTGGATTATCTCGATCAGGACGGCCGGCTGTTTCACCTGCATATCGTGGGGCTGCTGGACAATTCCTCCCTGCAGGGCGGGCTGCTCATCAGCGAAAAACAGTTTCTCAGGCGGTTCCGCTCGCAGGCCGGGTGGAATGTCTTGCTGGTCGAAACACCCCTGGAGCACATGGAAGCCGTTGCACGTGGCCTGACGCGGGCGTATGAGTCCTATGGGCTGGAGGCGGTTCCCACCGCGCAGCGGCTGGCGCTGTTCCATGAAGTGGAAAATACCTATATTGCTATTTTTATGGCGCTGGGATCTCTGGGCCTGCTGCTGGGCAGCGTGGGGCTGGGGCTGGTCGTCCTGCTCAATGTGCTGGATCGGGCCGGTGAGCTGGCCATGATGCGGGCAATGGGATTTGAAAAGGCCCGGATTGTGCGGATGATCCTGATTGAACATGCCGGACTTCTGGCGGCGGGATTAGTGTGCGG
>CAZKAI010000091.1:0-16787 GCA_964550565.1 uncultured Pirellulales bacterium
CCCCTCCTATCTCCTCCTCTCCCCCCCCCCCCGCGAGCCGGCGGGGGGGGCGGGGGGGGGGCAGAGCCCCCATGCAAAAGTCCGGATGTGCCGCCAGCCACTGCTCCTTAAACTCCCGCGACGGCACATATCCCAGCGTCCCATACAACCGTTCCTCAAAAAAGTATAGCCGGTAATTTTCAATGACCACACGAGCGTCCCGAAGGCTCGTAAACAGTTCCATGTTCAGACATTCATCCCGCAGCCGGGCATTGTAACTTTCGGTGACACCATTCTGCCAAGGCTTGCCCGGATCGAACGGTCCACATACGCCTCCAGCGGCTCTTTGGTGAACTCATCAACAATGTTCAAGATCCGCAGTTTGCACCCATTGGTGCAGGAATCCTCCATAAAATCGTAGGCCCAGACATGGTTGGGATGGGCCGGTACAATCGGCCGCTTCAAGCCTCTGCCTCGCCGACGCTGACGGCGTTTGACCGGCATACTCAGCCCGTTTTCCTGCCAGAGCCGCTCAACCTTCTTGTGGTTGACAACAATCCCTTTCCGCCGAAGGGCTCTGTACGCCTTGCGGCTGCCCTCCCGCAGATGCTGACGCGAAATCGCTTTGAGCTTGTCAATCATTTCTTTCCTGGGCCTCATAGAAAAATCCCGACCGGCTGATCCGGGCCAACTAGCAACTGCGCCGCCCCGTGACCCCGTGGTCACAAAGCTGCAACAACGTTCGTCCGATGGTTTTTTAACTATCTAATTTCAAAAAGCTTATGAAAAGTTGATTTTGGCACCGCAAGGGCATGCCCGGCCCTCTCATATCTCTTCTTCTCACTGACGACGAACAGCAGCACTCTCGGTCAGTGTAGTCAAATTGAGCCACTCCGCCGCAAAGATCGCGAAGTCTTGCATGTCCACAATACAATCCCCATTGCGGTCGTAATAATTGGCAATCCATGTGCCTGTGGCTTTTTTCGCCTCGCAGGCATCTTCATATACGACAACCTCTATCTGATCCGAAAACGAGCCATTACTGTCTGTAGCTGTCAACTTCAAGACATAAGTTCCCCCTTCCATGATTGTGACCGCCGTGTGTGAATCTGTCGCGTCAGCAAACACCACTTTCGTTGTCAAACCGCCGCCCAGGGCAACCTCGAAGGCCTCCCATCTGACGGCAAGGGGACTGGTGCCATCGTCACTCACCGAACCGCCCAGTATCAGCGGATTCTCGGGGCTCGCCAGTGCCAGCGTCGTGAGAATGTTGCCGCCGGCGTCAACAACCGGAAAGGTATCTTCCTGTTTGGTTGTAAAGGACCAAACAGGTCCGACGATTATGTTCGGGTCGGTACCCGGAACGAAGTCGAAGTCCACTTTCATATCCACGCGCCAGTAGTAGGTTTTCCCCCAGTCAAGCGTGGGTACATAACTGGCGATGGATTGATTATTGCCAACTTTAACAGACGAGGCTCCTGCGATTACCAGTATCTCATTCGAATCAAAATACACATCATAACCAAAAACCTGGCTGATATTTGGATCATTTATGTAATTCCACGAGATGGCGCCTGGCACATTCCGCTCAACAAGATCTTTTATGACATCTGTTTCCCGGTGTGCAGGGTCAGGAACCAGATATGGGAGTTTTTCACTAAATGTCAGATTATCCATTGCAAGATAGGCATCGTTGCCGGATGTCTGATGAAGCGAAAGTGTCAGTGTTTCTGCTCTTCTGCCGACAAGATTGATACTATGTGTCACCACAGAACCGTCAGGGGTATTGAATGTGCCGGAACCCAGCAATCCACTCAAAGAACCTGTCACTGCCCAGTTGACACTGCTTGCCCCGCCCCCGGACCAAACATTTAAGTCAAGCGAAGTAAGAATGACGCCGTATCCGGCTTCGGGTGTAAACGCGATGGTATGTTCGATAGCGCTGTCAACCTGATAAACGGCCCCGCCGTCACCGCCGCCCGGCCAATTGTTATACTGCTCCCACTGGTTACGGGAATTAATTGCGCCTCCGGTGGGCGCCCATGTCAATGCAATGTGCGGCGTATCCTGCACATTCGAACCATGATTTGCAGGAACAGCAACATTGGTATTACCTCCCACGCCGGTCAGTACCGTTGCCTGTACCACTCCACACAAGGTCAACAAAACCACAATACCTGCTATACTCTTTGTTTTCATATCCATTCTCCTAAACACTTTTTCTAATACAGGTTACTTGAAACCACTATTTGTGTTAATTTTTAACGCGTTCTTTTCAGTCGTCTGCTCCCGAGCAGATTCAGGAATCCTTACTTCATAGATAGTCGCAGTTCCAGGTTATCAGCATACGCGTCTGCTACACCAGAGTCCCTTTTTGTGCGTAACACGATCCGGATGCTTTCAGTACTGCCGGGCAAATCTCCGCTGCTGGCCCGAAAGACAAATCCAGTCTTATTGTTTCGTTCCATAGGATCAACGGGGTCAATGCTTGACCGGCCGATTTCCTCGCCTCTGTCATTGCGAAAAACAGCTATAATTGACAGGCTGTCTTTATGGTCCACATATCCCCCCAGCCAGCCGGAAAGAGTAAAGGACACTCCACTGCCGTCAATCAGGTGTCCAAGCTTACTGACGTCAATATCCTGATAAATCTCGTTATCATCTACACCAATAAAGAAATTCTGGCCGCAATTATCCGGCACAGGATGACGACCCGGACGCGGAAATTCCTGGTCCGGACGAGATAATTCCGGGTTAGGCATGGCATTATAGGCATAGACAGTTGCAACACCATGATCTACCCAATCCTGGATATCAACATTTGTTATCTGCAGGTCGATCGGGTTATCAGGATAATATGTACCAGCCGTATCTTTCTCAAATCCTGGATTTTGAATCAAATTTACATCCAGGTAAGAATGCCATCCTTTGACCGTCTCAATTCTTTTGACGAATTTCCTTGTATTCGATAAATACTTGCGCGATAAAACGCCTTCTTTATCTACCGACACAGCTTCATCTTTAGTTAACCAGGAGAACCTCTCGACCCCATCCGCCTTTGCGCTGCTCACTTTCACTTTGCCGGCAAACACATGGGTAGCAACCGAGCCGTTATCCTCTATTGCTACGCCAAACTCCGTACCGTAATCGATAATAGTTGCATTCCCAGTATGCACCGTAAAACCAACAGCCTCTTTCGGAACGAAGGCAGAGAGCTTGCCGCTCTGCAGAAACATCGCATTGTTACTCTTAAGATCGAATACCGCCGGAGCCTCGATGACAACAACCGCCCCATCGTTGAATGCAAGCTCAGCAAAACCGGCGGAAAGCGACAATGTGCCCCGTTCGAGCGACTCACCCAGACACGGAATTCTCTTTGTTTCGGACCACTCGGCCCCAGTGCCATCCGTCAAAACCGCAACGGGTGAGGATTCAGGTGTAAATAAAATCATTGCTATGATGCATAGTGCTGCGACAGCAGAAAACATGAATGTATAAATCGAAAATCTGGAAACGGTCCGTTTTCTTTGAGCAACTTCGATTCTTTTTGCAGGCTCCGCCTCGACGGGGGGCTTGGCTGGCTTTTCTACTGCAACGGCAGGGGCATTAATTTCGTATTCAGCTAAAGCCTGCCATAAAGATAATTTTATATTTCCCGAGAAGACTCTTTCCCTTTCTTTGAGACTAAGTATACCCTCCGGCTCATTTAATCCAACAGTGACCAGCAACAGATCTAAATAATAGTCTCGTGCCAATGGATTATCGTTTAACAGGGTCTCCAATTCGGCAAACTGCTCATCGCTGATACGGCCGTCAATGGAAAACAAAAGTAATCTTGCGACTTCAAGCAATAGTTCATCCTTTGTCATACGGTCTCCTCCAGCCGCAAGTTGGCCCTGATACACCGAACCAACTTGCTGTGAATGATACTAATTGCTTTATGAACGCCTTGAAACGATATGCCGGTTCGTGACGCGATTTTCGTTAAGGTCAAGTCATCCTCATACCGCTGCTTTAGAAAACCAATCTCCTTCAGCGTCAATTTTTGCATACAATGCTGCAGCGCATCGATGTAAAAAGGCATCTTTTTGAGTTTTTGTTCAGATTCGATTTCGAGAATTCGCATTAAACTGTCATTGAACTGGAGCCTCGAATTCTTTGCTTTTCTCCGGAATTCAATAACCTTATATTTAGCAATAGTACACCCCCATGCCGCGAAATCCGTTCCGATCTCAAATTGTTCGAATTTGGTCCACATCTCGGCCAGAGTTTCCTGCAAAATATCCTCTGTATACTGTTTGTTGGGAACCATACTTAATATAAATGCTAAAATCCTTCGCTGATTAGGAACCAGGATAGACATAAATTGTCTAGCTTTTGGGTCCTCAACGTCTTCAGCCTGGATGTTGATATCCGACATTTTTTTCCCTATTTCATAAAAATACTGCCAAGTTCAACAGAAAACGCTTTACGCGAATTTCCCACACTCTACAGCAATGTCACAATGCCATTAATTTTCAACTTAAAATCAACTCATTTTTAGATATTTTTGTTCGCAAGAGTGCAACCTCAATACTGGATATTCTCCGTCTCCTTAACTTCAGCAATTGCTAGCAAAGATGGTCTTGCCGTCAAACAATCGTTACTGAGGTGTTGCACAGATCGAATGCCAAAGGGATGATGTAAAAGACTTCTTAACATAGCTTTATACTCCAAATAGGGGTTTTATTTTTTTCCCCTATCATAAAGCGATGTCTTCTTTTGCAACCACCTATCCATTTGCCGGATGACCCAAGTTTTTCTCATAAATTTCCCCTTTTTTCTATAAATATTAACCGTTTTTTTTTCAGTTTTGCCGTTTTTAAGTCATTACCTTATGGTACTAGGACTCAATTATCAACACAGGGAAGAGAACATGGGTCAATATCTACTAATTACAGGCAATATCGACCTTTTTTTACAAATAAGAGGTAATGATTATGCAATCCAAAATCCGGCGTTACATGTCAGCATGGATGTTCCTTGTCCTTCTGGGCACAATTCATTCGTTTTGCACGGCGGATCTGATTGTGGACTTGGATGCCGGAAATCTGCCGTATGGGTATGTCAACACCTGGCCAAATGCGGGAACTCTGGGTGGATCTTTCACCGGTTCGGGCAATCCAAAGGTTGAGGATGTTGACGGTCGAAAAGCGGTAACTTTCGACGGAAACGACAATTTCGTGTCTACTTTCATCGTACCCGACGAAATTACCGGCAACAATTCCTATACAGTGGCTGTCTGGGCTTATAATCCATCGATTGCCAATGAAGAATGTATGGTCAACTGGGCGAAACGCGGGACAACGTCACGCTGTGCGCAGTTAAACTATGGTACAAATCCGTTATTCGGGGCCGTGACCCATTGGGCCAGCGACGACATGGGCTTTGACAGCGGTGTTCCTGCATCGGGCCAGTGGCATCATATCGCCGTGACCTATCAGGGCGGCTCGGGAAGCCTGGAAACAGTTTATGTGAACGGCCAGCGCAACGCCATTGAATACAAAACGCTGGATCTGTGGCCGGATGGGGTTTTCTATCTAGGATGTTCGATCGAAAGCAATGAAACAACCCGTGTGCTCTGGTTCTCCGGTTCGATTGCCCGGATTCAGGTTTACGATACGGCGCTTTCCGAAATGCAAATTCAGGCGCTGGCATTCCCCTTCACCCTGGAAGAAACGGAGGGGAGTACGGTTGTTTCGGAAGCTGGGGCTGCGGATACCTACCAGATAGTGCTGAGGGCCCGGCCCAGCAGCAATGTCACTGTGATTATTACCCATGATGGCCGGACGCTAACAAATCCGACATCCCTCACCTTCACGGATTCGAACTGGAATAGTCCGCAAACCATAACCGTCACGGCAGTTGATAACCTAATCATCCAAGGGGCTCAGACCTCCGTATTGACACATGCCGTCTCAAGCGGCGATCCGACATTTGATGGGCTTTCTGTTGAACTTGGGGTATTGGTCCTGGATAACGACCGGCTGGGCGATTTTTCCAGCGACGGTGATATTACCTTCGATGACCTGCTTTTCTTTGCACAGGAGTGGACCAGCGACTGCACACCCGGCGACTTCTGCAGCGGCACGGATCTGACCGGATTGACGGGGAAGACCGCTGATCCGGGAAGGACAGATCTGTATGACTTGTCTGTGTTTTCCGAGCTCTGGCAGCAGGGCCCGATTCTCATCACCGAGTTTATGGCCAGCAATGGCCAGAATTTTGTGACCACGGTCAACGGCCTGGAAGCCGATCCGGACTGGATCGAATTGTACAATGCCGGCCCCGTCGACATGGATCTGGATGGATGGTATCTGACCGACGACTTGACTGTATTAAACAAATGGCGATTTCCTTCGGTCGTGTTGGAGTCCGGACGTTACCTGGTGGTTTTCGCATCCAGTCAGACAACGACACCTTATGTCGATGCCCTTGGCTACCTGCATACGACCTTCAGCCTGGACGCAAACGGAGAAGATTTAGCCATCATTCGCCCGGACGGCCAAACCATTTCGCATGCATGGCGAAGCTTCCCGGAACAAAAGACCAATTATTCTTACGGCCTGAAACTGCAAACCCTTGAAACCGGCTATTTTGAAACGCCCACACCGAAAGCGACAAACGGTGAGGCCTTTACTGGATTTGTCGCTGATACCAGGTTCACCCGGGATCGCGGATTTTACACGGCCCCCTTCGATGTTGAAATTATCTGCCAGACCATGGGAGCGACAATACGCTATACCACTGACGGCAGCATTCCCACCAAAACCAATGGGATCGACTACACCGGCCCGCTGACTTTTTCCAAAACCACCTGTTTGAGGGCACGGGCATTCAAACCCGGTTTAATCGCCACCAATACGGATACACAGACCTATCTGTTTCTTGAAGATTTTTGGACTCAGAGCCGGCCGTTTGGATATCCCGCACAGACTTATGATTCCCTCTATCCGCTGGATTACGATATCGACCAGGATGTGATCGGGCCGGCCAACCTGTTTAATGATGTGTACCGTGACACGTACCTATCTGACCTCCAGGCATTGCCGAGTATGTCGATTGTGATGGACGTGGATGATCTGTTCGGCATCGAGGACGGTATTTATGCCAATTCCAACCAGGAAGGTGAGCTTTGGGAACGCTCGGCATCTGTTGAAATGATTGACCCGAATGACGGGAATCTTTTTCAGGTGGACTGCGCCATCCGACTTCAGGGAGGATACAGCCGCAATGCCTTTGAATCGCCGAAACATAATTTCCGGTTGATTTTCAGCCGTCCTTATGGCCCGCCGAAGTTAAACTACAAGCTATTCCCGGATTCAGAGATCGACGAATTCGATCAGCTTATCGTGCGGACCCCCTGTCACGACTCATGGCTGACAGCGCAGACTTATTTTCGCAATATGGGCTTGTATGCCAGTGACGGCTGGCACCGTGAGATTCAGCGTCGCATGGGGCACGCATCGGCCCATGGGCAATGGGTCCATTTGTACCTGAACGGTTTGTACTGGGGTATCTTCGAGGTGGTTGAACGGCCCAACGCCTCGTTTGCAGCGTCCTACCACGGTGGCGAAAAGGAGGAGTATGATTGCATTTCCAGTTTTGAATCCCTTCGCGACGGCACGGCCGATGCATGGAACACGATGAAAGCTATCGCCGCAGGCGACGGAATGTACGGCAGCATCAGTAATCCCCAGGCGTACCAGCAGATACAAGCGTACCTGGATGTGACCAATCTGGCGGACTATGTCATTCTCAATATTTACTCAGCCATCAGCGACTGGCCGGGCTGGAACTATTATGCCTGCCGACGGCGTGAACCCGGCGCTGTTTTCCGATTTTACTGCTGGGATTCGGAGGCGTGCCTGATGAGCGACCGGCTTTACTATAACAAGCTCAATCAATTTAATACCGGCATCGGCGGTGTCGGGACCTTGTATTCCTATTTAATTGCGAATGAGGATTTTCGACTGCTGGTGGCCGACCGACTCCATAAGCACCTGCATAATGACGGTGTCCTGAATCCGCAAAACGCAGCGGCGGCTTACCGGGCACAGTTGGACTGCGTTGCCGCCGCCCTGGGACCGGAATCCGCCCGCTGGGGAGATGCCTGGGAATCGACACCACTGACACCGGCCAAGTGGAAGTCTGACCAGCAATGGCTGTTCAATGTCTTTTTCCCGCAGCGTGGAGAAATCGTCCTTGGCTTCTTCGAGGATGACGGTATTTACCCGCAGACGGATCCGCCGGTCTTCAGCCGTTATACAGGGTATGCCTCTACAGGCGAGTGGCTGTCGATAACCAATCCTGACAACAACGGTACAATCTATTATATGCTCGACGGAAGTGACCCGCGGGCAGGCGGCTCCACGGATGTCACGGGGGTGAAATTTGTCACCGAATACACCGCAAAAACGGTACTCGTTCCCGCTGCAGATATTGGTACAGGTTGGCGAGGGGGCAGCGAACCCTATGATGATTCCGCCTGGATCAGCGGCAGCGGAGGTGTTGGTTACGAAAGAAGTTCGGGATATGAAAGCTATATTGGGATAGACATTGAATCAGCTATGTACGGCACCAATACGACATGCTATGTCCGCGTTCCGTTTACTATTGACGGTGAGAAATTGCCCGGCTTCGGCAGCCTGGAGTTAAGGGTGCGGTACGATGATGGTTTTATAGCATATCTCAACGGAATCGAGGTTCAGCGTGTTAACTTCGTCGGCACCCCTCAATGGAATTCAGACTCGGATGCGGGGTACGAGGCATCACAGGCATGGGATTCATTTGACATTTCGCAACATATTGGCGAGCTTGTGGCCGGTAATAATATCCTGGCGATACACGCCCTGAACGCAACAAAAAACAGTTCCGACTTTTTAATATCCGTCGAGTTACAGGGCTCAGGGAACAGCGGGACAACACCCAGACTGTCCCCCAACGCTGTGAAATACACTGGTCCTATTCAACTAACCCGGAGCACTCAATTGAAATCCCGTGTCTTTTCATCTGCCGGTGAATGGAGTGCGGCAACCGAAGCAACAATCGGTGTCGGGCCCGTCGCGGACAACCTGCGGATCACGGAAATCATGTATCATCCCGTCGATCCAAACCACGAGTTTGTCGAACTGAAAAATATCGGCGCCAAAGCGATAAATCTGAATCTTGTTCAGTTCACCCGCGGCATTCATCACACATTCGGTGATATCGAAGTCGCCGCTGGCGGCTTTGCGCTGCTGGTCCGAAACAAGACCGCTTTTGAGACGTATTACACGAACCTTCCATCCGGGGTGCCGGTCGTCCAGTGGGAAGAGGGATCCCTGGATAACGATGAAGATAAAATCCAGCTTAATGACGCCATCGGCCAGACGATCCAGCTTTTTACTTACAAAGACGGCTGGTACCCGCTGACTGACGGCAATGGTTTTTCACTGACGATTGTTGATCCGGCTGCCGATCCCGTGTTATGGAACCAAAAACAAAACTGGCGTCCCAGCACGATCGTCGGCGGCAGTCCGGGAAATGATGAAATTGGACTCACTCCCGGCGCCGTCGTCATCAATGAGATACTGGCCCATTCTCATGATACTCTGCCCGACTGGATTGAACTGCACAATACGACGGGGTATTCCATTTCAATCGGCGGCTGGTTCCTCAGCGATGACAACCTGAATCTGACGCTGTATACCATCCCGGCGGAAATGGAAATCCCCGCCGGAGGCTACGTGGTCCTGTACGAAGACACACATTTCGGGGACGCCTTTGCATTGAGCGAGAACGGTGAAACGCTATACCTGACGGCCGGTGCCGGCGGCCGGATTACCGGCTATCAGACGTCGCAGGATTATGACGCCTCCGAACGCGGCGTAACCCAGGGACGCTATATTACCAGTACTGCGAATATGGACTTTGTCGCCCTCAGTTCGGCAACCCCTCTCGCGGCGAATGCGTATCCCGCCGTCGGTCCGATCGTAATTTCTGAAATCCAGTACAACCCTGCCCCCGGCAATAACGGCGGCGAGTATATCGAACTGCATAACATCTCCGATGAAACCATCTGCCTGGAGAATCGAAGTACAACCGAAACAGCTCCGGGAGTCTTCGAGGATCAAGTTATACCCTGGTCCTTTACCGATGGGATTGACTATGTCTTTCCGAGCGGCATATCCATAGAGCCCGGCGATTTTTTGATTATCGCCGAAAATCCCTCCGCATTCAGCGCCTATTACGGTAATCTGCCGCCGGGCGTACGGATTTTAGGCCCCTTCGCCAATGAAACTCGTTTGAGCAATGGCGGTGAGAAGGTCAGACTCTGTAAACCAGGGGAACAATTATACGGCCGGCAGCGATCCTGGATCCGCATGGACCAGGTCAATTACGATGACGAGCTCCCGTGGCCGACGGATCCCGACGGAAACGGCCAAAGCATGCAGCGGATTATGCATTCGGACTACGGTAATGACGTTGCCAACTGGCAGGCGGCTTCCCCTGCCCCCGGGCAATAATGTTGACCGAATAAACAGGCTGTCCCATGCAAAAAATGTACCTGGCGGTTCACGTTTGTCGTTCATGCCGGAGGGCTTGTGGCAGGCTCTTTCATACACACCCTGGTTGGCACCGACGTCAGCTCCGGCTGGACAGAATTTGTTCCATTGCTTGCCAGAGGGCAATCTCTTGTTATCGAAGGGTCGGAAGGGCCATTTAACGGATTTAGCACGTTTTCAGCCGATATCGCGATGGAAAGGTGTGAAGTTGCTCCCGCTCCCGGCGCGATTCTTCTGGGTGCAATGGGGACAGGTTTAGCCGGCTGGCTGAGGAGACGCAGAGCAATTTAAGTTTTTATTTGTGTATATTGAGAGTGGGCCAATGTCCTATCTCCCTTTCGAATCATGAACCCCATGCCGTGGGAAATGGCGGCATGGGGTTCGGCTTATAACGTGAATTAACACCGTTTGTGAGGTCATGAGTAGTCCTGCAGATTTTTCAGGAAAAGATTCTTATTCCCTGAAAGCATTGAGGGGAATAATCCGGCAGGTTGGGATCTGCTCATTTTCTGACCCAATTGTCAGGAGAGTAGAACTTAGAATTCAGTAAAATTACACAGAAGCCAGCCAATTTGAAATCCATTCATACAGGTCCGTCATATCTACGGTTCGGTCACGATTGATATCACATCCCTGGCACCAGCTATCCATCTCACAATCGGTCGCTTGCCATCGGAGTGAGAAGGCGGCGAGGTCTTCCAAATCGACTTGATAATCGTAATTAAAATCGCCTCGTGGAAAAGTCCGGCCAAGCCATTCTGTTGCAAATATGGATAAATCCGCCATATCTGTTTTCCAGTCAAAATTTAAATCCGTCCGTCCGCACCAATTGCTGCTGCCGCAATCCGTATTCTGCCAATAAAAAGAAAAATAGGATAAATCTTCCAGATTGATAATACCATTGCCGTCCAGATCACATCCCTGATAGTCCGTCGATTCACGAATGATGGCATTCATGCGGATATAACTCCTGTTTGCATTGCCTGTCATGGGGATATACAGAAAATCAACCGTATCGCCCTGCTTGAGGGGAACCGCAGGGATAATAAAATTATACGTGTTTGCATCATTCCAGGCCAGGTAGCGGGTGTAAATTGCCGGGGCATCGAGAGTTTTTGCATTGATCGCAACGGCAAACAGGATATCCCACCCCAGCAGTTGAAGGGGATTGAAATATCTGCTGACGGTACCTGTGATATCCACGGCTCCGGTATAATCACTGACCCAGCGGCGTGTGGCCGCCCATCGATTGTTAATATCTCCTCCTGCCCAAGGGTAGGCACCATCCACCCAGTGCATGGGAGGCCGACAGCCTGTGGAATCCCCCCCTTCTCCCCAGGCCACTTCCGGTGGAACTTGCCCGGCCGGCCAGAAGATTGTGATCCCGCTGTCTTTCTGCCAATAAAAAAAACTTTGGTGCCAGCCATAATAGATTCCATCCATTCCGGTAAAATTGCTGATATAGCCGTATTCCCACCCCAGTTCGCCCTGATTCAATGTCCCATCGTTTGTAAAGGCTGTATTCCAGTCGCTCACAGAATCAGCAAGAATTGCGCCATAAGCCATATTCCATGAACACAGCAAGCCCAGCATTCCAGCCTGACACAGAATAGATCGGATTAATCGGTTTATTGACATTCTGATATTACTCCCTGGTGCAATTGACTTAACACCTACGGCATGGTTAGATTTCTTTCCGGGCGGGAGAACGTATGGCACCAGGAACAGTCATATTTTTTGTCTGATACATGTTTGTTATGGATTGTATCAAACGGCTTGTTTTCCTTGGGATTATGGCATTGGGTACACACAACAGAGGCATTTCCTTTTAAAATATACCCCAGGGATTGTAAATCCATCCGCACCGGACCACCGGAATAGGAATCATGACATTGTCCGCATTTTAAAGCATTATATGTGGGCTCTACACCAT
This sequence comes from uncultured Pirellulales bacterium, assembly GCA_964550565.1. GTDB lineage: Bacteria > Planctomycetota > Phycisphaerae > Sedimentisphaerales > Anaerohalosphaeraceae > Anaeroglomus. Next base: position 12,499 of record CAZKAI010000091.1, read on the forward strand.
GATTAATGGTCTGGAATGTATGAATCTGAACTAATGTCCAACTACCTTGCATACCTGATAATTCCATCCCTTTTTGAACCGCGCGTGAGAAATCGCCGGTAAAGAAAAATTCAGATGTGGAATGTGGAATAATAACACCCGTTGCATCATGTCGTGCGGAATTTGAGATATGTTCCTTCATGGGATATAACTGTGCTCCCGGAGAGGCAACGTCTCCATTGGGAACCCCAAATTCATATTGGCCGTTGGCATTCAGAGTCGCAACTTCTCCCAAAACATAAACACGGCTGGTACCATCATACCACTGGTAAGCAGGTATAAGGAGCATATCACGAATTTCTTCCGGCTTGTATCCTCCCTGCCCGCCGAATAATCCCTGGGCCCAATTCGGATGAGTCCAGTCTCTTTCCACTTCGGTACTATTCAGTTTGGCAAAGGTCGGAATATGGCAGGTTTGGCAGGCAACTCGAGAGGCATGTGTATCCAGCCGGCTATTTTTGTGAGGAGCGGAGGAATGGCATCCACCGCTTAAGCAGGTCATAATTTCCATCCGTTCACTGGGCCGGATGTCCAACCCTCGCCCCAGAATTTTGTGTTCCACTGAGTTATGACACCTCTGACAGGAAAAATTCAGCCCCTGCTCCGACATGTGAATATCCACTTCGACCGGCGGGGATACACTTGCTGTACCTAAATCACCGCGTTTTCCGCAATCGGTTCCTGCCGCATACGCATGGCATCGAAGGCAAGTCTCTCGTGTGGGCAAATGCACCGTTTGAGCTGCCTGCACAATATCAATTACCATAGCCGCTTCATCGGGTCCATATTGAAAATCCCCATTTTCATCTTCTACAGGAAGGGTCCAGCTATGCGAAATACCCTGATAATCCAGATAAGTCAGAGTTTCAGTCCATTGAAAAAGACAGGTGCCTGCAGGATCGGTACAGGTCAACCACTCCATGGCGAGGATTTGGAAATCCAGCAAGTTGATACTGCCTCCACCGGCCAAATCTGTATTATTGCATCCGGTCATTGGTGTACATCCTGATCTCAGCCATTCCAGGGATAAAAGAGCCAAATCGTTCACATTTACATAACGATCCAGATTAATGTCCGCAGAAGGGTACTGCGGTACGGCTTTGCGTTTATACATTTGACTATGGCACATCAGACAATCGATATTGTTTATCTGTTCCATATTCAATTCACCAGTGGGTGTTTTCCCCAGGCCGGCATGACAGGACCAGCAGGCAATCCGCCGAGATGTAATCACGGTACCACAATAGGTGTTAAACTCCCGGTCGCCTTTTCCAACCTTGCCCTGGACATTGGTAACATAAGGTGCCATACCTGTCCACTGATAATGGGCAGAAGTGATCATTTCTAATGCTTCGACCTCATGGCATTGAACACAGGTTCGTGTTCCTTCATACCTGGTAATTGTCATGTGTTCGGGGATAATCGCTAAGGGCGTGACTGTTTCTGACCGGCTGAAAGAACTGCAAAAAAACACAAGAACACAAGAGAATGCCAATCTGTTTTTGGACATACGCTGGTTCATAATTATCTCCTTTCGACTATTTTTATCGTGAAAGGATCGAGGTTGTATGATGCAATTATACACTATTTAGTTTACCTGCAAATAATATTTCCAAATTGCCTTGAAAAAATATAAAAATCCAAATAATCCACAGTACCGTCCTGATTCACATCCCCCTGACAGGCTTCGCACCCGGGCATCATCCACTGGGCTGCAAATAGTTCCAAATCAGACAATCCAACCTCATAGTCTCGGTCTAAATCACTGATACACAACGAGGTCAGGAATTCATAAGCTGCCGCTGCATTAATCACTCCATGTCCATAAAGATAGTCCGGCCCAAGCTGTCCTGCATCGGAAGCCGAGAGAATTATTGCTTTCTCAATCTGATTAATATCTTTGTCAGGCATTGCCCCGATCAGCAGGGCCATGCTGCCGGACACCAGCGCCGCCGCAAAGGATGTTCCGGAAACATACGCATACGAATCAGGGATTGCACCGCCGCCGGTCAGATCGGCTGTTTTGATATTAACGCCGGGAGCCGAAAGCGTAGGGAATACTTCATCGTTGCATGGCGCAGGGCCGCGGCTGCTGAATGGAGCAATAGAACCTGTTTCACCAACAGCTCCAACGGAAACATTATTCTGGTTGTTTGCCGGACTGACGCTGGTCGAAGGAAGCGGCCCTGAATTGCCTGCCGCAAATACAACTGCAATACCCGCCGTTTTCAGGATCTCAATATCCTGCTGGAACTCGCTGATGCATTGATTGACACCGAAGTGCATACCCCAGGAATTATTGACAATGTCCGGCGAGTCCTGCGTATCAGGATTTCCGTCAGGGTCCAGAAGCCACTGAAATCCTTCATGAATTTTACTATAGGGAGCATCCCCGTTATCATCGAATATTCTGACCGCAATCCATTGAGCCCCGGGAGCAGCACCGATGGCCGTTCCGCCATAATTGCCGCCCACCATAATTCCCATGATTGCCGTGCCGTGTCCGAGGGGATCATACGGCAACGGTAACGATTGATAGAGGTCTTTCCAACTGTTTGGTCCGCCCCGCCATCGCCCATTTAAGTCAGGATGATCCAGGTCCACACCGGTATCCATACAGGCCACAACGACTCCGGACCCGTCCAGACCAAGTGCCCATAAAACCGGGACCCCAATGGCATCAAGATGCCATTGGGGGGAGCCCGGTTGACCGGAGGGAAGATCACCGAGGTGAATGATATCATCGGCCCTGATGCTTTCAACCTCAGGAAAACGTGCCAACTGAGATATTAGTTCGGGGTTTGCATAAAGCGCAATAGTATTGTTAATCCACAGGGAACGCACATCAGTTGATTTCTGCTGTTTTAAATAATGCCGCAGGTTTTTCTGGTCTCGTTCCGCACGGTTTTTCAAATCCATGAGCAGTTGTTTTTTGTGTATGGCTGACTTCACACGATATGCCGGGGCATCGAATGTATTCTTCAGCGAAACCAGTATCGAAATCTGTTCGCCTGCAGCAAGCTGCCGCAGCCGTTGATTCAGTGATTCCGAAATACGTTCGTGATCCTGTCGGATTTCAGCATTGACACCCGACACAACCAACACCCATACAAAACATACTGGCAGGATACGCATCACAGCAGGCGACCTCTATTGCACAGCTAAATCCGGTATTTCCAGGGCATCAATTACCACTGTTACTTTATCACCGGTCTGAATTCTTCTGCCCGGATTGGCAAACATCATATAATATATTTTGCCTTCTACCGGGGCTGTTGTTTTTTGCCGCAAGGATCCGACTTTGGGCGGCGCCGGTACAATCATTTTGGCGCCGCTTTTCTGGTCGATTAAATAACATACAGCGGTTCGATCCATCACGGGAACTGCAAGGGACGCGTTCACGACACGATACCTGAAATCCAGCATATACCCGGCCGAACTAAGTCGAATCGATTCAACTTCAATCCCTGCTGTTTCCCGGAGTTGACGAACAGCCAAGGCTTCCCCATTTTCATTTGCATCGGCGGCTGCATTCGAAGATGCTGCCGGCTGTGCTGTTGCCGTTTCCTTCCGGTTTCCGGCACAGCCGACAAGCATCAACATGAACGAGGCAATTAAAGCTGAGGATAATATATTCCAACGAAGCGAGATCATTTAATTCCTCACAAGTAATACATCATCAATTAATACCGTCGTTTCTTCATTGACGGAATTCTTCCTGTTATTGTAACCACCGATGTTTATGGTATGGAGGCCCGCAGGCAGCGTCTGAATCGTCTCATAGAGCTGCCAGCCTGTGGTAATGATACCTCCGCCATTTCCGTTACCGGTGATTCTTCTGATATAATCCGTCGTAGCCGTCCCAATCAAGATATTGTCGACCGACAGCATCATATTGCTGAACTCCGTATTTTCATAATGTGCCGACTGAGTCAGATTATACATGAAAGCCAGCTTTACGGTAGTCGGTTCAGCAAGATTAAACGTGGTCTGCCAGCCTCCGGACATTCCAAGTATGACGGTATTGTTGGTGCTTCCCAGATTGATCTGAAGTGCACCGCCGGAGTAGCCGCCTGTACCAATATACTGACCGCTGGCATACAAAGGCTGGTTCGTATTAAAGAACAGATCGTCCAAATATGCAAATCCATCCATTCCAGCATTAAAGTTCGCTGAAAAGATCAGACCATCGGATACGGTCACATCCACGGTGCTGCTGACGGTGGCCGAGCCATCCGACACTTCCACAG
>CAZKAI010000092.1:0-8309 GCA_964550565.1 uncultured Pirellulales bacterium
AGGCATTTTAAAACAGGATGGTTATGAGCAAAAAAGTGTGTAAACTGGTCAAAAAAGAACTTCCGAAAGAGGATATTGAAAGTTACCTGGAATATATTCTGCCCGCAAAATATCTATGTAAAAAATGCGGCCGCACAGCATGTAAAGAAGACTATTTATGCAAACCTGATAAAATTACTCCCTCAAAATAGGGAGCGGGGATTGTCGAAGTCATAAAAAAAGGCTGTGTCCTGCGACACAGCCTTTTAGTGTTTAATCAATCCGGTTGGTTATGCTTCGCCGGGGATGGCTACAACATCATCCGCAGGGGCCTTGGCGGTGCCGTTTTCAAACTCTTCCAGACCGGGTTTGAGTTTGAGGTTGTACCACGGTGAATTGGAAGCTGCATCGGTCAGGTCGCGCCACCGGACCAGTTGACCTGTATACGCACTGATTCGACCCATAATGGCGGTCAGTGTGGATTCGGCCACGTCTTTGGCGGCATTGATGGGCTTGCCGTCGATGATGCCCCGCAGCAGTTCGACGTGTTCCTGCACCATTTCGCTGCCGCCGGCCTGTTCATAATCAGGATACTTGACATCCACCGGTTTGATGAGTTTGACGGGGCCGGAGCCGTAGGTGGTGCCGTTGGAACCCGTGAACAGTTCGGAGACCTGATTGTAGCAGCCATTCACCTGGCGACACATGCTGTGAATTCGGCAGCCTTCATCGTAATCGAAATCAACATTGAAGAAATCGAACTGGTTGCCGGTCTTTCGACGGGCGCGTCCGCCGAAACCGATTGCCAGTTTCGGAGTGCGTCCGATGAACCAGTTGGCGATATCGATATTATGAATATGCTGTTCGACGATGTGGTCGCCGGACATTTCGGTAAAGCTGACCCAGTTGCGGACCATGTAATCGGCATCGCTTTCGCCGTCTCTGCGTTCCTGATGCCACAGTTTGCCGCCGCACCAGTACACCGCACCGCCGAGAATCGGCCCGAGTGCGCCTTGTTCAATCGCGAATTTGGTCTTGCGATAGTTTGCCGCATACCGGCGCTGCGTGCCGGCGACGACGCACAGTTTCTTCTGTTTGGCGATTTCGCCGACTTCCATGATTTTGCGAGCACCCGGAGCATCTACAGCGACGGGTTTTTCCATAAAGACATGCTTGCCTGCAGCGATGGCGGCTTCAAACTGGTTGGGCCGGAACGCCGGCGGGGTGACCAGAAGAACGACATCGGCGATGGATTCCATTACCTTTTTATACCCGGCGGGGCCATCAAAGCAGATATCCGGCGACAGGCCGTGCTGCTCGGCGGTTTTCAGGGCCCGGTCTTTGAAGTGATCGGCCAGGGCCACGATTTCCACCGGAATATTCAGGTACTTGGCCGCGTTGATGCAGTCGTTCAGGGCGCCATTGCCGCGTCCGCCGCAGCCCACGAGGGCCAGTCGGATTTTTTCAGGACCTGCGGCATAAACCGCCCCGGCCTGAGATAACACTGCCGCAGCAGAAACTGCGGCGGTGCTTTTCAAAAAGTCACGTCGAGAGAAGCTGGATTGTTTCATAATGCCTCCAAATAGATGATTTATACTAACTTTGTCTTACCGGGTATAGCCACTTGGGGTTCCGGTATATCAATAAACTCATATTTTTCGGGCGTATAGTCCAGTTTGGAACTTTTCATAGCCCAATCCCATTTCAATGCATTTCCGGTATAGGCGCTCATTCGCCCCAGGATGGCTGTCATGGTGCTTTCTGCGACATGACGGGCCTCGTTGAGCGGTTTTCCGGAGCGAATTCCCGCAATCAAATCCTTGTGTTCCTGGACATAGGGATTTTCGCCCTGACCGGTAAACGTCCAGGGTTTTGCGCCTTCAATTCGTCCGTTGGAACCGTCCAGATAAGCGACACCGGTGGTACCGATGATGTATTCGCATACCCGGTCGCTGCAGCCGTTGATCTGCCGGCACATGCTGGTAACCCGGACGCCGTCGGCATATTCAAAATCCACGGCAAAATGGTCGTAGATATTGCCGAGGGTACGGAGCTGCCGGCCTCCCATCCCCATGGAGCTGATGGGGTGAGCGTTGATAGCCCAGTTTGCGACATCCAGATTATGGACATGCTGTTCCACGATATGATCCCCGGAAAGCCAGGTGTACCATGGCCAGTTGCGGCACTGCCATTCCATTCCGGACAGGTTGTTCTTTTCGTACCATTGCCAGTACCCCAGCATATCGCTGCCGTTCCAGAAACAGGTGGCCGAGCGAATTTGTCCGATTTGGCCGTCTGCAATGCGTCGGATCGTTTCAATGTAATGGGCCTGATGCCGCCGCTGTGTGCCGGCAGCAATCGAGAGGCCTTTGCTGTCGGCCAGATCGGCTGTTGCCAGAAGTGAACGAATGCCCGCTGGGTCAACGCCTGCGGGCTTTTCCATAAAGACGTGTTTGCCTGCCTCGATGGCGGCTTTCACATGCAGCGGACGGAAATGCGGCGGGCATGCCTCAATGACCAGCATAGCCTGATTTGAAGCGACGGCTTTCTGATAGGCGTCAAATCCGATGAAACAGGTATTTTCGGTGACTTTAATGCGATTGGCAAAAGGGGACTCTCGCAATTGTTTCAGGCAGCTTTCAAGGCGGTCCTTGAATAAATCCGCCAGAGCCACAATCTCCACGGACGGATCGGCAGTCAGGCAATCCAGAGCCGCACCGGTACCCCGACCGCCGCAGCCGATCAAGGCTACGCCGATTCGGTCACCGCCGGCGGCAAACACCGCCCCATTCAATGTCAGAATTGCCGTGGCGGAAGCCGCTGCAGCTCCTTTGAGCCATTCTCTTCGCGATAGTACCGTCATCTCCGCACCTCGGACCGTTATTTCAGCGGTTCCAGATAAATATTTTTAAATTCAATCGGCGAGCCTTCGCTTTGCAGACAGATACTGCCGGCGGTCTTGCTGGCTTTGGTGACTTCGTTCTGGAGAAATCCATTGACAAACAGCTTGATGGAATCATTCTTGCAGAAGATGTCATAGGTATTCCATTCGCCAGCGGCATTTTCGGAGGTGTCCAGTTGTTTGGGAACACGTTTGACGTTGTTTTTTTCATCGGTGGCGATGGTCAAGTCAAATTTGGCAACTGAGACGCCCTGGCCAATCAGATAGATATCTCCTGCATTGCTGTTCATCAACTGGGCTTCGATGGCGTTGGGCCATACCGTATCCGGCCCAGTCGTATGCAGCAGGACGCCGCTGTTGGTGGGGGTCTCGGCCCATCGCCATTCCAGATGCAGGTGATAGTTGCTGTATTCCTGTTCGGTCCGAATATAGCCGTTGGGCTTGCCTTCGCAATGGATGACACCGTTCTTGACCGACCAGATACCCAGCGTGTTGGCGGGATATGCTGTCCAGCCGGTGAGGTCTTTACCTGAAAAGACGCGATGTTTCTGGCTGCAGCCGCCGGCGGCTAAAGCCACAACCGCTGCCCCAAGCAACAGGTTGAATGCTGATTTTTTGCACATTACGAATCCCTCCGTATTTTAGACTTCAAAGTCATCGCACCAGCGGTACGCCGCCAGCAGCGCCTGTTCGCCTTCTTTGCCGCCTTTGCTGAGTCCGTGTTCCATGCACAGAACTCCCTGATAGCCTTTTTTATGGATATGAGCAAAGACATTGCGGTAGTTGATTTCGCCGGTGGTGGGTTCTTTGCGACCGGGGTTGTCGCCGATGTGGAAGGCCCCGATTTCGCTCCATGACCGGTCGATGTTGGGAATAATGTTGCCTTCGGTAATCTGCTGATGATACATATCATTGACAATCTTGCAGCAGGGGCTGTTGACGGCCCGGCAGATTTCATATGCCTGGGGCATTTTGGTTAAAAACAAACCCGAATGGTCGTACGGATTCAGCGGCTCAAGGACCAGTACCATGTTGGCCGGTTCACAAATCTCCATGCAGTACCGCAGGTTGTCAATCACATTAGCCGTCTGATAGCCCCATTCCATGCTCAGGTCATAACGTCCCGGAACCAGCAGGGCGGTTTTGGCATTGCTTCGTTTGGCGCATTCAACGCCTTTTTTCATCAGGTCGATCAGCATGTCTTTGACAGAGCCGCTTTTATAGACCATCGAGGCCTTGCCGAAATCGGCATACAGAACAAAGGGTCCCAGGTCCATCTTCAAATCCGCCAGTGTTTTGGCGATTTTTTCCTGTTCTTCCGGGGATTTACCCATCATGCCGTTCTCAAAAACCGCACGAAAGCCCTGATCATGACAGAATTTAATGTTGTCAATCGTGTCGTTGCCGGCATGATTTCGGAACATTCCCAGCGACGGAGCATATTTGAGCTTGAAAGGTTTGATTTCAGTGGGGGAAGATTCCTGGGCGAGGGCTGATGCCGCCAGAGGTAAAGAGGTGAGTCCTGCGGTAGCCAGCGTTGTGGCCACAAAGTCTCTTCGATTCATAAGTTCGTCTCCAGAAATGGTTTATAAGCCTATTTTCGACGTCTTAATGGCTTGCCTTTGCGGCCAATCCGCAATTATTTCCGACAGGCAGAGCCTTCTTTACAAAGATGACTCATGATTACTGGAAGTTACAGTTATTTTATACAGCGATAAACAAACGCTGCCGGCAGATTTCTCCAGATAATCCGTCCGATATGGACTCTGGAAAAAGTCTCTCGCAATTTTTTACGGAATCGCTGACCCGAGGGCAATAGCAGACCTTGCAGATAGGCAAAGGTGGCAAATCGCCCGCCGGTACGAAGGGATTCCAGCGCCGCATTGAGCAGTTTATCCTGAAGCTCGGGCGGAAACGAAGCCCACGGCAGGCCGGATACGATGCAGTCGGCCTCAGATTGGTGATAATCATTGAGGATTTTGCGGGTATTTTCAGCAGAATCCGCAAGAATCGTCGCCTGGGGCAGTTCCTGTTTGAGGATTTCAACAAGCCTGGAATTGGCTTCGATTCCAACAAAAAAAGCCGACTCCTGCTTTTGCCGGAGGATTTCCCGCGTGAAAGAACCTGTTCCGGGTCCAAATTCCACGATAGTCCGGGCCTTTTTGACCCCGGCCTGACGAACAATCTCGGCTGTCAAGTAAGGGGAACTGGGAGAGATCGCCCCGATTTGTCGTGGATTTTTCAGAAATTCACGGATAAAGACCGCTGAATTATTTTTTTTAGCTATCATAAATCCCAGAAGGATTTTTTCTCCTGACCCGCAATGACTATCATATTGGGTATAAATTTTCCACATTGTACGCTAATTTACTATTCAGGCAAGAGGGTAAATGCGGAGTTTTCATGCTTTTTTAGGGCTTGTGTCGAAAATATAACGACAATGCGAATCTTTAATAATCTTTGTTTTAAAAATGATTGCTATTTTTCAACCTTTTGCTAAGATGGCACGTAAATACTTATAATGTGTCAGGGGAGCTTGGCTGATAGCCGAGCTGAGAATCCTGCGGGAGACCCTTTGAACCTGATCCGGTTAATGCCGGCGAAGGGAGGCACAGGGATTGTGAATTGACGCCCCTGGTTGCCAGGGGCGTTTTTTTTTGACCTGATGCGTGTGGATCGAAAAATTAGAGGTAGAACCAATGGCCAAAATGCCATGTCCATTTTTTGAGCTGAAAAACGCAGTCGTTGGGATCGCGGGCCTGGGAGGTCTGGGGTCCAATGTGGCGGTTGCGCTGACGCGGCTGCGGGTGGGCAAGCTGATTTTGACCGATTTTGATGCCGTGGAAGAAAGCAACCTGAACCGCCAGAATTATTTTCATGATCAGGTGGGGATTCACAAGGTCGATGCGTCCATGGAAAATCTCCGCCGAATTGATCCGGATGCCAATCTGGTCGGGCACAAAATACGTCTGAATCCGGATAATATTCCACAAGTTTTTGCAGGAGCCCACATTATCGCTGAATGTTTCGACCGGGCCGATCAGAAGCAGATGATTGTCGAGACGGTTTTGTCGAAGATGAAAAAAACGATTGTGGTGACGGTCAGCGGACTGGCGGGTTTTGGCCGGAGCAATGAGATAAGCACCACGCGCCTTTCGCCGAGGCTGGTTTTTATTGGCGATGGTGTTTCAGGGACCGGCCCCGGTATTCCGCTGACGGCGGGGCGGGTCGGGATTGCTGCCTATCACCAGGCCAATGCCATCACCGAAATTCTGTTGAATGAATTGAACTTTATGCTTTTGCGAGGCGGCACATGGACAAACGATTGAAAATCAACGGTCAGGTTCGCGATTTTGGCGACCAGCTTCCCCCCACACTCAGTGAGCTGCTCAAGCTGCTGCAGATCGATCAGGCCACTGTCGTTGCTGAAGTGGACGGCCGGATTATTCCTCGCACGGCATTTGGTCAGACCGAGCTGAAAGAAAATGCCATCATCGAGTTGGTACGTTTTGTCGGCGGTGGATAAGGCTGCACTTGCTTTTGAAGGTATTCAATTAAGGTATAAAATTATGGACAAACTGGTTATTGCAGGTCAGGAATTTGAGTCGCGCTTATTCATCGGAACCGGCAAATATGCTTCCAATGCAGTTATGGCACAAGCGATCGAGGCCTCGGGAACCCAGATGGTGACGGTTGCTTTGCGTCGGGTGGATATTGATAATCCCAATGACAATCTGCTGTCCGCGATCGACCGTAAAAAGTATCTGCTGCTGCCCAATACCTCTGGCGCTCGTGATGCCGCTGAAGCGGTTCGGCTGGCGCGTCTGGCACGTGCTGCGACCGGAATTGCCTGGGTCAAATTAGAAGTCACTCCAGACCCGTATTATCTGCTGCCCGACGGCGAGGAAACGCTCAAGGCGGCCGCCGAGCTGGTCAAGGAAGGGTTTATCGTTCTGCCGTATATCAACGCCGACCCGATTCTGGCCAAAAAGCTTCAGGATGTCGGAACCGCGACGGTCATGCCGCTGGCGGCTCCGATTGGCTCCAATAAGGGGATTAAAACCCGCGATGCAATAGATATAATTATCGAACAGGCCACCGTTCCGGTCGTAGTAGATGCCGGCCTTGGCGCGCCGTCTCACGCGGCGGAGGCGATGGAAATGGGCGCCGATGCGGTTCTGGTCAATACCGCCATTGCTGCCGTTGCGGACCCGATTGCGATGGCAACAGCATTCAAACTGGCGGTCGAGGCGGGGCGGCTGGCCTATCAATCCGGCCTGGCTGCTCAAAGTCATCGGGCCAGTGCCTCCAGTCCTTTGACTGGCTTTTTGAGAAACGAATAAACCATGACAGATATCAAGACTCAATTATCCCAGTTTCGGCTGGATGGTTCACGCGGGTATTGGAAAAATGCTCTTGATTCTGTGGATTCTCAGGAGGTGCAGACAGAGTTACAGACTCCGGCGGGGCGCTATTCACTTCACCGTTTAGTTCGCTTATTGTCTCCGGCGGCTCGGGATTTTCTGGAGCCGATGGCTCAGCAGGCCCAGGCGCTGACCTGTCAGCGATTCGGCAAAACGATTGCTTTGTTTGAGCCGCTGTATGTCTCCAATGTCTGTGTCAATAGCTGCGTGTATTGCGGATTCAACCGGACCTCCGATCTGCCTCGTACCCAGTTGACGGTCGAACAGGCGATGTCCGACGCCCGTGCGATTGCCGAACAGGGATTTCGTGATATTCTGCTGGTCAGCGGGGAAGACCCGAAGTTCGCCTCGGTGGAGTATTTTTGCCAACTGGCCCGGCAGCTTCGCCCTCTTTTCAGTTCGATTTCGGTTGAAATATACCCCATGGACCAGTCGCAGTATCAGCAATTGCTGGCGGCCGGTATCGATGGAGTGACGGTCTTTCAGGAGACCTATGACCGTCAGGTGTATGAGTGCCATCATCCCGCCGGCCCCAAACGGGATTTTGACTGGCGGCTGGGATGTCCCGACCGCTTTGCCTCGGTTGGGATGCGTCGCATCGGGCTTGGCATCCTGCTGGGATTGACTGACTGGCGGCTGGATACGCTGGCGATGGCCGAACATGCGGCGTATCTGATGAAGCGATACTGGCGGTCGTCGGTGTCGTTTTCGTTTCCGCGGATGCGCCCGGCGGCCAATGTGATGGATCAGTGGCCGCATTTGATTGACGATACTGACCTGGTTCAGATGATGCTGGCGCTGCGGTTGTGTTTTGCGGATGCAGGCATGGTTTTATCGACACGGGAACGACCTCAATTACGCGACCGGCTGATTCATCTGTGTGTGACGCGTATGAGTGCCGGGGCCAGAACCAATCCCGGCGGTTACACCCGTGATGACCGGGACGGCAGCCAGTTTGAAGTGGCCGATACCCGAAGTGCTTCTGAGATTGCCGCGATGATTCG
>CAZKAI010000092.1:8409-14561 GCA_964550565.1 uncultured Pirellulales bacterium
GAGGCGTTAAACCGGCTCTGCAGGCGTTCGATAACGCTTTTGACGATCCGCCGTTTATCCTTGAGCGAGTGGATGCCCGCCAGGGGAATCTGGATGACTAAAGTGCCTAAGGTCATAGTTTTTCCTGTTGGATTGGATTGTATCACGCGGTCGGCAAATGGAAAGTAAAAAAGGGATTTATTGCCGCTTAAGAACAGGGGCGTAATTCCTGTCCAAAGATTTTTATGGGCTGCGAATCTGCGATTTCTGTCATTAAAGAGCCCGCCCAGCCTGCCGGCAGGTCCAGGGTATGCACGCTCCAGCGATGATTTTGTTCGGGTGCGAGTGCGTCGAGTATTTGATTGGTTTGCAGCCCGGTATCGAAGCTGTCCAGGGGGCGAATGCCGGCGGCCTTGAGATAGGCTTCTTTGCGGGTCCAGCACTGATAAAATGCCAGGAGTTGAGCTTGCGGCTCCAGATGTTCAAGATAGGATGCTTCGTTTGGGGTGAAATACTGCCGCGCCAGGGGCAGGGTCTCGATTTGTGGGTCGATTTTCTCGATATCGATCCCGATGCGACGTTCTGCGGTGAAGGCAAAGGCCGCAATCCCATGAGAGTGTGACAGCGAAAATTCAATTGCGGATGGATGTTCGGCCGGATTCAGTCCCAGCTTGCCTTCTGCGGTGCAGTGGATGGAAACGGCATGAGCCGGGCGATTCAGAAAGGCTGACAAAAGCTGACGCAGCAGGCTGCGGCGGATGATGAATCGATCCCGATCGCGTGTATGAACGTACTGGCCGGCACGGTGCTGCTCAGTTTCCGATAAGAGCTCAGTGGACGCAGTAAAATTATTTGTATTGGCCCAGTACACTAAAACCTCATCGGGCTTGGGGGCTGTCAGAGGTGTCTGCGGCTTGAATGATATGACATCAGGATTGTGCTGAATTAACGTTTTCATGTCATCTTGTGCTTGTTCAGGGTTTCCATGATTTCTTTTTCCAGCAGCGTCGCGCAGGTTTGGACATGGGGCTGATGAAGAATATTGGGATGGATGCAGTCGATGTCATGGACATGGATTTGTCCGGTAACAAACTGGTCCCAGCCGAAAGTGGGATTGCTGTACATGTCCTTATCCAGCAGGTTGAAGTCCTTCATCTCCCGGAACAGGACGATGTCTCCATCGTAACGCTGCCGGGTCTGGTACCGGATAAACGCCTCAAGACCCGCTCGATGCAGTGTGCGATAGTTCGGGAACTCGTGGATATCCCAGCCGTCTTTTTGGGCAGCCTGTCGTTGTTTTCTGAGTTTTTTGTATTGACGCTGCGACTGGAGATACCGTATTTTTTCATCGAGGCTCAGGCCACAAAACTTCACAAAGCGTTCAAGATAATGAGCCGGCTTCCAGAGATAAGTCTTCGGGAAGCCTGGTGCCGAGGTTCCCAGAATACCGAGGAAGGCGACTTTTTGTCCTTGTCTGGTCAATTGAAGGGCCATTTCATAGGCGATCCGTCCGCCCATGGAAAAGCCGCACAGCCAGTAGGGGCCTTCGGGCTGAACCTGCTGAATTTCCCGGATGAAATAAGCGGCCATCTCCTCAATCGTATGCAGGATTGTGGGATTTCCATTCAATCCCGGCAGATTCAGGCCATACTGGGACAGCGGAATCGTGAGTAAATGGGCCAGGTGATAAAAATTCAGCGTATGGCCGCCCACGCCGGGCAGATAGAAGATGCCCTGTTTGAGCCGCCCCGGTTGAATCTGCACCAGTGTTTTTGAGATGGATTCGTGCCGGTGTTTCTGCAGACAGTCGGCAAGCTGCCGGATGGTGGGAGCTTCAAATATCAGCCCCAGCGGCAGGTCAATCTGGAAGCGTTCTTCAAGGCGATAAAAGAGTTTCGCTGCCAGCAGGGAATGCCCGCCCAGATGGAAGAAATTGTCGTCCAGATAGACGGTATCAATCCCCAGCATGTCCTGCCAGACGTCGGCCAGAATGCGTTCCATGGAGGATTGCGGTAGTCGTTGTTGACCGTCTGTGCCGTCATGCTGTTGTGGTTTTGGCAGACGGATTTTGTCGATTTTCCCGTTGGCGGTCAATGGAAGCTGTGTCAGTTCTACGATAACCGATGGAATCATATACTCCGGAAGCGACCTGGCCAGGTGTTTTTGAATCTGGTCCGGCAGGATGGATCCTGCTTCCTCCAGAACAACATACCCGACGATGTATTTTTGTCCCGGCACGTCTTCCCGGACGATGACGGCTGCCTGCTGAATATGGGGGCAGTGCCGCAGGGCGTTTTCAATCTCACCTAATTCGATGCGAAATCCCCGGATTTTGACCTGATCATCGGCCCGACCCCCAAATTCGATAGTGCCATCCTCCATCCAGCGGCAGATATCGCCGGTCTTGTAAAGGCGGCTGTTGGGCTCCGCATGAAAAGGATTGTGAATAAATCGTTCAGCGGTCAACTCCGGTCGGTTGAGGTAGCCTCGGGCCAGCCCATCCCCGCCAATGTAGAGTTCGCCCCAGACGCCAATCGGAACCGGCTGCAAAGAACTGTCCAGAATATACACCTCGGTATTGGCGATGGGCCTGCCGATGGGGATCGATTTTTGCTTTTGGAAGATATCAGGAGTAATCGGAAAACTGGTGGTAAAAGTCGTGCTTTCCGTGGGGCCGTACACATGCACCCATTGAATGGAAGGCATCAATTCAATGGCTTTTCGAACATGGGTGACAGAGACAGCCTCCCCTCCAGTCATGACTGTCGTCAGATGCGATAACATCAAGGGATTTTCATCGATAATCAGATTAAATAAAGCTGTCGTAAGGAACAGGGCATCCACCCGGGATTCGGCCAGAATATGGGCCAGCAGTTCGAGTTCCGGGATTCGGCCGGGGTAGAGAACACATTGTCCGCCATGCAGCAGGGGACTCCATATTTCCAGGGTTGATGCGTCAAAGCTGACCGGGGCCAGTTGCAGGAAGACACGATCCGGCCCAAAGTGCATATAGTCCTGGCCGAAGACCAGCCGGACGACGCCGCGATGGGGCACGGCAACACCTTTGGGTGTCCCTGTCGAGCCGGAGGTGTAGATGATATAGGCCAGATGCTCTGGCGTGGTGCAGGCAGCGGGATTATCGGTCGGGTATTGGGTCAGCCTGTCCCATTCCTGTTCAATCAATAAAAGCTTGATTTTGTCCGAAACAAGGGACTCTGCCAGGCCGGAATGGGCAATAACGATGGAAAGTCCCGTATCGGATGCCATAAAATGCAGACGTTCAGTCGGATAGGTGGGGTCAAGTGGTACGTAGGCCCCTCCGGCCTTGAGAATCCCCAGCAATACCGGCAGCAGCTCGATGCAGCGGTCCATGCAGACCCCTACCGGCACATCCGGCCCGACGCCATGCGCTCGCAAGTAATGAGCCAGTTGATTGGCCTGTTCATTGAGCTGGCGGTAGGTTAAGGTCTGGTCCTCAAACATGACCGCCATCGCATCCGGCGTCTTTTCCGCCTGTTGTTCAAAAAGCTGGTGGATGCATTGTGTGGCGGGATACTCTTTTTTAGTACTAGCATTGGCTTTTTGAACCAGATTTGCAGTCAGTGGTGAAATTAGAGTTAGTATTGTTTGCTCGGGACATTCAATAATACGGGCCAGAATTTGTTCATAACTGCTTAAGCAGCGACGGATAGTCTCATTCGTATAAAGAGCAGTGTTATATTCTGCCCGAAGCAGTAATCCTGAATGGCTTTCATCGCAGAATAAGGTAAAATCAATTTTGGAGGTCTTAGTGCCGATCTCAATTGTTTGGCATTTCAGATTTGGCAGATTCACAGCCCAGTAGCGGGAATCCTGGTAGGCCAGCATAGTCTGAAAATAGAGATTCCTGTTGGCTTGTCGCGGTGGATTAAGGAGTTCAACCAGCACATCATAGGGTAAATCCTGGTGCTGTTGAGCTTCAAGGCAGAGTTGACCAACCTGATGTAGAACATCAAGAAAAGACATATCTTTTGTAATTGAACAGCGTAAAACAGTCGTGTTGACAAAAAAGCCGATAATATTTTCAATCTCTTTATGAGTTCGGCCTGAGATGGGGCTGCCGACAGTGACGTCTTCACTCCGGTTGTAATAATATAATAAAATATGAAATGCCGACAGCAGAAGAGTATAAAGAGTTGTGTTTTTCTGGTGTGACAAATCTTTTAATGCTGTATAGACACTGTCCTGAACATGCCTTGTTTCCCACTGCCCGAGATAGGTATAGGCTGTGGAGCGCGGAAAATCCAGGGGTATGGTCACTTCAGGGATATCCCCGGCAAGTTTTTCTTTCCAGTAGTCAAAATCCTGTTTCTTGAGAGTTTCAATCTCCGCCTGCTGCCAGCATCCGTAATCGGCGTACTGCACTGGCAGCGAGGCAAAATGAACTGATGTATTTTGTGTATTATGTTGATATAATTCAGTTAATTCTTGTGTAAAAATCCCCATGGACCAGCCGTCCGTAATTAAGTGATGGATATTCAGCAGCAGGGCATAGTCATCCGGCTCCATACACAAGAGTGTAAATTGAAATAAGGGGCCTTGCTCCAGATTGAACAGGCGTTGTGCCCGTGATTCTGCAATAGTTTGAAATGCCTGTTTTGGCGATAAGGAACCAGGGGCTATTGTTTCGACTGGAAGATTCCAGGCAGCGTCGGACCTGATAGACTGGACGGGCTGTCCGTTGTTCATGGGAAATGTAGTGCGAAAGGACTCATGTCGCCGGATGATTTCTTGAAGGCTTTTTTCTAAGGCTGTGATATTCAGACAGCCTTTTATATACATCATCCACGAAATATTATAAACCGGCAATTCCGGCGAAAGCTGCTGGATAAACCACATTCGTTTTTGCGCAAACGATAGCGGGAGAGTCTGATTTCTGGAAACCGTTGGTATCCGCAGGCTATCATGATCAGACTGAGTACAGTAATGATCCACAATCCTTGCGAATTGGTCCAATGTCGGATTTTCAAATAAGGTTGAAACCGGCAGATTAATCCCAAATTGTTTCTGAATGGAATAGGCTGCCTGAATCGCTTTGAGTGAATGTCCGCCCAGGTGGAAAAAGTTATCCTCGCGATAAACGTCTTTTATGCCCAGCAATTCACTCCAGATATGGGCCAGAGTCTGTTCGGTGGGTGTTTGCGGCAGACTGGAGCTGCTGCTATGGAGTGCTTCGAATGCAGGCAGGGCCTTGCGATTGGTCTTGCCGCTGGCAGTCAGGGGGATCTGGTCCAGTTCCATAATCCCGGCAGGCACCATGTAATCCGGCAGCCTCTGCCGCAGAAAAGTCATAATGTCATCGGTTGAGATGGCATGGCTCTGTTTGCAGACATAATATCCGGCAAGTATTTTCTGTCCCGGCTGGGTTTCCTGCACTTTCACGGCAGCCTGGGCAATATCAGGATGCGACCGCAGGGCGTTTTCAATCTCTCCTAACTCGATGCGGAAACCCCGGATTTTGACCTGGTCATCCGCCCGTCCCTGGTACTCAATATTGCCATCCTCCATCCAGCGGCAGACATCGCCGGTTTTATACAATCTGGCTCCGGGCTGCGAACTGAACGGATCCGCAATAAATCGTTCAGCCGTCAAATCCGGCCGGGCCAGATACCCTCGGGCCAGTTGCACGCCGCCGATATAGAGTTCACCCGGCACGCCGATAGGAACCGGCTGCAGAGCATGATCTAGAATATAGGCCTGCGTATTGGCGATGGGTTTGCCAATAGGAACAAATGGATATGGGTTGTCTTTGCGGCAGGGCCACCAGGTCACCTGAATTGCGGCTTCTGTTGGGCCGTAGAGGTTATGCAGCTCAGCTTTGAGCAGTTCAAAAAATCGGGTCTGCAAAGGATAGGATAATGCCTCGCCAGCCGCCAGAACCTGACGAAGTGAGGTGCATTGGCTGACTCTGGGATGAGCTAAAAACAGGTCCAGGACCGACGGAACAAAATTGATGACGGTAATCTGATGGGATTGGATTGTCTCTACCAGATAATCCATATCTATGTGTTTGCCCGGGCTGGCCAGCACTACCCTAGCCCCAGCCGTCAGCGGCCAGAGCAGATCCCACAGCGAGACATCGAAGGTGAAGGTGGTTTTTTGCAGGACCCGATCTTGAGGGCCCAGGGCAAAGG
>CAZKAI010000092.1:14661-16162 GCA_964550565.1 uncultured Pirellulales bacterium
TCGAAGGTGAAGGTGGTTTTTTGCAGGACCCGATCTTGAGGGCCCAGGGCAAAGGTTTCCTGCAGCCATAAAAAGCTGTTCAGGATGGCCCCATGTTCGACCACGACCCCTTTGGGCAGTCCAGTGGAGCCGGAGGTAAACAGGATATAGGCAGCGTGATAGGGCTGGATGGGAACATCAGGATTGGAGGTTGGAGCTGCCGAGCTAATCTGTTCCCATTGGCTGTCCACCGCCATGACATGAAGACCTTGTCCCAAGTCAAGCGTCTGGAAGCGCTGCTGGGTGAGGATGACGGTCATACCGGTTTCCCGGATCATGTGGCCCAGCCGCTCAGTAGGATACTTTGGATCCAGCGGTACATAGGCTCCTCCGGCCTTGAGAATCCCCAGCAATACCGGCAGCAGTTCAATACAGCGCTCCATGCAGACGCCCACCGGCACATCCGGTCCGACGCCATGGTCCCGCAGGGTATGAGCCAGTTGATTAGCCCGTTCGTTAAGCTGGCGATAAGTCAGCGTCTGGTCTTCAAATACCATCGCTATTGCGCCTGGGGTCTTTTCTGCCTGCTGTTCAAAGAGCTGGTGGATGCACTTGTCTTTGGGGTATTCGGCCGCAGTGTCATTGACCGCCTGGATAAAGCTCCACAGCGTCTCCTGATCCATCTTCTGTGATGTCTTAACGTCAGACATAGTAAAATTATGTCGCCAGCTTATACCCTTGAAAATACAAGATGTATCTAAAAATCAATTACCAATCACCAAATACTAAGCACCAACAATCATCAACCGCTTTCTCTTTATCGTCAAAAAGACAAACCCTGATAACCCTGGAATATCAGCCCAGTTTTTAGGCGGGATAAGATGAATGGTTGAATTTAGATAAACAAAATCTATTAAATCCGTAAACCAAACTGATATTTAACCATTTATCAGATGGAGCATAGCATTAACTATAGGAATCTGGTTCAAAACATCTCATAATCTAAGTAAATCATAGACTATTATGTTTATAAAAAAAGCCATATGACATCTGGATATGCGAGAAGTAGTTGAAATTCGTCTTTGCGAGCTGTTGGCAGCCTGGAACTTTTTCGCTTCCGAAATGGAAAATCGAAAATTATTCTTGCGTTCTTAGGTTCTTATGTTCTTGGATTCTTACTCTCAATGATAGACTATTATCTTTATAAAAAAGATAAAATACATCATGTATTGCGAGATGTAATTGAAATTCGTCTTTGGATTCTGTTGGCAGCCTGGACCTTTTTCGTTCTCAAAATGGAAAATATAAAATCATTCTCATGTGCTTGGATTCTTAGGTTCTTGGTTTCTTACTCCCTGCCCTCTGCGTTCTCTGTGTTAAAACCCTTTGCGCCTATTGCGTCAAAAAAACCACGAGCTCTGAGCTATTTTCTGTGGCAAAAACCAAACCTCAACCCTTAAACAAGTAAAAATCACTATTCCTCTGCCCTCAAAATGCCGACAAATAAAATGGACAATACATG
>CAZKAI010000093.1:0-13708 GCA_964550565.1 uncultured Pirellulales bacterium
ATTTATGGAATGAACGGATAATGCAGTTCGATAATCGTCCACCCAGGCGTATTTTTAAGTGTTTGTTATGAAAATGCTTATGAATTATCATTTAAAAGCCGCGATCATAGGTTGAGCGGGCAGTTCTAAAAAGTGTACCTGTGATTTTTCCCTAAACAATGCTTCTTTCTAATCATCTACTCTAGCCTGTTTTATCTTTGATTGTATACTTATCTTGTCTTTTAAAGCCATGTGAAAAGAAAATTTTGAAAATGTCTTTCGAAATCCTCTAATGGTAAATTTTCATCATACGTCATAATTTCTTTCATGCCCGCATCCGTGCAGGATTTATGAACAGACTGCATGAGCTTTTTCAGTTCTGAATATAGTAGAAGAGAATCCAGTTCCTGCTTTGACAGTTCGTATAATTTTTGCCAAATGGTCTCAAAGGTCTTCAGCAGCGGCGGCCAGTAAATCCATTGCGGAGATATTCCCGCTGGTTTCACCAGGGCATCAAGGGTATTGGCCTTTAATCGATAAAATTTTTCCTTTTTGGATGTTCGCGTCAGTATAATGCTCGATTGGGCCATCTCAACCAGAGTTGTATGAATGGTTTGAAGATAATACCCTGTCGGCCGGCAAGCCGCTGATTAGTTCCGTCACCGATAAAATATCGCACGAGGTTTATCCAAGCAAAACGCAGAACGACGCTAAGACCTGGATGTGGGCAGCGATTGCGGTAAACATGACGTCAGACAACATCCGTCCCATCGTTCCTTACTGGACTACGGGCAAGAATTTGGTTTTGTGGATGCAGGGTAATTATCCGAGTTTTTATGTTTATAATACCATGAATGTCGGTACAATAACCGAACATAAAAAACCTGTTCCATGGAGCCGCTTTTATAAAGAAAGGACTCGTATGATGCGAAACGTAAAGATAATGCTTGCATGGCTTGCTGTTTTTCCGGCTCTGGGTATGACGCAATATATGTCGGGGCCTGTCGAGATGCCGTATGAGACCCTTGTCAGCGAATTTAAAATCCCGGCCGCAGAGAATCACCTCTGGTGCTACTGGTACTGGATCAATGACGATATTTCCAAAGAGGGTATTTCGCGGGACCTGGCGGCGATGAAGGAGGTGGGGATCGGCACGGCCTTTATCGGCAATATCAATCCCCCGGAACAAGATGGAAAAGTACCCCTGTTCAGCGACCTGTGGTGGGACTGCATGGTGCATGCAGTCAATGAGGGCAAACGGCTCGGCGTGGATATTGGCGTTTTCAATTGTCCGGGCTGGAGCCAGTCGGGCGGACCCTGGGTCAAGCCGGAGATGGCTATGCGATACCTGGTTTATTCACAGGTAACGGTTCAAGGGCCTGGGACCATATCCCGGGAGTTGACGAAGCCTGCACAGGAATTCCAGGATGTCTGCGTACTGGCTTTTCCTGCTTTTGAGAATCTCAAGACCCTGAATCGGGAGAATACGGTTATTCAGACAACTCCCGCAGTCCATAATGCACAAAACTGGATGGATGGTGACCTGACTACCGAGGCCCTGATCGACCCGGCAAATACCAGCGAATTGAGCCTCAAATTTGAGGCCAAGACACCCATCACCGCCCGCAGCCTCATTCTTTATCCTGTCAATCGGAATCTAAAGACCGAATGCAGATTGTATGCTGAAGTTGATGGTAAAGAGATTCTGCTTAAAGCTTTTGTGTATGACCGAAGCAAACATGATGTGAATGTGGGACCGATTCCGACCGGCCCGGTGGCGATTGGATTGCCGGAAATAAAAGCCAGCCGGTTCAGGCTGGTTTGCTCGAATATTGAGGGACGAAATTCAGGCTTTGCGGAAATTGAAATTACCGAGCGTGCTGTTTTGGAAAAATACATTGAAAAGCAGCTTGGGAAAATGCATCCCACACCATTGCCGATGTGGGGCAGTTATCTTTGGGAGGAGCAGCCGGCTGTTCCAGGAAACCAGGAGGTGCCGGCTGACAAGATTATGGATATCAGCGACAAGATGGACAGGCAGGGCCGCCTGAACTGGCAAGCACCTGGGGGAAAATGGACCATCATGCGGATTGGGATGACCCCCACTGGAACGAAAAATGCACCCGCAGCTCCGCAGGGAAAAGGGTATGAGATTGACAAGGCCAGCGCGACGCTGGCTGGGTATCATTTTGAGCAATATGTGGGCAAATTACTGGATAAAATCCCGGCCGAGAACCGGTCAGCCCTGAAATATGTCATTGCCGACAGTTATGAAATGGGTTCCCAGAACTGGACGGACGGTTTTGAAAAACGGTTTGAAGAACGATATGGGTATAACCCGAAACTATGGCTGCCGGTTCTTTCCGGACAGATTGTTGGCAGTGTGACGGAGTCCAATCGATTCCTGTGGGACCTGCGAAGAGCCATTGCAGATGATGTGGCCTATGAATACGTGGGCGGATTGCGCAGGATGTGCGGCCAACACAATCTGCAGGTCTGGCTGGAGAATTATGGCCACTGGGGTTTTCCGTCAGAATTCCTGATGTACGGCGGTCAGTCCAACCTGGTGTCGGGCGAATTCTGGAATGAAGGCACCCTGGGCGATATTGAATGCAAGGCGGCTTCGTCGTGCGTTCATACTTATGGGAAAACGATCTGCTTTGCGGAGGCCTTTACCAGTGCCAATCAGGTTTACCTGCGACATCCTGCTCGACTCAAGACGCGGGGGGACTGGAGTTTTACCGAGGGGGTTAACCAGTTTGTTCTGCACCTTTACATCCAGCAGCCGGATGAGGCCAGAGTTCCCGGCATCAACGCATGGTTCGCCACGGAGTTTAACCGCCACAATACATGGTTCAGGCAGTCAAAACACTGGATGGATTATGTCCGCCGGTGCCAGCACCTGCTCCAGCAGGGGGCCTACGCAGCGGATGTGTGCTATTTCATCAGCGAGAATGCTCCGAAGATGACGGGGGTGCGGCAGCCGGAGTTGCCGCAGGGATACTCGTATGACTATATCAACGCCGAGGTCATTGTCCGGGATATGCAGGTCAGGGACGGCCGGCTGGTCCTGCCCGGCGGGGCGGCCTATCGGCTGATGGTCCTGCCGCCGCTGGATACGATGCGTCCGGCCGTCATTGAAAAGCTCGAACAGCTTATCCTGCAGGGCGGGGTCGTCTATGGCCCCAGGCCGGTCCAGTCGCCCAGCCTGCAAAACTATCCGCGATGTGACCGGCAGGTCCAGGATGCGGCCGGGCGGATATGGGGAGCGGATTATTCCACCGGCAAACTGTCGCGACAATATGGCAAAGGACGCATATTCAACGGCATGGAGCTTCAGACGGTGCTTGATGAACTCGGTGTTGCCAGGGATGTCGATCTGCCCGATGTGCCAGTCCTATGGACCCATCGCACGATGCCGGGCAGGGATATTTATTTCCTGACGAACCAGTCTGATAAGCGGATTGAGATCCGGCCTGTGTTCCGGGTTAGCGGACTCAAGCCGCAGGCTTGGAATGCCCTCACCGGCGAGATTCGCTGGCTCAGTGACTACAGCCAGACGCAGCAGGGCACGACCGTTCCCATGCTATTGGAGCCGGGCCAGAGCCGGTTTATCGTATTTACGAATGAATCGGCGCCGGCGGTTTCCCCGGCCTATGCGGACAATGATCCCAAACCGAATGCGTGGCAGACGATTGATGGACCGTGGGCAGTTGAGTTTAAAAACCCGGTGATTGGCGTGGATGAGAAATTAACGCTGGATGCGCTGATGGACTGGTCAAAAAGCGAAAAGGATTCTGTTAAGTACTATTCGGGAACAGCGGTTTATTCGGCCGAGTTTGACCTTGACTCGGTTCCGCAGGATAAGGATATATATATTGATCTTGGCCAGGTGCATGTCATGGCCCAGGTGAGCGTCAACGGAAAGCCCGCCGGCGGCGTCTGGATGGCTCCGTATGTACTCCCTGTAACCAATCTGGTTCAGCCAGGCAGGAACATGCTTCAGGTTGAGACGGTTAATCTGTGGCGAAATTACCTGGTGAAAGAATGCGCCCTGCCGCAGGATCATCGCAAGACCTGGTTGCTGGTTAGTGATGTTAAAGAGGGCGAAGCGCTTCAGCCGTCCGGACTGGTTGGTCCGGTTGTTTTGAAGACTTTCGAAAGGGATTAATAGCAACCAATATAATAACAGCATGATGATGAGACTGAAGTGGCGTTTCTGGGAATGCTTATTCTGTTACGGAGCCTGGTTCCGGCTGAGGGCCATAGACATCTTCGGAAATGCTGTTTTTATCTGTTCCAAAAGCGTGTCCGGGTTCAAACGGTTATCTCTGGAACAATTCAGCCACAGGCCCGGCTTTTTGCTGCGATACAAAAAACGACAAATCAGGCCTAAATTTTCCTGGATTTGTGCAGGACGTGTGTCTGTTCGACAGGTATCGACCTCTCGAGTAGCAGAGATGACCGTATCAAGCTGGTCCAGCGGGAAGGTGATTTCACGAATGTCGGATGCGGTTGCGACAAAGGCAATCCATAACAGATTCTTTTTGTCTTTTTGAGCCAGGTCGATGTGCAAAACGCAAAATTTCGACAGGGAGCCAATCTCACGAAATTCAGGCTGAGTTAGCTTTTTGAGGAGTTCAATTTGATCCCGGACATGACGAGCTTTTTCAAACTCCAGATTTTTAGACAGAGTCTGCATGGAGGCCGTCAGTATGGCGATATGCTCCTCGGGCCCGGCATTAGCAACCGCGACAGCATTTATGATAGCCTGTTGGTATTGGGCAAACTGTTCGGGATGCAGGCAGGGGCCCGGACAGGTCTTCATCTGATAATAGGGGCACAGGTCATATCGGCCCGAAGAAAGGCAATCGGCATTGCGGCACAGGTGAAATGCTTTGGTGAGGATTTCCGCATATTGGCTGGCGTATTTGCGGGTAATGAACGGTCCCCATATCGCCGTATTCATATCCAGTGTTGGTTTATCCGTGACGGCAAACCACGGCAGCTTCAGACGGGTTTCCAGCTTGACAAAACAGGGCTTTGGCAATTGGACCAGGTCGGCCAACTGGTCGGCAAAAAACGTGCGGCACAGGGTAATATACGCTTTCTGGCAGGCAAATTCACTCTGGATGCAGGTATAATAAATCCGTGTACAGACCCTGGAAATGTCGGCTTTGCGAGAGGCCTGCCGATTCTGTGTCAGCAGTCGTGCGCGTGCCGTACGGCGCAGGTCCGCGCATAACAGCATCTGAATAGGACGATCTGCGGAGTCGGCAAAAAGAATAAGACCCCTGCGGGCAGGGATACCCGCAAGGGCTGGAATTATTTCAGTTTCAGAACCCAGACTCAAAGAGGAAGCAAAAGACTCTTCAAGCCGAGGCGGCATCAGACATTCATTCCGCTGATAACGGTCTCGAAGGCCAGCTTATCGTTGACAATTCCCTGCACTTTGGCAGAGAATTGCCGGCTTCGGACTTTATGGATATGGCCCAGCATATACAGGCGATTACCAGGAACAACGGTTTCACGGAATTTGGTTTCGTCGATTCCGGCAAAACCGATAAATCCCTTCAAACCGTAGATTCTCCTCATAAAGAAACTGCAAAGCTGTGCGGCTGCTTCGATCATGATGACGCCCGGCATAATAGGCCGGCCGGGAATGTGCCCGCGAACCCAGAATTCTTTATCTGTAACATCTTTATAGCCCAGACACATCATCTTGTCCAGGTCATACCAGGTGATTCCATCAAGCTGGGACATTTCATACGATTGTGGATTGACTTCCGCGATTGCGGAGTGGTCAAACTCAATTTTGGTTAAATCCAGTTGCTTATAATCAAACAGCAGGGCTGGGGGCATAAGTACCTCATTCTAAATGACACTTACTCTATTGACGCAGCGAGGCGTCCTGACACGATGAAACAAGTATGCAATTAATCGACTGTGCGAATCTCCAGAACCTTATTGCGAACCGTCTGAGCGGCCTGTTTGATCATCTGCATCTGTTTGCGAACACGGGTGCCGGCAGCTTTATTGCCGCCTTCGGCCTTGTTAATATCGTTTTCAATTTCAGCTACAAGAGTCTTGAGCTGTTCGTATTCCTGCATTTTAAAACCTCCAAAGAAGATTATTAATATCGTAAAAATCCATTTGTATCAGAGTGTATCAAGCTTGGGTTCGTTTGTCAAACTGAGTTTTTGATAAAAAAATGAGGTTTTTATAAAATAAATCTTACTTAAACCCATGAAACGGACATAACTGACCATCCCGACATTTCCCACTGGCCGTAATAGAGTCTGCGAGGCAATTTCGCTGTGATAATATTAATGTATCCTCTGCATCTGTAGCTATTTGCAGCGTTTCATAATGCCTTGGTCTTCCATGATGCTGCCATCGGCCATGTTATACGTTCTTTCGGTAACAAGCAGGGTATCCTGGTCGGCTTTTTCTGTGATGCGAGTACTCTTGTGCCCTGTAGCCCATTGCCATTCGACGATTTCTTTGTTGTCCTGACGTTTTCCTCTTCCGGTGGCGATACATCGCAGGCTGTCAAACAAATATCCGACCACATCGCCGGTAGCGGGGTCGATAGTGTAAATCTCCAGGCTTCGGAAAGGCTGACTGGCAAAACGCTGAATCTCTTCATCCGAGGCGTTCATGTTTTTTTTGAGATACTCGGGGTTAAGCCCGGTGATTTCCGCTTCCCCCCGCATGAGCAGAAATTGTCCGTTCAAACCCAGTTCGATGATAACCCGGCCGGTTCCTTTTCCTGCATCCCCTTGTCCTGACCCTTCCCATTGGCCGACAATCCAGCGTGTCCACTCGTCGTCCAGCGGCTTGGGATTAAATGCTCCTGCATGGATTGCTATGGGCTTTACTTCTTTGTGACACGAGCATTGGAATACAAGCGCGACCAGTAAAGCGATACTGACTACGTGTTTCATAAAGACTCCTTTCCTATTAGATTCCTGTACTGCGGATTCTAATTGGAGGTCTGCTCAAAGAAGCCTAATCTGCAGAATTGGGATCGTTTGTTTTTTCTGCCTGAATCGGATATATGCAGGTCTTGGTGTCCTTTTTATCTTTCATTTTAAGTGAAAAATCATAGACTTTATCGTAGTTCCTGCCCATCGCCAGTTGGATTTTGCCGGTGGACTGCCCATATACGGCCGACCATACCGTAAACTCTTTCTGCGAGATGTTATTCAGCAGCGTCATGGCCTGCTGGGGAGCAAGTTGTCCCTGTGCCTGTTCCAGGGTCTGCCAGGCGGTTTTATAACGCCGACAGGATTTGAGTGCCCGTTCCGTGTCGAGACCGGAGATAATGAAGTTGGTAGCGACCTGGAAAGGCTGTGTATTGCGGGTAATGGCCGGTGTGCCGTCCAGATATTCAATGATTGCCGAATTCCCTGCCGCATCACTGACCATAATATGATTGGTCGGGCTGTAGGTGAATACGATGTTGTATTTCTGGGCGAGCGCAACGGCCTCATCGACGTTTTTGGCATGGTCGAGCATCTGGCGAATAAGCTGCATCAGCCCCAGCGTCTTCTTATTCGGGTCGTTTCCGCCGTTGGATTGCGGTATCGACATAATGCCGACCGCCAGACCATATTCATTCATACCGTCAAAGGGAACCTGCGGCGCGAACAACAGGGCAAATTTATTCAGCAGGCCGGGCTTGGTGTTTTTATTGAATCCGAAGTAGGTGATATCGACCATGGATACGGAAGCATAACCATCAGTAGGGTCCGTGAATAACAGCAGGGCAGCGTCGGTATCCCAGTCGAAATTCCGACCGAATACAGCATCCGCCTGCGGACTCATCGCAGCAAAGCAGGCACACTGGGGATTATTACTCTGCGGGAGCAGCTTCTTGATTCCCCACTGTTCAAGGCAGTTCAGTCCTCGGCCGGTTTGAAGGTCTTTCATGCCATAATTGCCGTAATACCGCATGGAATAAAGCGGAAAATCATCCACTTTTTTGAATGAGCTCAGCGTTCGGCAATCGTTGACGATGCAGCCTGTTGGGATAAAAAGAACAAAGACTAAAAACAACACGAATCTTGTTGCCCCCTGGGGCTTTATGGACTGCATACCGCGATGCATCATAATTCAACTCCTTCCTAAAGATTAGATGTCGTTTTATGAAATGCCGACAGGCTTTTTATAAGCAGCAGTTTATTGAAACAGCTTCAGTGTCAGCTCCGCCACACGCTTGCCGCGTCTGGCACATTGGGCCAGCACCCGCTCGTCCGGTTTACCGATGGAGACAGGACCGTAGTGGTCTCCCTGCGGATCTCCCTGAACTGCCATGCCATGAATCAGCATGGTGTGAACGATTTCCAGAATGGTGGTTTCGTTGCCGCCGGCGATGTTGGCCGAACTGGCGAATGCCGCCCCGACCTTGCCGTCAAGCTTGCCGTGCTTGCTGACGGTTTCATCGAAAAACGCGGCAATCTGTGCGGCCGGTCTGCCGTAATAAGTCGGCGAACCGACCACAATCGCATCGGCCTCCAGGACATCGGCGACCTTGGCTTCGGCCACACTTTTGCATTTGGTTGGTAATCCCGCCTGCGTCATCGCATCCGCAAAGGCCTGAGCCATGGTTTTGGTGTTGCCGCTGCGGGTATAATAAATCACAATTCCTGTGGCCATGCTGAATCCTTTCCGTCTTTCTCGTCGAGCGTTTTGATATTTTTGCTGAAATCAGCCGGGGCATCGATGACAAACAATTTCTCCGACAGCGACTTATTCAGTTCCGGCTTAGACAACACCAGGTCATAGATGTCGCCCTGTGTGGACTCCGACAACATCCTCACCGGCAGATACAATTCGCTGTCAATCCATAAATCAATCTGGGTGTAATCGTCTTTATAGACTGAATCGGGCTTGACTTTCAGCAGCAGATGGTGCAGCTTCTTTTCATCTTTGGCAGGAGCGACCAGCGTAATAACAAACTGTTTCTGTAAAGTCTCGGCGCCCGAAAAACCCACAATCGGAAAATTATGACTGATATAATCAAACACCTCGACGGGTTTATCGACGGGGGCCTGCTGGTACTGGTCGATCTGACGCAGCGTGAAGTCGATCTTGGTCAGCCACACGCCGTCGAAGAAATACTGTTCCTGCTTTTTCTGTTCGTCACCTTCGTCCTGTTTGACGGTGTCGAAGTTCAGCCGCATCTTCGAGCCTTTATCGGTTTTCTGATACAGCAGGGTACCCTTACGGATCGTCCGGCTGTCCAGCAGTTCCGGTTCATGAATAAACAGGTAATCCACCGCAGCCTTGCAGCTTTTCAGCTCCTTGGCGGCGTGGTTGATTTTTTCCAGCAGTTGTCCCAGCGGGCTGTCCGGGTCAATAACGTTGGGGTCGGTGACTTGAACCGCTGCTGTCACCTCCGATACAGCTCCAGGTGTATTGGGCTCTTCCGCAAGTACAGCCGCAGAAAGACTCAGCGCACACAGAACAATTACTGAATACCAGATACGTTTTTTCATTCCGTCATCCTTGTTTGGTTTTCTATTGTATCGATAATTGTAAGAATCTCATCCAGCCGGTCAATGGTAAAATCCGCCAGGGATGCAAATTGGTCGGCCTCATGATGGGTTCGTATCAGCACCGCAATCGCACCGGCATTTTTAGCACATTCCAGGTCGTGCTTGAAATCCCCAACCACCAGCGTTTTTGCCGGGCTGACTCCAAATCGCTCACATAAATGACGCACCCCGAAACCATCCGGTTTCACCGGTCCATCCATCCGATCCACAATCGCATCAAAATGCAGGCCATGCAGTTCGACCACCAGCATTACATTTTTTCGCAAATTTCGGGTCAGCAGGCCAATGGGAAGATTACGCCGACGAAGACTATCCAGAATCTCGATTGCGCCTTCGTTCAGCTTGCTGTGTTGAGCGGCCCGGCTTTCATGGTCCAGCAGGATTGCTTCCGCCTGTTGCCGCTGGGAGGGTGTCATTGCGGCAATCCCTTCCAGTACCCCAATACCGACAGGCAGGCCAATATCCCGACGAATTTGGTCGAAATCCAGAAATGGCTCAGTCAGTGTTCCATCCAGGTCAAAAATGACCGCTTCAATGGTCATACGTCCGCCTCAAAGTCCTTTCGCATCAGCTCAATCAGATACCGTGCGGCCTTGCTCAGAGTTCGGTCTTTGCGGACGATGATGCCGGTGGGGCGGTAAAACGTTTCATTGGCAAATCCAATGGCCTTTAATGAGCCGCCGGATAACTCCATACGCAACGAGGACTTAGGCAGAATGCTGATGCCGGAATTGATTTCGACGGCACGTTTGATGGTTTCTATATTATCAAACTCCATAATCACCCGGACATTGATACCGTAACGGGTTAAGATCGAGTCAATCAGGCTGCGGGTCGGCACATCCGAGGCAAAAGCGATGAATTTTTCTCCCTGAAGACGATGAATTTCCACTTCGGTCTCCGAAGCGAACGGATGGTCCGGCGAGCAAACCAGCAGCAGCGGCTCATTTTCAAATGGAAAATTCTGGATATTCCGGTCTCTGCGGGGCAGGGCTACGACACCAATATCAATACTCCCCCGGAGCAGTTTTTCATAAATTTCCTTGGCATTGTCGTATTCGATGGATAAATTGACATCCGGATAGATGGCCATAAATTTCTTGATATAAGGTTGCAAAGTGTGCATCCCGATACTGAAAATTGCGGCCAGATGGATCGAACAGGTGGTCTGATTTAACTGGGCCAGTTCGTTGCTCAACCGATTATACCGCTCCAGAATGTCTTTACAGGCACGATAGAACAGCTCTCCGGAGGTTGTCAACTCAACAGGTCTTTTTTTTCGGTCAAAGAGCTGGATTTTATGGTCCATTTCAATCTGGGCAATTTGTTGCGACACCGCAGACTGACTAACCCCGTGCAGTTCAGCAGCACGAGAAAAGTTCTTTAATTCCACTAAATCACAGAATAATTTGGCCGTTTCAAGGTTCATTAATATATCTTATGGTAAGTATTATAGGAGTTTATTTGCGTTATTCATGTAATCTATTATAAGTAGAATTTATAATTTGTAAAGTATTAGTTCCTATTCATAGGATAATGATTTGCGTACACTGCAAGGGTGTCGCAAATACTGAAATAAAACGCAAGAACCCAAAAACCTCATTGTCGAAAGGAACAAAAACATGTCAAAGCAGTACGTGAACAGTATCATGGAACAGGTCATATCCCGCAATCCGGGAGAAGTCGAGTTCCATCAGGCTGTCCGTGAGGTCGCAGAGACCATTCAGCCGGTGATTGACAAGAATCCTGAATTTGCCAAAGCCAAAGTCCTGGAACGCATCGTCGAGCCGGAACGGCAGCTCATGTTCCGCGTTCCCTGGGTGGACGACAAAGGTCAGGTGCAGGTCAATCGCGGCTTCCGCGTTCAGTTCAACAGTGCTATCGGGCCTTACAAAGGCGGCATTCGTTTCCATCCTTCGGTTTATCTTGGCATTATTAAATTCCTCGGTTTCGAACAGATTTTCAAAAATGCGCTGACCACCACCCCCATCGGCGGCGGCAAGGGCGGCAGCGATTTCGATCCCAAAGGCAAATCCGACACTGAAGTCATGCGGTTCTGTCAGGCATTTATGAGCGAACTGTTCCGTCATATCGGTTCCGATACAGATGTCCCGGCCGGTGATATCGGCGTCGGCGGCAGAGAAGTCGGCTATATGTTCGGCCAGTACAAAAAACTCGCCAATGTCTTCACCGGCGTACTGACCGGCAAGGGCCTGGATTTCGGCGGCTCGCTGGTTCGTACCGAAGCCACCGGTTACGGCCTGGTGTATTTCGTTACCCGTATGCTTCAGGATCGCGGTACCGACTGGAAGGGCAAGCGAGTGGTTGTCTCCGGCTCAGGCAATGTGGCCATTTATGCCCATCAGAAGGCCACCGAACTGGGTGCCAAAGTGATTGCGATGTCCGACAGCAACGGTTATATCGTGGACGAAGCCGGTGTTGACATCCAATTGGTCAAACGCATCAAAGAAGTCGAACGCGGCCGCATCAAACAGTATGCCGATGAACGCAAGGGTGCCCAGTACTTTGATAACTGGCATGGTATCTGGACCGTTCCGTGCGATATCGCATTGCCGTCGGCCACCCAGAACGAACTGGATGAAGCCGGCGCCAAGGCCCTGGTTAAGAATAAATGCATCGCCGTCGGCGAAGGCGCCAACATGCCTTCGACCCCCGAAGCGATTGAAGTCTTCCTTGACAACGGCGTATCCTTCGGCCCGGCCAAAGCGGCCAATGCTGGCGGTGTGGCCACCAGCGCTCTGGAAATGTGCCAGAACTCCATGCGGTTGAGCTGGACCTTTGACGAAGTCGATACCCGCCTGAAAATGATTATGAACGCCATCTATGATCAGTGCGTCAAGGCTTCCGATGCCTACGGCGCCAAGGGCAACCTCGTCGCCGGTGCCAATATTGCCGGCTTCCTGAAAGTCGCCAAGGCCATGATGGCTCAGGGTGTTGTCTAAGCAGCTTGCCGGACATCACAAATTTGTTGAAATTTACAGGAATCCCCTTGCCGCATGGTAAGGGGATTCTTTATTATAGCCGCTGAACAGAATCAATTACGATGCCAATAAAACCCTTGCGGGGACTATAGTATGGATCGATTTCCTTATCCCAGTTCCGGACTTAATCATTTGGATGACATGCTGGGCCGGTTTCAGTACGGCGATAACGTCGTCTGGCAGGTCGACGACCTCATCCAGTACAAGCAGCTTGTAATCCCCTACGTGCAGCGGGCTATCCGGGAACACCGCAAGATGATTTACGTGCGGTTTGCCCAGCATGAACCACTCCTCGAACCGCAGCCCGGCCTGACTATCATTGAACTGGATGCAGATACCGGATTTGAGACGTTTTCCACCCAGGTTCATACCATCATTTCTCAGCAGGGCAAAGGCGCCTTTTATGTCTTTGACAGCCTGTCGGACCTGCTGACGTCCTGGGCGACGGACCTGATGGTCGGCAATTTCTTTATGGTCACCTGCCCTTATTTGTATGAACTGGATACCATTGCCTATTTTGCCCTGCTCCGCAATTATCACTCGTTTCAGACCGTCGCCCGCATTCGCGGCACAACCCAGTTGCTGCTGGATGTCTATCATGTTGAGGGCACGGTCTATATTCATCCGTTGAAGGTCTGGAACCGCTATTCGCCGACGATGTTTTTGCCTCACCGGGATGAGCAGGACCGCATGACGCCGGTGACCAACAGTGTCGATGCGGCCCGTCTGTTTTCCTATATCTCCGACCAGGCCCGGGCCGCAACCCGGCGCAAGCTGGATTACTGGGATCAACTATTTTTGCAGGCCGAGGAAATGCTCAATGACCCGTCGATGCAGACCCAGCAGGAGCATGCGGTCGATAAACTGTGCCGTATCATGATGTGCCGTGAAGACCGGATGCTCACACTGGTCAAACGCTATTTTTCGCTGCGGGATTTGCTGGATGTCAAGGCCCGCCTGATTGGCACAGGCTATATCGGCGGCAAGGCTGTCGGGATGCTCCTGGCCCGCAAGATTCTCCATCAGGATGCGGACTTCGACTGGCGCCAGCGGCTCGAAAAGCATGATTCGTTTTACATCGGCTCGGATATTTTTCATTCCTATATCGTGCAAAATGGCCTCTGGAAACTCCGCATGGAGCAAAAAACACAGGAAGGTTATTTT
>CAZKAI010000093.1:13808-16014 GCA_964550565.1 uncultured Pirellulales bacterium
ACCATGAGCGAAGATGCCCTGACCTATCGTCTGCAGCGGGGGCTGGATCAACTGGATGAACAGATGGCGCTGCTGGTTCAGCGTGTTTCGGGGACCCATCACGGCCCGTATTTCTACCCGGATATGGCGGGCGTCGGGGTTTCGTATAATACCTTCGTATGGAATCAGGACCTGGATCCCTCCGCCGGAATGCTGCGAATTGTCGCTGGCCTGGGCACGCGTGCCGTGGATCGGCCGGATGATGATTACCCCCGACTGGTGGCAATGGATTATCCGCTGTTGCGCCCGCAATCATGCATGGACAATATCCGCCAGTTTTCTCAGCGTTTCATGGATGTCCTGAATATCCCGCAGAATACGCTCGAGCCAATTCCCATCAACCGTTATCTGGCCGAAAAGCCCGACTGGAATGTGGATTTGTTTGCTGTCGAAGATGAAGAAGCCGCCCGACGTATGAAACAGCTCGAAATGGAAGGGCCGCCGTCGTGGATTATGACCTTTGATCGATTGCTGACCGAGACGGATTTTGTCCCCCTGATGCGGCGGCTGATGGATACCCTGCAGCGGATTTACGATTACCCGGTGGATATCGAGTTTACCTACAATCAGGCGATTGATCGCCCGGCGCAGTTGAATCTCCTGCAATGTCGTCCCCTGCAAACCCGCGGATTCGGAGCCAGGGTCCAGATTCCGGAAACCCTGCCTGCCGAGCAGATTCTGTTCCAGAGTCAGGGCGGCTTTATGGGCGGCTGCATCGCCCAGCCGATTGATCGGATTATCCTGATTGACCCGTCGGCTTATATCCAGCTTTCCCAGCAGGAAAAATACGATGTGGCTCGTCTGGTCGGCAAACTCAACCGGCAGATATGCAATCGCGATAAAGACACAACGCTTTTGATGGGGCCGGGACGGTGGGGGACCTCCACTCCATCGCTGGGTGTGCCGGTCCGATTCTCCGAAATCAGCCAGATGTCGGTCTTGTGCGAAATATCCTATCCCGGCGGCAACCTGATGCCGGAACTGTCCTATGGCAGTCATTTCTTCCAGGACCTCGTGGAAGAGGAAATTTTCTATGTGGCCCTGTTCTGCGAGAAACCGGACGTGGTGCTGCATAAACACCTTCTGGAAAGCCGCGAAAGCCTGCTGCGGGAACTGCTCCCCGACGCTCAGAAATATCAGAAAGTGGTATTTGTCTATGATACACGCAATCAGAATCTGATGCTGATGGCCGATGTTTTAAGTCAAAAGCTTGTATGTTTCTTCAAAACCGCGTAAACTATGCCGAAATTTTAATCTGCGGTTCCGGATTGGACCGCGAAAACGCATAAGAGTCTGCGGGATTTGAGACGAGAATGAATGTGGACCCAAAAAAAATAGCCGGCCAGTTGGTCGAAATGGAACAATTTTTTACCGGGGATTTCGCTTTGAAAACAAAGAAAAAAGCAGTTGCCGCCGCCCCAGCCCAGACGGCTGGGGCAGGTGTGGATGCTCAGGCTGCGTTGGATGCCATTGCAAAAAAGGTTCGGGCTTGTCGTAAATGTGAAATTGGCTCAACCCGACTTAACGCTGTCCCCGGCGATGGAAACCCGACCGCTCGACTCGTCTTTGTGGGTGAGGCGCCGGGTGCCGACGAAGATCAGCAGGGCCTGCCGTTTGTCGGCAGGGCGGGACAGTTGCTGGAAAAAATGATTAACGCAATGGGTCTTCAGCGGCAGGATGTCTTTATCTGCAATACACTTAAATGCCGTCCGCCGGAAAACCGCGATCCCAAGCCCGATGAAATTCACAACTGCATGCCTTATCTGAAAAAACAACTGGAGGCTATTCGTCCGGAAATAATTGTTGCACTCGGCGCCCATGCTGCCAAAACACTGCTTGCCACAGACCGTCCCATTGGACAATTACGCGGCCAGTTCCATGAATATATCTTTTCAGATGATGTACCGCCGGCTAAGCTGATGCCGACCTACCACCCGGCTTATCTGCTGCGAAACTATACTCCGGACAACCGAAAACGCGTCTGGGACGACCTGCAGAAAGTGATGGCCGAACTGGGACTTTCGAAAGAAAAACCATAAATTATCTTGACTAAGTTCACAGCTTTGTAATATAAAAATTATAAGTGGGTCGAATAAGCAGGAAAAACAACATTTTTGGAGGGTATCGAAATGAATACCAAGTGGGTCGGAATTGTGTTGTTAGGGGT
>CAZKAI010000094.1:0-9399 GCA_964550565.1 uncultured Pirellulales bacterium
ATGAATGCGATTATGCGTCTTTCGATTGGCATGGGGCTGGACGAGATGGTCTCGCCGATGATTGGCCGTTTAAACAGCATCACGAATGAGACAACCGCAGTGAGTATTGCAAACTTATTTCTGAGCAGCGGCAATCAAACCCTCTATTCCGCCGCGGAAAGCTGGGCGACCGGCAAGGGGTATGAAATACATAAATTCGGATTCTCAGCCGGTTCAGCTTGGGGACAATGGTAATATTAAATAACAACCTGTAATTGGATAATTCCCATGGAATGTAAAAAACAGAAAAACATGACACACTGTACCTGTACTTATGACCCCTGCTCCAACAAGGGGGTCTGCTGCGACTGCCTGCAATATCACCTGAAGATGCGGCAATTGCCGGGCTGCTGCTTTCCGCCGGCTGTAGAAAAAACATTCGACCGCAGTTTTGAGGCCTTTGCCAAAGCATGGAAACTTTGAGAAGAACAGGACTTAATGATAGACGACATAAAATATATCATTTTCAAAACCCGGCCGGGGTATTTTGGCTTCTGCTGCACTGATAAAGGTGTATTGCGAACCTGTCTGCCGCTGAAAACCAGAGAATCCGTTGAAGACTATCTTTTGGCCGGGATTGCCAATCCTGAATTTAACAAAAAGCTCCTGCCCAACCTGCAGAAACAAATCATCACGTATTACCAAGGTCAGTGTGTTGATTTCTCTAAAACGCCGGTTGATCTGTCCAGCCTGACTCCTTTTACCCAGAAAGTCCTCCGGGCCTGCATGAAGATAAAATATGGCCACACAAATACTTACAAACAATTAGCTGAACAGGTCGGTTCCCCGAATTCCGCCCGTGCCATCGGCGGTGTTATGGCTCGCAATCCCATCCCTTTGATAATCCCCTGCCATCGTGTGCTATCGGCAAATGGCTCCTTATGCGGCTTTTCCGCCCCTGGCGGTCTCGAAACAAAAAAATGGATGCTAAGTCTTGAATACAAAAGCTGTTAGAAAAAATTTTAACCATAAATGTAAAATGCTCTTGACAATATGTATGCCATGATATACATTATGTATAGCACATAAGACATGAAAGGAGATAACAATGACTTATACACAAAAAGGGGCGATTTACGGATTCATCCTCAGCGGCTGCCTGTTGTTTATTCCATTGTTTAATTACATCGTGTTGAAGATAAGCACACCGGTTCAATACACCATGTTGGGCTGCTGGTTTCTGCTGCTGGTCATACCCGTCTGGATAATTTCACGGCAGAAAAACAAGGAAAACATCTTCGACGAAAGAGACAAGCGGATTTGCATTCTCTCCGCCCTGATCGCGTTTGTAAGTCTTTTTGTAATTGGCATTGCAATCCATGTCTTGATTTTATTCAGATATGAATCGTTCACGCTCACTATTGATCATCTTCCAATTTTAATTTACGGCGTTCTCTCTTTATTTCTTGTGATTTTCTCAACGGGTGTGTTGTTCTGGGACAATCTGTTTCGACAAAGAAATATCCACCACAAAACCAATTTGGAGAACTAAAATGAATCGCATACAAAAAATATCGTGGCTGATGGTGATTTCCATAGGTATTGCAGTTCTACTGTCCTCCGTGGCGGTGGGCATCCTTTATTACTACTATGGTTTCCCGAAAGCCGGGGCAGGTTTTGCATTTTTAAGCATCGCCGGCATCGGCGGCCTGGGCCACATCTTTTTCAAAAAAGACCCTGGCGCTGTAACGTGCGATGAGCGTGACAGAACCATTAATTCCACCGCCGCCAAGGCCGGATTCGGAGTATCTTATATGGTTTTTGGAATACTGTGTATGGGGTTTTGGGAGTACTTTCGCTCTGAGGGGAAAGTTCCCGTGGAGATATTGCCTTTGATTTGGATGTTTGCGGGGCTGGCCTGCTTTTTTGTCCATGCCCTGACCATTCTGATTCTTTATGGGCGGAATAAAGCATGTCAAGGAGAACTCAAATGAGCCGTTTACAAAAAAAAGCATGGTCTTCACTAATTACAATTACCATCTGCTCTCTGATCTGTCTGTTATGTTTTTCATTCATGGTAGCTCGCAATTCCAAAGGTGCACATTATCTTCTGATTTGTCTGGTGGCTGGTGTCCCAACCGGTATTGCCGCCATGTTTCAGGAGCTGCGTTTCCAGAATCAACTGGATGAACGGGAAAAAATGCTGTATCAAAACGCCAACCAGTGGTCGGTCGGAGCATTGACAGGGTATCTTCTTATATTTTGCTTTTCCGTGTTCTTCCTGGTCGGCGGTGGGGGACAGGCGCCGGTCTGGCTGTTTCCGGGAATGCTGTTCAGCGGACTGTTTATTGCCCAGACAACACACTCGACAATTATTCTGTTTCAATGCCGCCGGGAGCAGGACGATGCGTGAAACGCTGACCAACCAAATCCGACGCCTGCGGTTTGACAACGGCGAAATGACCCAGCAGGCCCTGGCCGATAAAGTCGGCGTGACACGCCAGACGATTATTGCCATCGAACAGGGCAATTACACCCCCTCGCTGACGCTGGCCATGAAGCTCGCCCGAGCTTTCAATAAGACCGTGGAGGAAGTATTTCAGTTGAACTGTTCCTGATTTGTCTGTACCATAATCCGGTATTTCTTGTCATTATTTCAAGGCAATATACATGAATTAATACCGGGAAGGATAAGTGGGTCGTGTTTAGACAAATAGTGACTTTATCTTCGATTTGCATCCTCTTTGTTGCCGGATGTGTTTCCATACCCGTCAAAACTCCAACCCGGGATATTCAACAGGAGGAACTGATTGAAGATGTCCGCTTTCTGTCCCAGCCGGCATTCAAAGGACGCAGGGCGGGTTCGTGGGAATCCCCCGCCGTTCGACGGTATTTGACGCAGCGCTTCACACAATACGGGCTGGTCCCCTGGGCCAATTGCAGTGATTACCAACAGCAATTCCGAGTGGGGACGAATCTCATCGGCATCTTGCCCGGCTCCGACCCGAATCTGCAAAAAGAAATCATCCTGGTTTGTGCCCATTACGACCACATCGGAATTCAAAAAGGGAAAGTGTGCCCCGGTGCCGGAGATAACGCCTCTGGTATTGCCGCCCTGCTGGAAATTGCGGAAAGCCTGAGTTTATCCGACACCAAACCCAGACGCTCGATTTGCTTTGCCGCTTTTGATGCCGAAGAAATAGGCTGCCTGGGTTCATTTGCATTTACCTGCCGGGACGACTATGACGACTCCACCATCGTCGCGGTCGTTAACATGGACATGCTGGGCAGAAACTTACTGGATACCGTTGAAAACAGTCTGCTTATAATCGGCACAGAAAAATATCCACATTTTGAACAGCAGATAATGGATATGGGCAGACAGGCAGACCTGCAGGTTCTTCCTATCGACAGCTCCCTGGTCGGTCCTTCCAGCGATCACATTGCATTTGTCTCAACCGCACGTCCCGTGCTGATGTTCACCTGCGGCATTTATAATGACTACCATGAGCCAACCGATACGGCTAATAAAATCGATGTCCAATTACTCAATAAACAAACCTCAACCATTAAACAGACCGTCTGTCTGTTGGCAAATACAGAATCTCTTGACACGCAGACGACCCACGGCAAAGATAACCAGCAACTGAACTCGTTTCTGACCATCCTGCAGCAAATTCAGAACAATCCGCAGGCATTCAAACTGGACCCCAACGACATCCAGCAACTGAATAAGCTGATTGCACATACACAGGAAACCCTTTCGCGGCATCCTGAGTCACTGAATTCATTTTTCTCGCACAAAGACACCATGGCCGGCCTGCTCAATCTGCTCAGAAATTATTCCCCGGCACTGGCTCAATACAGCCAGATGTATCTTAATATGACTCGATACTATGCCCTGCATCCGCAGGACTATTCCGATGTGTATCGGCAGATTATTCGCCATTATCTCAAAAAAGGCATGCCGATTATTGGCGGTGATTATGCTTTCCGGAAAGATATATCCATCGCGGAACAGGATTGGGCCATCTGCAAAACAAAGGAAAATCAGTATATCTTCAGTGCCCTGGAGCCTCATGCCGCCATCCATGCACAACTATCAATCCTGGGCAAAAAAGGCATTTCACTGGGAATGATTATTGATATCTATTATTGCAAAGGATCGCTGGAGCAGATCAGCGATTACATCTTTT
Source organism: uncultured Pirellulales bacterium (assembly GCA_964550565.1). Taxonomy (GTDB): domain Bacteria; phylum Planctomycetota; class Phycisphaerae; order Sedimentisphaerales; family Anaerohalosphaeraceae; genus Anaeroglomus. Next base: position 4,176 of record CAZKAI010000094.1, read on the forward strand.
TGCAGGCTCTCCGGGAAGAACCGGCGTATGTCATCGACCACTCGCCGGTTCTTGCCGCAAAATATCCGGATTCATCCAACGCCGGCTATGTGAATGAAAAAGCACAGCAATGGTTCGATATCCTCAGAGCATTCCATCAGCACTACCCCAGCGGAACTGCAAATCCGCTGCTGTATCAGGATCTTGGCCCGCAAGGCCCCCAGTTCAATGAATGGCTTTTATCTTCCATGGACAGCACCAATCCGGATATCGTTAAAGCCGCCATGGCCGTCGCCATACAGATTGCCGGCCAGCCTGCTGAAAATCAGATAAGACAAATCCTGACCAATCCTTCGATGGAAATCACCATCCGCGAATCCGCCCTGCATACCCTGGCCAAGAAGCACAAAAAAGACAATCTGTTATGTCTGACCGAGGTACTGACCGACGAGACCCCCTGCCCGATTGAAAATGCTGAAATACTCAACGAAGATTATCCCCTGAAAGAACACCCCTTGGCGGCAATGTTTCTGCCGTCATTTAAAGAAGCCCTTGACAACCATACTCCCAAAACGCTCGGCCAGATCGCCGCTGAACAATTGCATGAAACAACCAAGAAAAATTACGGAAAAAACAAGCAGGCCTGGCAGCGATGGATTCTAAAACAGTATCCATAGGCGCTGACAAAAAAAGCCGCTTTTGAGAGCGGCTTTTTTTAAGGACATGCCGTATTAAACTTACTGACAGGTCGGTCCGCAGGTGTTATCCAGCCAGCGTTCTGCAACCCGGGCAAAGTCAACCATATTGACTGTGCCGTCGTGATTGACATCCGCCCCGCCGCACCAGGCACACTGACCGACATTAACATAGTAATGATCATTAAACTGTTTCCAGTAAAGATAGTTATAACCGTCGGTAATCCGCGAGTACACATTCAGCCGGAACTGGTAGGCACAGGTCACCCAGGGCGCCAGAATGGATGCCGCAACAGCATCTTCCGAATCAAACGTCTGATGGCTGACTCCATACCATTTCGGCGGCACTGCTCCCGGCCCGGGATAAGACTGATAAACAATATTACCCAGATTCTTGTTGGTGCCGTATAATGCCTGAAGTGCGAAACTGTGCAGGTAGCCGTCCGGATGACGAGCAGTGATCTCAAATTGTACATTTTCCATACTATCCGCCAGATCAATCATGCCGCACTCCTGAATTTTCTGGCCAGCTTCATCTTTGACAGCATGAATTTCAGCCTCGACCTGGGTGTTATTGACAATAAGGATAAAATGATCCTGCGTATTATCAGGCAGGGTTAACTTCTCATATCTGGAATTATACGCTTCATAAAAAACCGTATACTTGCCATTGGCCCAGCTTCCGGTATGCCAAATCATCCGCAAATCCCGATGAGCCCAATAGCCTTCTTCGGTCAGAACATAGAATCCTTCCAAACCGGTGGAACTTTGCGTAAATGGACCGCAATTGTACTTTTGTGCCTTCACAGTCCCATCGGATAGAATGGTATAATAGGTTTTGACAAGCGAATCCGTCAAGGGGACCGCACTGGCCATGGACGGCGGTTTCACACCGAGCCATTTGGCTACAAGAATGCGATAATAATAGACGCTGGTGTCGAGCGGACCAAACAGGCCGTGGATCCATAAATTTCCCCCGAATGGAGAATCCGTATATTGCGGAATACTCAGTTCAGAGGCAGTGCCCGCAGACACATTGGCCAGCCCCTGATCATCACCGGCCTGTGTAATCTCATCGACGGGAATCTTGCCGACGGTCGTGAAGATAAATCCGGACATTAACGAGTTATAGATCGGGCCGGTATTGCCGCCGGGTCCTCCCGTCCAGCCCATATCATTGCGGCTGCCGTCAACATCATCATATAAATCATCGGGATCTCCTGCATCAATACAGGGTGACGGCACATCACCATCCAGATAATAGCGGGACAGATCGACAAACTGCGGGTCTTCACTGATATCACCCGGCCCCGGAGCCGCCACACCGCCGGTCTGACTTTCATAATTGCCCCATGCATTATCCCACACATCGTTGTAGGAAATAATCGGTACCGCATTATAAATCGCGGTGATTCCCAGGCCGTTGTAAGCGATAATATTGTTTTTGATAATCGCGTGAGCTTCCTGATAACACCAAATACCATCCGAATCGTTACTGACTATTGTGTTATTAATGATTTTAGCTCCCGCAGAGTCAGGCCAGGCCATATAAATACCAACTTCATTGGTGCGGATCAGGTTATTGGTAATCAGCGGCGTCGAGTGTAAGCACACAATGCCATAATCTACATGGCCATTCTCAGAGTCTCCGTTGCTCTCGATGAGGTTGTTTCGAATAGTTGCGCTGGAGTTGTCCCAGATCAGAATACCATCTTCATTGCCGATAACCCAGCAGTTGCTCACAATAAGCGAGCCGCCGTCAATATTGATGCCATAATCATTCGGTGCCCCATAGATGGCCAAGCCATCAATTTGTGCATTGGTTACATTCGTTGCAGTAACCACAGTCCCGCTGTTGCCGCCATTGAGCCAGGTGGTTTCATAGCCTTCGCCAAAGATTTTGACTCCGCTTTTCAGCGTAATCGTCTCAGGGTAATACCCGGTTTTGACGACAATCGTGTCTCCGGAGCTGGCGGCATCAATTGCATCCTGGATGTAGCGATAATCGCGGGGCAGATTATCATCCACTATCCAGACTGCCGCCGATAGTGACACAGAAGAAATGCAAAACAATAGAACCATTGACAAGACACGCGTTTTCATGTTCTGTACCTCCATTAAATAAATTTTTATCTTAAAAATCCATCCCTGGTGTGGGAGACAAAGATGATATTACGCAGACTCAATTGGCTGGATGCAGTTTTTTGAAGCCTGTTATCAGGACATAATTGCCATTTCTGATTCCGGACAATTCGAAATGGCCCTGTCTAATCGATGAGGTAAAACGCAGAACTTAAATTATGTTATGGTTGTTGTTAAAACATATCTTACAGTTAATTGGCACATATCAAAGCATAAAGGCAGGTCAAAAATATTAGGGACTCAAAAGAGCTTTTTTTGCATCATCCTCTCCTTTCATAAAAGAGCAGATATTTTCCCTTGTATGGATAACAGTGTGAGGATTTATGGCTGAAATGTCAATCAGGAATAGTACCGATATTAACACCTGAATAAAATACATGATACATTATCTATAAAAAGGACAATTCTGAATTATTGCCACAGCCGGCTCAATAATCCCAGCACGGCCGCGCCCAGAATCAGCCAGGTGGTGTTGATTTTATACCGAATTAACAACACAGAGGAAATCACAGCAACAACCAGAGACTGCACATCAAACAGAAATTGCCGCCCCAATTGCAAAGTAACTGCCGCCATCAGGCCCAGTGATGCCACTGTCACCCCATCCAATAAGGCTCCGGCCCAGCGGGAATTCCGCAGCTTCGGGATAAGCGGATTGCTGATAGCGACAAAAACAAACGACGGCAGGAAGATGCCCAGCGTCGCCAAAATTGCCCCCTTGACACCGCCCAGCATATAACCAATAAATGTGGCCGTGGTAAACAGCGGCCCCGGCGTCACCTGTCCAATCGCAATCGCATCCATCAACTGCTGACTGGATAGCCACCCCAGCCGATCCACAAAATCCGACTGCAGAAACGCCAGCAGGACATAGCCGCTGCCGTACCAGACCGAGCCGATCTTCAAAAATGTCAGGAATAGCGTCGAAAAGTGAAACGGGACTGTACCCGCCGCAGGCAAACCCAATCCCAGCAAAGGAACAAAACCTTTAACGGTATTGCCGCCCCGCCCAAGATTCCTGCCAAACATAATGACGGCACCGCCGGCAAACAGCAGCAGAATCTCATTGATCCCAACAAAATAAAGGGCAATCACAGCCGCACCCACGATTGCAGTCAGCGTATCCTTGACCGCCTTTCGCCCCAGCAGCCATAAGGCCTGTGCGATGATTACCAGGATGACGGGCTTGACGCCATATAAAATACTGCCGATTTGCGGCAGGGATTCATATCGCACATAGGCCCAGGCCAGGGCCGTGACAATCAGTATCGCCGGCAGGGCAAAGCATACTCCCCCGACAATCAATCCCGCCCATCCAGCCCGGACAAAACCAATATGAATCGCCATCTCCGTTGAGTTTGGGCCGGGGATAAACTGCGTAGCGCCCAGCAGATTGAGATAGTGCTCATCATCCAGCCATTTCCGGCGTTTGACGACTTCATCATGCATCATGGCGATATGCGCCGCCGGCCCGCCAAAGGCCGTGAGCCCCAACCTTAAAAACAGTAGAGCAACCTCCAGAACTCGTTGCGACAATGAAATTCCCATATCGGGGCAAGCCTGTCCACCGTTTATAGATGAATTATTTTCGCTGGACATGTTGGGAGCATTCATGACACACCCCATAGAAAAAGACTTCGTGGTCTTCCACCGTCATCCCGGCCAAAGCAACATGCTCATCATTTATACCACAGCCGGGCAATTCAAACACTGAATCGCATTTGCGGCAATAAAAATGATGATGGTGCTCTTTGCCGGACCGTTCGTACATTGTCCCGGCCAGGGGATGGGTGATTTTTAACAGCCAACCCTGCTCCACCAGACGCTTAACATTGCGATAAACCGTTGCCTGGTCTATACTTGGAATAACTGTCTTTGCTTTTTGCAGAATCTCCCCGATACGCAGCGGCTGCGGACAGGTCATAAACACCTGCACAATTGCCTGCCGTTGAGGAGTATTTTTATCCGCTTTATTCGCCATTCCTTAATATATACAAAAATATCCCTTGACATGCAAGTGCAAAAGCATTATCATTTGCAAATAGATTCGCATTTATATTATATAATTTCTTGGAGTTCGCTATGAAAAAGGTAATCTGGATTTTCCTGTTCGGAATAGCTATTTATCTATGCCTTCCCTGCTGTTCAAGCTGCAAACAAAGTCTCCCGCCAACCCCCGGCAAACTCCAGGTCGTCACCACACTGTTTCCACTCTATGATTTCGCCCAACAGATCGCCGGCGACAAAGCGGAAGTCTCGCTATTGCTGCCCCCCGGAGTCGAATCACACTCCTTCGAGCCCCGCCCCGGCGATATCGTACGTATCAGCAAGGCTGACGTGTTCATTTATACCGGCCCGCTGATGGAACCCTGGTCCCAGGACATTCTCAAAGGCATTACAAATAAAGA
>CAZKAI010000094.1:9499-15748 GCA_964550565.1 uncultured Pirellulales bacterium
CCGATGGTTTCGCTGCCAAAGACCCCGCCAACAAAGACTTTTATCTTTCCAACGCCAAGACTTATAACGAAAAGCTGGCGGCTCTGGACATCCAAATCCGTACCACACTTGAAAAATGCAGCAAAAAAACCATCGTTTACGGCGGCCACTTCGCCTTTGGTTATTTTTCCAGGCGTTATGGCCTCGACCATCTGTCCCCCTATGCAGGATTTTCGCCGAACGCCGAGCCGACACCCAGAAAAATCACGGAAATGATCGAGACACTTAAAAAAGCCGACACATCCTACATTTATTACGAAGAACTGCTGGAGCCTCGTGTTGCCAGAATCATTGCCGAAGGAGCCGGCGCCAAACTCCTGCTGCTGCATGGCGCTCATAATATCTCCAAACAAGAGCTTGACAAAGGCGTGACTTACCTGGACATTATGCAGGGCAACCTTGAACGGCTTAAGCTCGGCCTTGGATATCAGGATTAAAAAAGCCTGCGAGCATGAATGAACGATTGCGAACGACCCGCATGAATCTTATCGAAATCAAAAACGTCTGTGTCCGTTATGGCCCGATTGAAGCGCTGTGCAGTATCAGCCTGGCCATCTCCGCCGGCGATTACGTGGCCATCATCGGCCCCAACGGTTCAGGCAAATCCACGCTGTTCAAGGCCATCCTGAATCTCCTGCCGCTGACGGAAGGCTCTATATCCCTGTACGGCACCGATGCCCGCCGATTCACCCAATGGAATAAAATCGGCTACGTCCCGCAGGTCTCACGCAATCTGCACAAAGGATTCCCCGCCACCGTCCGGGAAATCGTCGCCTCCGGGATACTTTCGGCCAAGTCCTTTCCTCGCATGATTTTCCGCAAAGACTACAGCAAAGTCGTCAAGGCCATGGAAACCGTCGGCGTGTGCGACCTGTCTGAACGGCTGATTGGCGAACTCTCCGGCGGTCAGCAGCAGCGTGTGTTTCTGGCCCGCGCCATGGTCAACGACCCGGACCTGCTCCTGCTGGATGAACCGACCGCCGCCATCGACCCGGCTACCCGTGAGCAATTTTATAAGACACTGCGCGAAATCAACACCCAATTCGGAAAAACCATCGTCCTGATTTCTCACGACGCCAGCCATATCGGCCATTTCGCCGCCAAGCTGGCCTACCTCGACAAACACCTGGTTTTCTTCGGCGGATTCGACCAGTTCTGCTTATCACCGGAAATGACCCGGTATTTCGGCCCCCATGCTCAGCACCTGATCTGCGGCCAGCACTGCCCGATGAAGGAGAAGCAATGAACACAATCATGGAAGCCCTTCACTATGCGTTTATCCAGCGGGCGCTGGTCGGCGGAGTCTTCATCGGCTGCTGCTGTGCGTTTCTGGGCGTGTTTCTGGTCCTGCGGCGGCTGTCGCTGATCGGGGACGGCCTTGCCCATGTCGGGCTTGCTGCGGTAGGACTCGGGCTGTTTCTGAATACACAGCCGCTGTGGGTTTCGATCCCGGTGGTGATGTTCGCATCCTTATGGATTCTATGGCTGTCGGACAAAGCCGATGTCTATGCCGATGCCGCGATTGGGCTGGTCTCGGCCGTCAGTGTCGCCGTCGGTATCATACTGGCCAGCGTCGGTCGCGGCTTCAACATCGATTTGTTCAGCTTTTTATTCGGCAGCATCCTGGCAATCAGTATGCATGAAGTCATCCTGAGCGTGGCTCTGTCGGTGATTGTCATCGGCATGGTCTTTTTATTCTACCACGAGCTGTTCGCCATCGCCTTCGAAGAAGAATACGCCCGCGTGCTGGGCATCCCCGTTGAAAAAATCAACAAAATCCTCATCCTGTGCACTGCCGTCACCGTCAGCCTCGGCATCCGTGTCGTCGGTACGATGCTGATTTCCAGTCTGATTATTTTTCCCGCCATCACCGCTCTGCAAATCGCCCGCGGATTTCGCCTGGCCATGCTGCTGGCAGCCGTGTTTTCCACCCTGTCGGTCTTTATCGGCGTGTTTGTCTCTTACCTGGCCGACCTGCCCACCGGCGCCACCATCGTCCTGATCAACTTTGCCTTCTTTGTCTTGACCTTCATCATTAAAAAAATACGTTAATGTCACTGCCGCACTTTTTCGCGTGCCTTTTGTACCAGCAAATCACAACGTTCATTGTATTTATTGTCGGAATGTCCCTTGACCCAGCACCATCGCACGGAATGAATCGCCGTCAGCTCCAGCAATCGACACCATAAGTCCTGATTCACGACCGGTTTTTTCGCCGCGGTCTTCCAGTCATTCCGCTGCCAGTTGTCCAGCCATTTTTCCGTAAAGGCGTGTTGCAGATATTTCGAGTCGGTATGCAGTTCAACCTGGCACGGTGTTTTTAACGCCTCCAGCGCACGAATCGCCGCCAGCAGTTCCATCCGGTTATTGGTCGTATCCGGCTGGGCGCCGGACAGCTCTTTGGTATAGTGGTTATGCTCCGGGCTGATCAACACCGCAGCCCATCCGCCAAGACCCGGATTGGGAGAGCACCCGCCATCAGTATAAATAATGACTCTCATCAACATCCCTTCACATCCATAAAAAAAGCCCCCGCGAGCAATCCGCAGGGGCTTTTGTAACATCTTATCCGTAAAACTACTTATCTTATTTCCATAAAAAAACATTATCCGGTTTTTACTTCCAGTCATCCGTACGGAAAGACGACGCCGGCAGGCCCTCTTTATTCCCCAGCGGCCCGGTGGACCAGTTGGTCCACGCATACCGCACGGCAACCGGCGCGGTTACCTGGTCACTCCAGACAACCACCGTATCGCCTTCAATCACGGCCTGGGCGGGAACAAATATCTTATCTTGACCGGCAATCACAAACTCAGATAATTGGCCCTCCCTGGCCACTAGCCCTCCGTTGGTATAATCAAAAGACAAACGTATCTTCTGTCCTTCAATCTTCATCAATTTATACATCGGTCCGCTGAAACCTGCAACCTTTTTATTATAATTTTTTGCAAGCGCATTTAAGGCCAGCCGTTTGCCGACATCCTGTTTGTTTCTCGGATGAATATCGCGTTCTTCACCGATATCCATCGTCGAAGCCATACCGCCGTTTTTCACAGTCGCCAGTGCCTTAACCTGGGCCTCGCGAAGATACGCTGATTCGTTATTGCCCGAACCACTGTACACATACGGGGCAATCTGCACCCAATAGAACGGGAAGTCGCCGATATCCCAATGCTTGCGCCAATCCGAAATCATCGCCGGCATGAGCTGTGCATATTCATCCGACCGACCGATATTGGATTCACCCTGATACCAGATCGCACCGGCAATCCCGTAAGGAACAAGCGGCTGAATCATCCCGTTGAACAACGCTGTGGGGGTATTGGCGTTAAATCCGCCATCCACATTCGGCGCACCAGGAATCGGCTGATTGGCCAGGCTGGCTTTATACTTCCAGGCCCCGGCAAGCGTGGCGCAGGTTTTGACATCCGCCCCCACCGGCCCGATGCGCATCTGTTCCTTGCTGCCGTTAAAGCCGCCTTCACCGCCGGTATCCACAACCCGCACCGCAATCACATTCGGCCCAACCCGCAGCGCTGTGGTCGGAATCACGTATCTGCGTTCTTTGTTATATCCAATCGTTCCGCCAATCTTGACCCCGTTGACCCAGATTGTATCGATATCGTCAATCGGCCCCAGATGCAGTTCCATCGGATTACGCGCCCACGACGGCGGCAGATTCGTCACACGACGGAACCAGACAATCCCATCGACCGGTTCCAGGTCCGAACCCGCCCAGAACGTCGGCTGCTCCATCTCTTTCCAGTCGCTGATATCCAGTTGCGGATCCTGCCAGTTACCCTGCGTGCCTGGATCGATAGCGGCAATTTTCTGTTCCCATACACTGATGGCCTTCGTGAGCATCTCATTCAGATTCCCGGGATTCTTCGCAAATTCCTGATATTGTTTGGCCGTATTCACATAATGCGCAAACGGCGCCAGACCTTCTTCGCTGGTCCAGGACTCCGCCGGCGTGCCGCCCCAACTGGTATTAATCAAACCAATCGGAACATTCAAATTAGCATATAGTTCTTTTCCGAAACAATAGGCCACCGCGCTGAAATTCATCAGCACATCAGGCCGGGTAAGCTGCCAGGTGCCGGCACAATCATCCAGCGGCACGGCAGAAATCTTCTTTTGCACAGTAAAAAGACGGACATTGTCATTATTTTCTTCTTTAATCGCATCACCCAACCGCAGCATCGCAAACGTGAATTCCATATTGGACTGACCCGAACAAACCCAGACCTCCCCGGCCAGCACATTGTTTAAGGTGATGGTATTATTGCCCTTAATGGTCAAAGTCAACGGCTTGCCGTCGGCGGCCGGAGTGTCGATTTTGACCCGCCACTTCCCGTCTTTGTCGGCCTTGACAGAGGTCCCAAACCACATCCACGACCCCTTAACCTCGACTTTTTCGCCGGCTTCCGCCCAACCCCACACTGCCACCTTGCTTTTTTGCTGAATCACCATCTGATCGCCGAAAATCGCCGGCAGCTTCACATCGCCGTAAGTGATTGCTGCAAAACATAATAGAAACGCTAACGCTGTCCACTTCTTCATAATGCATCTCCTGTTCAAATTGATGATTTCGTTATGATAATAGATAAAACTGTACCGCAAATTGTTACAGAGGCAAGCTTTTTTTCGCCCTTGTTTTCCGGTTGCAGAGATTGTCCCACAGACGTACAATAATAGAAACAAAATGGAAAGGATTGCCATGTTGCACAACAATGACCTCGAAAAATACAGTTCCGCCGTCACACTGTCGGACATGGAATGTTTTGTTTTCCCCGAATTAATGTACAGCCTCGTGCTGGCCAACCTGATGAGTCCGGCCATCTGGAAATGGCGGGAAGAAGACTGCTTCGTCAAGCTGGAGGGCAAGGCTCCCTACCGTAAACTCATGCGACTGCGGCAGTACATCATGGACGAATTCGAATTCAATCTCGATTTGCAGACCTGGGGCCTGACCACCAAGGATGTCGAGATTGCCCGCTTCGAAAAATATATCCCCCGCGACCAGATCGCCCGAAGCAACGCCCTGTTCGGCTATCAGGGCGACCAGTATTATTTCGACGTCGATATCCGCCGCCACTTCGGCCTCGATGCCTATGACGGCGACATGATTCCCTACTGGAAGACCGAAACCGTCGAGGCCATGAACGCCTTTCGCCTCAAGCCCGGCTACAAAACCGGCGCCGGTGAATGTGTCTCGCTGTCGGCCCTCTATGCGGCGGCGGCGTTTATCGTCTGCGATATCCCATTGGAAGATATTTTTATGGTGCTGACGCCGCTGCATTCACAGGACTTTATCGACATCCAAGACGGCGTCATCTGCAACAACCGCCGGATGGTCACCAAGGCCATGTGGTTCAACGGCACTGAAATCAGCATGAAGGCCCAGCGTGCCGTCCGCAACGAACAAGTCACCATCGTCGGCCACAACACCGGCTGGGTGCACTGCCTCTATGACCGCGCCACCATCCAGCCCAATGAATTTGCCCGCCTGCGTCAGAAACTATCGGACTTTCTGACCGCACCGCTCAATGCGCTCAACTTCGCCAATTTCCTGCGGGCTAATCATGCTTATCAATCCCATTTCCAGTTCTGCCGACACCAGCGCGGCAAACGCATGTTTGTCAAGGCGGAAGTCCTGTTCGGCTACGAACACGGCAGCCGCTTCCGCATCGGCGATGAGACCTTTGAAAAACTGCTGGATGAAGTCATCAGTGATGATTATTTACCCTATCCGCACGAAGGACGCATTTGCTGCGAGCAGTTGCGGGCGTATATTGAATACGATAATATCGATATCTATAAAGCCGACGACCGCTACAAACTGGCACGGTTTCTGGCGCCATTTGTGCCGCAGGCCGAAAAGCTGGTCGCCGACCTGCTGGACTTCCTGAAAATCACGCCCAACCTGCCGGGCGAGCAGAAACAATACGAGCCAAACGAACCGATTCGCATTCCGAACACCTGGACGCGTCAGCAGATTATTGATTATTTACAATCCATCCGTAGCAAAAGCATCACCGCCGACCTGGCGTTTTATGCCTATCGCGATATGGACACCTGCGACTGGCAGCCGTTTTTGAAGGCGGCGATGGAACGCTGCCCGGTCAGCATCGAGGCCTGCAAAGACAAAACACCCGAACAGGTCTATCAATGGCTGAATGATATGCCCAATGACTCGATTTACGATGG
>CAZKAI010000095.1:0-15613 GCA_964550565.1 uncultured Pirellulales bacterium
AAGCCGACAATAGGGTATAGTAGTAATATGGCATCGTGTAAACAATGCAGCGATGCAAGGATTCAGGAAGAGATATGGATTGAATTTAGGAGTCAAAAATGAGCAGGACCGAAAATAAAACTGGTTTTACACTCATCGAATTGCTCGTTGTGATCGCAATTATTGCTTTACTTCTGGGGATTTTGACACCTGCCCTGAACAAGGCAAAAATCGCCGCACAAACCCTGATTTGTTCTACCAATATGAAAAACTACGGCCCTGCCCTGCAAATGTACGCATCAGATAATAAAGACCGGGCTCCGTTTATGGTATCCTGGCTTTTCAGACAGGACACCATCGCCAACGCCCCGGCTATGACCAAAGGGTGCATGTGGCATAATGACAGAGACAAGCCGGATGGTTCACTGTGGCCCTACCTGTCGAATGACGACGTGCATTTATGTCCTGTGTTTAAAGCCAACGCCATTCATGCCGGCAAAGAAGGATGTCCAAGTGCCTCGGTTCATTCGATGCTAACCCCCTTCGGTCCGACCTACAGCTATTCGATGAACTGGTTTCTTGGCTTCGACTGGGAATCCCTTGAGAAAGTTGGCAACACGGAAATGTTTGCCCGGGAAATATCGATGAAGATCTCCCGCGTGAAAAGTCCAGGCCAGTGTTTTTCTTTCTCGGAAGAGAACCTCTGGCCGATTCAGCACCGGGAGGGAGACCGGGAAAAAGTGTATTGCGTAAACGTTTTGAACGACAACGCCCTCTGGATGAACGCCAACAAATCCAAACCGGAAGGCGCAACAGATAATTTCGCAACCTATCATGGTGTCAATGCTGCCAGACGGAACGAAGGCAAAGCCAATGTGATTTTTGTTGATGGCCATGTGGAATTGATTTCGGGAGAAGCTGGACGTGATGCGTATCTGAAGTTTGCCAAACCCTATCCGGGACATGAAAATATGAATGTCTGGTAATTAAATAATACCCTGTATTCAGCTTTAAGAATTAAATAAATAACGGAATCAGGAAATAGTAACAACATATACATGTAATTGAATTATTTGTGGAGGCTGTGTGATGAGGATAGTGAAGCAGCGTTTGTTTCTTGCGGTTCTGATGCTGACTGGAGCCATGGTGATGGGCGACCTGGCAGGCTATTGGGCATTTGATGAAGGCAGCGGCATGGCCGTCACAGACTCTTCCGGCAATGGTAAAAACGGAACCCTCCATTCCGCCAATAAAGCCAATTATCCCCAGTGGACTACCGGCCATAATGGCTCCGGAAGCGCCCTTCGTTTTAATACAAACTCGACCAGCAGCGCCAACAGCAATCGTGTCTTGCTAGACCCTAATTCTTTAAAGATTGATCCTAATTCCCCCTCTGCGAATTTACCCGGCTTAACCAATCTCGGTGAAGTCTTTACAATAACCCTGTGGGTTCGCAGAGACACCGTGGACTATTTCAATAATCTATATCCGAACCTGGTGCATACCTCGGCATATAATGTTCAACTGGCCCTGGATCCCTCTGCCGCTTCCAGCAGTCCGGACGCCTATGATTATCTCGGCTGGACAGGCGCCAGCGGAAACCGTATCGCAATCGGCACTGAAACGACCAGTCAGAAAACACTTGGTATGTGGTACCATCTGGCAGTAACTTGTGACGGGGCATTGATTAAAAAGTACGTCAATGGTACAGAGATTTCCTCCACCAGTGTTCCCGGGATGAAGATGCCTTTGGCCACCGCCAACTTTGTCATTGGTTCTAAATTGGATAATACGTCTTACTTTACAGGTGCCCTTGATGATGTGGCGGTCTGGGCTGGCAGTTATCTGCCTGCCGCGGAAGTGGCCAAGCTGGCCAATAATACCGCATCCCCGCTGACCGTTGTGGATGAAAAGCCAGAACCGGGACTCCCGGACAATTATTTTATCAAAGAAGCAGAGCTTGCCTGGCGACAGAGCGGATGGAAAATGCTGTGGAGCAGAAGTTTTGAATGGGATATCACATTGCAGCCCAACAATACAACCAATAAAATCTGGTGGGCCTATCAGGCGGAGCTTGCTCCAGGTGAACGTGCCGCCTGCGGATACGATTGTGTGGGCAGCAAATGGACCGCCATCGATTTAAACAGCCCCGGTTATGTTGTGGCCGCAAGCGACATCAATCGCTATGGTATCGAATGGATCGATCCGTCCTGGAGCGGTGCCGCAGAACCCAATATTGCCGTGTTTGCAGCGTATATGACGCCTGGCATTGCACTGTGCCAGCGCTCCTGGGGATATCAGGAATATAATTCAGCTTATAACTGGATGATTAAGGATTATTTTAAGACCTATGCACGTGTTGCCGTCATTAATGGCAGCGACACTACCCAGCTATGCGTCCGTTCCTATAGCTGTACCGGTGGTTCACCAACCGTTGATCCCAATTCCGTCATGACGCTCCTGGGAGAAGTTTACCTGCCTTTATGCAAGGGTGACCATGTCTGGCAGGAGTTGAAATTTGCTTATCCCAAACCGACCGTTGGCACACCAGTCGTATGGACTGAAATATCTTTTGTGGGAGGCAGTGAGAATACGGTTGTTTACATCGACGAATTTAATCCGGTTTCCGATCAGGCCAATACGTCTCAGCATGATGCAACGTACAAGTCTGGTGATTATAACAAGGACACAATTGTCAATTCGGACGATTTCTGGCTGATGGGCGAAGAATGGCTGTCCGCTCCTGCCGGTGCACTTGAACCGCGAAACGGAGGATTGCTGGCGAACGCTGATTTTTATGATGCAATGGCAACGCTTCCGACTGCTGATGACGCTCATCTGATTGGCAATCCGGCCGGCTGGACCTTCTCCGGCACCGGTGATTACGGTATCTGGCGTGTTGCCAAACGCGGACAGATGAACTATGCCACGGGAACCTATGCTCCCCTGGGCGGCTCGATTGCAGCCTATACCACCGATATGTCTGTCAATGACCCCTATGGCGTGCTCGAACAAACCACCTCTCAGACGGCTGCTGCAGGGCAGACCTATTATGCAATGGCTTATGTGATGGGCTCCCATCCGGTCAATAGCTGGTATAGCTGGAAGGATACCGCCACCATGACCATTGCTGTCAATGGTGTTGACGTCGCCACGTTTACACGTAAACTGTCTCGAAACATCTGGCGGCCCATTTACGGCACCTACACGGCCACATCCGCCGATGCCGGCAAATCCATATCGATTCGGTTATCTTACGCCAATACCCATACCGTCGAATCTGCAAATCCGGGCTATATGTATGTTGGTTATGCGTATCTTGGTAAGACCATTCCGAATGAATGGCCTGAAAAACGCCCCAATTTGCTGGCAAATGGCGGTTTTGAAGACTTGTCTGTTCTGGATACCTACGCTCCGGATATTGCAAACAGCATTCGCAATTCCGATAACTGGGGAGCATGGTTTGTCAATGGCGTCCCCGCTCCGACGGGCTGGTTTTATGAAGTTCCTGCCGGCTACACACTGGCCAACAAAGGTGGTATTTGGGCATCGGGGATGTATGGTACTCCCCTGCCTTCACCGGGTATGACAGATGTAGCAATCTATACATCCAATACCCTCATCCTGGGCCAGGTTGTCGGATCTCTTTCGGCTGGGACTACCTATTACCTGGATATGGCCTGCGGCATCAATAGCAGCCAGTACACCAGCACCATTACCTGGCCGACTCCGGCCCCCGTATTCCATATTGAATTGTGGAGAATTCCCGCCGGGATATCAGATGGCACCGTGATTTATAATGCCATTGCTGCTGCCAATCCAAACTATGTTAAAGTTGCCGAAGCTGCTGTCGGCGCCACAGGCAATGTTGCAGGTGCGTCAACAACGCTCAAAACGCCAGCCTCGGAATGGCAGTTGATTGGAACGACCTATACCGCCACTTCAGCCGACACGAATATGTATATCCGAATCCGAGGCACAGGCGGCGCGGCAACCAACCCGGAATATGCTTTCAGTGATGTCTATTTGTCCACCGAAAAGAGACTGGTTCCAGGTGGAACCTATACATTTAATCTATCCGAAGGGATGCCGTATGATATATTAGGCCCCTATAACTGTTTCCACAGCAAGCTCATGGGGCTTTCTTCCGAAGCTGATATCGATGATAATTGCATTGTCAACCTGGGTGATTTTGCCCTGCTGGCCGAAAACTGGCTTGAAAACTGGTATACCAATATCAGCGGCAAAGCACCCTGGGAATAAATTAAAAGTTTTCGATTTCCTGGAAAATCCCGTTAGTTTTCCCGGACCATTATTAAAAAATTTTATGGAGGTAAGACGATGAAGAAGAATTGTTGGGTGGTGGGTTTAGTTTTAGTTTTGGCAGCAGTCAATGTGGCGTCTGCTGCTCTTGGCGATGTCTCTGCCAATGGACTGACCGGTTTATGGCGTTTTCAGGACAGTGCCAATAAACTCAAAGCAACTGTCGGTACAGATCTGGTGACAAGTCATGTGGACAACAGTGCCTGGATGGTAGGCCCCTGGACAGCCATTAATCCAGGACTCAGCGATAATGGCATTGTACAGGATCGTGCGTGGGATTATCTGACCTGCTATCATGGTATCGCCGGTGGCAACGGCGGCGGCAGTTATATTAATGAATACACCATTGCTATCGACTACAAAGGAGATCCCGGTTGGAACAGTCTGTATCAGACTTCTTGGAATGGCAATGCCAATGACGGTGACCTGTGGATCAATGCAGCAACTCCGGCTGCTGCGACCATTGGTGTTGGCGGCAGCGAAGGTGTTGGCTATTCATCTGCAACGTTTGATGCTACCAAATGGCACAGAATCGTGCTGTCTGTGGACAATGGTAATTTCTTCAAAGTATTTGTGGATGGCAACCTGTTTGTGGATGCTGCTGGACGCAATATAGATGGCAGATTTTCTCTGGAACTGGATAGATTCCATCTGTTCGCCGATAACAACTGGGAAGATGCATGGTGCCTGGTCGGTACCGTTGCGGTGTGGAATCGCGCCCTGTCAAATACCGAAGTCGCCGATATGGGCGGCTGGCTGGATCCCACCAGCGGCATGCCGACGGCGCTGACCATTGTTCCGGAGCCCGCTACGATGGCTCTGCTTGGACTGGGTGCTCTGGTTGGACTTCGCCGGAAAAAATAAAACAACAATATCATATTTGACGCCAGGCGATGGTTCTGTATGCAGGACCATCGCTTTTTTTATGCGCACGCCCTTGCCGGCTGTTAAATCATTTGAAATTAATTCGATTTAGTGTTGCACAAAGGTTTGCGTATGATATTATACCACATTGTTTAAGCAGGGATTACGGCCTTGAAATCTCAAACAAGAACGCGTATGATAGTCGGTAATCTGCATCGACCCATAAAAACCGTTGCCGTGGTACCAACAACACTTTTACAAGGAGAACAACATGGCTGGCCAGTCAGTCAAATGGACTTTGTTAAGTATTGCGTGTTTTGCTCTGGGATGTTCAACCTCTTTACATGGCGATCCTGCCGACACACCCTATCTGGTAAACGTCCCCATCGAGTCTCGCTCGATTAGTTTTGAAAATCCCACCGGCGAAAAAGGCAAAGGCGGAACCGCCGCCAGCAAAATCGGTGTCGGTCGCAAAGGTGCCGCCCTTAAAAATCTCAATCCCGGCCAGACGGTTACGTTATGCGACATCAAAGGCCCCGGCATGATTCGCCGGATGTGGGTGACGCTGCCGGCTAAAAAAGAAAATCTGCTCGGCTTTGTTATCCGGGGATACTGGGACAATCAAACCACACCATCCATCGAAGCCCCCATCGGCAACTTCTTCGGTGCCGCTCACGGCATTGCCAAAGCGTATCAGTCTGCCGTCCACTCCATGACTGATACGGCGGGCATGTCGATATTTCTGCCCATGCCGTTTACAAGTCATGCAAAATTTACGGTTACCAATGAGGGCACTGAAAAAGATGTCCCTTTCTATTATCAGATAGACCTGACCCTGAATGACCAATTACTGCCAGATGTGGGTCGGCTGCATGTCTTGTATCACCGAGAAAATCTCACGACCCTCGGCGTGGATTTCACCATTCTGCCCAAACGTACCGGCATGGGCCGATTTGCCGGCTGCGTCATCGGCATCAACAATGCCGACCACAAATGGTGGGGTGAAGGCGAATTCAAAGCCTACCTCGACGGCGACGAGCAGTTCCCGACCATTTGCGGCACCGGTACCGAAGACTACATCGGTCAGGCCTGGGGCTTTCACGAGAATGCCTATCTCTATGGCGGTGTCAGCCTTCGCAAAGACTGGCTCTGGACTTTGTATCGCTGGCATTTGAAAGACCCCATTTACTGGAAAAAGGATATCCGTATTACCCTTCAGCAGATCGGCGCCGGCGATGAAGGCGGCGGTGGTTATTACAATAAACAGGAAGATGTCAATGTCGCGGCGTTCTGGTATGAGCCGATTCCCAGTGCCCCTTTGCCTCCCTTGGCTCCTTATGCCGAACGGATTGCGGACGGGTATATCCCGGCAACCAAATAAACATCCAGACCAAGGAGAAAAATATGAACAGGCATAGTGCGGTAACGGCCATTCTTACGCTTTTGACCTTCGTTTCGGCGGCTCAGGCTGTACAGGAATTAACCTATATCGATATTATCAATCGCCTGACTGATCTTGAACGGATATCTACTCTGCCGGATGAAGGCGAAGTGTGCAAAATGTGGTCCAGCTATGACCGCAAAAGTCAATATGACGAAAAAACAGGTAAATACGTCAATTGGGACGCCAATGGGGATGGCTTCGGAGGAGACGGGTTCATCCGTCAGGAAAACGGCAAGCTCGTTCTGGCCGAAATGGAGGGGCCCGGCTGCATCTGGCGTATCTGGTCGGCAACTCCGCAGAAGGGACATGTCCGAATCTATCTGGACGGCTCCGATACACCAGTAGTGGATTTGCCATTTGTGGACTATTTCAACCGAACTCAGCCGCCGTTTAATCGTCCTTCTCTGGTTTATATCGTAGCCAGCGGAAAAAACAACTTCGTCCCCATTCCTTTCCAGAAGTCCTGTAAAATTGTCGCCGACAAAAACTACGGCGAATTCCATCAGTTTACCTATACTCTCTACCCCAAAGATACCGTGGTGCCGACTTTTAAGATGAATCTGACCGCCGAAGAATCCGCCGCACTGGATAAGGCCGACAAAATGCTGTCCAACTGCGGTCCCGATTTTCTAGCGGCAAAGTATCCCAATGCTATCCATGAAAAGAAGGCTCTGACCATCGAACCCGGCAAAACATCGCAGGTTATTACCCTCTCCGGCGCCCGGGCCATCACCTCGCTGAAACTCCGTCTGGCCGGCATTCCCGACGACATCGAACGTCAGCGGGAACTGACCCGTCAACTGACATTGAACATCACCTGGGATGATCAGGACTCCCCTGCCGTCTGGTGTCCCATCGGCGACTTCTTCGGCACCGCTCCTGGTATCAATCATTATCAATCCCTGCCGCTGGGAATGACCAAAGACTGCTTCTACACCAACTGGTTTATGCCGTTTGCCAAACAGGCCGTCATCGCCATCACCAATGAAGGCTCCGAAGCTCGAAAACTCGAACTGGAGGTAGCCCACACCGCCCTCGAAAAACCAATAGAACAATACGCCCGTTTCCATGCTAAATGGCACCGTAATGTCTTCCTTCCCAAAGAACCCGAACGCTGGATTGACTGGACGATGCTGACCACGCAGGGAAAGGGCCGCTTTGTCGGCGTCGAACTCCATATCTGGAACCCCCGTGGCGGATGGTGGGGTGAAGGCGATGAGAAATTCTTCGTTGATGGTGAAAAATTCCCCTCCAGCTACGGCACCGGTTCGGAAGATTACTTCGGCTACGCCTGGAGCGACCCGGCGCTGTTCGCCGCCCCCTATCACAACCAGACTATCAGCGAAGGCAACAAAGGACATATTTCTGTCAACCGCTGGCATATTGTGGATAATGTCCCGTTCCAGACCTCATTTGAAGGTTGTATCGAAAAATACTGGGCCGATACGCGTCCTACCCAGTACTCTTGTGTCGCCTACTGGTATCTGGACAGCAGCGGCAAAGACCCCTATACGCCCGTCGATATATCTCAGCGTCTGGGCTATTATACACAACTAACCTACCCCCTCGATATCGCCGGAATCCTTGTCCTTGAAAAACCCAACGGCCAGGTGGAGGCCCAGGGTATGGGTGGCTATAGGGCGGCCAAGTGGGTCAATGAGGACCAGCTCTGGTGGACGCCGACTAAAATCGGCGACAAGCTCCACCTGGCCATGGAAGCCCCGGAGGAGGGAAACTGGCGCATCCAGACCCGGCTGACCAAAGCCATCGATTACGGAATTGTTCAATTCTCGCTGGACGGCAAAAAAATCAGTGACCCCATCGACCTGTTCAACAAGGATGCGGTCACCGCAACCGACGAAATCGACCTCGGCGTTCACGCATTGAAAAAGGGCCGGAACGTCCTGACCGTGGAAATCGTCGGAAGCAATCCCGCAGCGTATCAGCGCTACATGTTCGGAATGGATTATCTGAATCTTAAGAAACAATAAAGGGTATCAACCATGAAATCATATCGCCTTTCTTTGCTGTTGTTGACAATCAGTATTGGAGCAGCCTTTGCCGCCGATCAGCAATCCGACCCAAAACCACAGCCCTTGTTCTCTGTCGGCGAGTTTGTTCGTATTTACGACCCCTCTGTCGGCGAAAAAGAACCCTGGTACGTCAATGACCATTGTTTTATTCAGGGTCCTGACGGCAAATGGCACCTGTTCGGCATTACACGCCAGGAGCCGGCCAGACCTGCCGAAGAAGATAATTTTGCCCATGCCGTATCTCCGGAATTGTACAATCCGGACGGCTGGGTCAAGCAGCCCTTTGCACTGTCCACCGACTCGGCAGGCGGAGAAGCCCACCTTTGGGCTCCTTATGTTATTGAACACGACGGCCTGTACTATATGTACTATTGTGCCGGCGGCAGGACTTCGCATGAATACCAGCTCAAGCTGGCAACCTCCAAAGACCTCTACACCTGGCAGCGCCACCCCGCCAACCCCATGATGATTGACGGCTTCGACGCCCGTGACCCCTTCGTCCTGCGTATCAACAACAAATGGGTGATGTACTACACTGCCACCAGCGAACCTAAAGGCGGCAATCATGTCGTCTGTACCATCGAAAGCGACGATCTCATTCACTGGGGCAACAAAAAAACAGTCTTTACCGATCCGGAAGTCGGCACCTGGGGCGGCCCGACCGAATCGCCCTTCGTGGTCCGGCGCGGCAGCTATTATTACCTGTCCATTGGCCCTCGGGACGGCTATCGCGGCACCTGTGTATATCGCAGCCAGGACCCATTCCACTGGACCATTGAGCAGGAAGTCGGCCGGATTAATTCCCATGCCGCTGAATTCATCCGAGACAGGGATGACCGCTGGTTTGTCAGTCACTGCGGCTGGGGGCAGGGCGGTGTTTTTCTGGCCCCTCTGATCTGGACCGACGGCGTGGAAGACAATGATGCCGTTCCGCTGCCTTCTGTTGCCACTGAAGCAAAGCAGACCATACGTCTGCCCATGCGTGTCTATCGGGACAAAATGATCGCCGGCTGGCTGGGCCAGATAGCCGGTGTCTCCTGGGGCGCCCCGGTTGAATTCAAGTTTCTGGCCCAAATCATGCCTGAAAACGAAATACCCCAATGGAAACCCGAGATGATCAACAATGCCTTCGGGCAGGATGACCTGTATGTCGAGATGACCTTCCTGAAATCGCTTCAGGATTATGGCCTCGATGTCACCCCTCACCAGGCGGGCCTTGACTTTGCCAACAGCCTTTATCCGCTCTGGCATGCCAATGAAGCAGGCCGAAACAATCTCCGCAAAGGCATCGCCCCGCCGGACTCCGGCCATCCGAAGTTCAATGCCCATGCTGATGATATTGATTATCAGATTGAAGCTGATTTTGCAGGCCTTATCAGTCCCGCCCTGCCCAATCAGGCCGTCGATCTGGGCAACACCTTCGGCCGCATCATGAACTACGGCGACGGCCTTTACGGCGGCCAGTATGTCGCGGCCATGTACAGCATTGCCTTTACCGAATCCGACCCGGAGCGCATCGTCACCGAAGCACTCAAGTATATCCCAGCACAGAGCCAATACGCTGAGGCGATCCGCGATGTCCTTGCCTGGCACAGGCAATACCCTGATGACTGGGCCAAAACATGGAATTTAATCCATGAGAAATACCAGCTCAATCCAAAATATCGCCTGTTTAGCTGCGACAAAGGCAAATTCAATATTGACGCCAAAATCAACGGCGCCTATATCGTCATGGGTCTCCTGTATGGTCAAAAGAATATCGAAAAGACCATCGCAATATCCATGCAGTGCGGCCAGGACTCAGATTGCAATCCATCGAATGCCGCGGGCATTCTGTTTACGACCATTGGCCTCGAAAAATTGCCCGCCGCCTACAAAGCCTTTGATAAAACGCAAAAATTCATCCACACCCCGTACAACTTGCCCGACCTCTTTGATGTAAGCCAAAAGCTGGCTCGGCAGGCCGTTCAGCGTAATGGCGGTTCCATCGAAAAAGATGGCGATGGCAATGAAATCCTGGTAATTCCTGCCCTGCCTCCCCGCCCCAATCGCCTCGAGCAGTGCTTTGCCCCGGGCCCAATTGCAAACACATGTTATACCTCGCAGGAAGTAGAGAAGATGCAGCAAGGGATTCAAATCTCCGGCGGCCCCGTAGCCGAGAGCTGGACCATCCGCAAATGCGGACCGGATATGTCGCCGGGCTACTATGAAACCTTTGACGGGCGTACGAGCGTTCTGGTCACTCACCCCCTTGATTCCAGCACCGGCTGCTCACTGACCAAAGAAGTGGATATTCCCAAAGACGGCACCACCACCCTGCAATTGACCGTCGGGCGGCATACCAACGGCGACTGGACGCTCATCGTTAATGCCGATGATAAAACCCTCCTTAAAAAAGACATTAACACCGGCAGCGCCCCCGACAGATATACCGATATCATCGTGGACCTGTCCGCCTTCGCCGGCCGCAAAGTCAAGCTTGAATTAGTCAACCAGCCCAACAACTGGGCATGGGAAGCCGCCTACTGGGACCGTATCGACATCATCACGACACCAGCACCTCAACCTGCCGCCCAGGCCCAATCCAACTCCGCCGAGTCTGTCTTCACCTCGTTCGTCAAGGTTCAGGGCGACCAGCTCATCGATGAAAACGGCCCTCTTCGCTTTATCTCTTTCAATATCCCCAACCTGCATTATGTCGAAGACCAGATGGCGTTTTCGCAAACCAACGCATGGAGTCTTCCCGACGAATTTGAAATCGCCGATGCCCTTGAAGCTGTCCGTCAGATGGGTGGACAGGTGGTGCGGACTTATACGCTCTCGATTCGCAGCGAATCGGACAAGCCCGACATCCCCCGTCACATCCTCGCCCCCGGCCAGTTCAATGAAGAAGCCTTCAAGACACTGGACAGGGTACTGGCCATCGCCAACCAGAAAGGCATCCGCATCATCTTCCCCTTTATCGATAATTGGAAATGGTGGGGAGGTGTTCCGGCACTGGCCGCTTTTCGTGACAAAAAAACCACCGACTTCTGGACCGACCCGCGATTATTCGAAGATTACAAGCAAATCGTCAGTTACGTCATCAACCGCACCAACAGCGTCACCGGTGTAAAATACAAAGACGACAAAGCCATTCTCGCCTGGGAAACCGGCAACGAACTGGAAAGCCCCGCCGACTGGACATCCAGAGCCGCCGCCTTCATTAAAAGCATTGACAGCAATCATCTCGTTCTCGACGGCTTTCATACCACCGTCCTGCGGGACAGTTCCATAACAGATGCCAATATCGATCTGGTCACTACGCATCACTATGATAAAGATCCGAAGCAGACAATTGCCCAGATCGCTGACAGTGTACGGAAAAGCAAAGGCAAAAAGCCTTATTTCGTCGGCGAGTTCGGTTTTATCCCAACGGCAGATGTCAAAGCCGTTCTCGATGCGGTGTTGCAGCATAATATCACGGGAGCCCTGCTCTGGTCCCTGCGTTTTCGCAGCAATACCGGCGGGTTTTACTGGCATAGCGAGCCGTACGGCGGGGATTTGTTCAAAGCCTACCACTGGCCGGGTTTCGCATCAGGCAGTGATTACGATGAAACCGCCGCCCTGTCCATGATGCGTTATGCGGCTTTCCAGATTCGGGGACTGCCCATCCCGCCGCTGGATATCCCTGCCGCCCCGCGCCTGCTGGATTTTACGGATAATGCCCGAATTTCCTGGCAAGGCAGTGCCGGAGCAACCGGCTATATCGTCGAGCGTTCCGAAACCGCCGCCGGCCCATGGTCGGTCATTGGCCGAGATATCTGTGACGCGGCGGTCCAGTACAGGCCGCTCTTTGCCGACCCCGGGGCCCAACTGGGCAAAAGCTATTATTACCGTGTCAAAGCACAGAATTCTGCCGGCATCTCTGACCCTTCAAACGTCGTCGGCCCCGTTTATGCCGTTCACCAAGCCCTTATCGACGAGTTGGCAGATATGACTCATATTCATCGCCAGCAAGGCCCCCTGAGCCTTGAAGCCAAACAGGCCCGCCAATTCAAGGAAGACGCCCACCGTCTCAAAGGACAACAGGGATCGTCAATCGTTTACAAGACCGACGAAGCCATTTGCT
Source organism: uncultured Pirellulales bacterium (assembly GCA_964550565.1). Lineage (GTDB taxonomy): Bacteria > Planctomycetota > Phycisphaerae > Sedimentisphaerales > Anaerohalosphaeraceae > Anaeroglomus. The sequence continues at coordinate 12,755 of CAZKAI010000095.1, forward strand.
CCTTCATGCTGTATGCATTCTTCGAAAGCGCTGTCAGTGACTTCAAAATCTCCGCCTCTGACAATGATAGAAATTACACCGAACTGACGGTCGAAATCCAGAATTACTTTGGCGATAAAGACAGCTACGGCTATTGGATTCCCGTCCTGTATCAGGGCGCTGTCTCTCCGCAGCAAAACTTTAAATATCTAAAAATAGAATTCATCGGCCCCGCCCAGCTATCCCGGGTGGAAATCAAGTACGGTACAGCAAAGACCGGCTACGGCCGCACCTCGAATCCAGCCGGATTCGTCAAAGGCTTCAGTTGGGGCTGGTCGGGCACACGGGGCCAATACACCGGCGATGCCCCCGCCGACTCGATAAAGAAACTCGCCGCCACCGGTGCCAATTGGGTTTGCATCTCCTTCAGCACCGAGATGGAAACTTTTGATATGCCGTTCTTTTTCTTTTCGCAGGCCAATGACCGTATGGTCACCGATGACGAAGTCCGCCGGGCCATCCAGCTTGCCCGTGATAACCATCTCAAGGTTATCCTCAAGCCCGTGATCAATGTCCGTGACAGCACCTGGCGGGCCTGGATCAAATTCAACAACCCTGATGGCACCCTCGATATGGCCCGCTGGGATATGTGGTGGTCGGATTTTCGACAGTTTCTGCTGCATTATGCTCAAATCGCCGAACAAACCGGCTGCGAGATGTTCTGTCTGGGTTGCGAAATGGAATCCACTGAACCCTTTGAAATTCGCTGGCGCTCCCTGATTTCCGAAATCCGCCAGGTGTACGGCGGTCCGCTGACCTACAACGCCAATCATGGCCGAGAAGAATCCATTCCCTGGTTTGATGCCGTGGATATCATCAGCCTCAGTGCCTATTTCCCCGTCGGCACCGATGATGTCGAGGCGGCACTGGCCGACGATCTCACCAAAGTCCCATCTTCGGATACCTCGCTTCCGGCCCTTCTAAAACGATGGAAGCCCATCCGTCAGCGACTTGAAAAACTCAGCAAACAATTTGACCGCCCTATTCTCTTTGTGGAATTAGGTGTCTGTAATGGCAAAGGCTGTTCCGCCGCCCCCTGGACACATCAGGACCCCAACATGGTCTATGATGCCGACGAGCAGGCCCGCTATTATCAGGCGGCCATTGAAACGTTCTGGAACGAACCGTGGTTTGCCGGTTTTGCATGGTGGGAATGGCCCGCACACCTCTATAGCCCCGAAAAAGCCCAAACCGACATCGGCTTCTGCATCTATGGAAAACCCGCCGAAGCCATCGTCCGCAAGTGGTACTCAACTCATAGATAATATCCCCACTCATCATAATCGTCTTGGTATCAGGGTTTGGGCGGATAGATTTCCAGCTCACTGATCTGAGCAGCATTGGGATAGGCCGGATTGGCAGAGCTGTGAATAATCAGCCGTACAGTGTCAGTTTGAACCGGCTCGAAGGACGCTCGGTACACCCGGTTGTCTTGGTAGTTAGTGACAGAAAATAAGGTTTTGGCGGAGCCATCGGCCAATTGGGCCTGTGCTTCAAAGCGGGTGGGATATCCCTGTGGGTCGGCAAAACGTATAATCATCCGGCCAATGGTTTTAGGCCCAGGCAGTTTGACCTCGATCCAATGTGGATGGGGCGTATCCAGAGACGAATGCCAGCGATTGGCGAAATCCTCGGCAGTGGCAATGATTCCATCAATAGCTCTGGGAGTACAGCCGGGTTCGCGGTCCAGTTCGCCATCGGAACGCACTGTGGCACCATTTGCGGCCAGAGCCAGATCATCCGGCCCCGGCGCATCTTTGCACACCAGTGTCAGGGGGATGCGGATAACCCGCTGACCAACGGTTATCCCCAGCATCATCCGATTAGAACCCGGTTCGGGTTCAGCAGACAAAAAGTCCAGGTTGATTGTGACCGGATTACCAGCAGGCTTGAGCGTGACGGGTTGTTCAGGCAGATTGCTGACCTTCCAGCCGGCCGGCAATCCTTCCAGGCTGAGGGTGACTGCTTGCGTCGCATCTACCACTGAGTTCAGGGTAATTTGAACCTGACGGGATTGATTGGCTACGATATACGGTTCCTTTTGATAATCAAGAGTTACACGCACAGATGGATCTGTCCAGATGATCTGCCATGGGGAAAGTGACCACAATTGCCGGGCGACCTGGGTATCAACCAGTTTTAATTCATTGATACGGCTCAAATTGGAGGGGCCAGCGGTCAGTCCAACCGGCAGTTTATTCAGGGTCATCACTTTACGGGCCATGGCTACGGTGCGATCAGTCAGGATATTCAAATCCGCAGGCGCCTCGAAACCGCCAATAGCGCAGGTTCTGATCGCAAGGCCGATCGGATCTTTCCAGCGGGCAGGAATCCCTTCACTGCCGCCGATGATTCCCAGGATCGAACCGAGTGTTGCGCCGGTACAATCGGTATCGTCGCCGCAATTGACCGCCAGGCAGATGCTTTTGCCGAAATCACCTTCTCCATAGAGCCAGCCCAAAACCACATAGCCGACATTACGGGGTGCCTGAAACCAGCCGGTCGGTTCGGTGGCCTTGATTACCTCGGCGCGGGCAGCCCTCCAGTCTTTTTTGGCAAGGTAGGCTTTCTGAGCCGCTTTGACGGCATCGGTCACCTGACAATTTTCCGGGATCATCGCCAGACCGATCGCAATCAGCTTGTCGCGGTCCGACTCAACAAACGCGGCACTTTCGATCGCTGCGACAAAAATAGCCGCCAGGGTGCCTTCCGCCTGACCATGGTCAACGCAGGCATCCTCGCGCGCCATACGAGCCGCCAGGCCAGGACAGCCGGGTGCCAGACAGGCCCAGATTTCCGTCCGAATCCAGGCCCCGTTGC
>CAZKAI010000096.1:0-6506 GCA_964550565.1 uncultured Pirellulales bacterium
TCTCAAAATCGCGTTTCAATTGACTAAGAGAAAATCCCATTTGGGTTATTGTCCTGCGTGGGTCAGTCTTAATCCGATGATGCCCGCCAGAATCAGCGCCAGGCACAGGATGCGAACGGGATTGATGCTTTCTGAAAACAGAATAATTCCTCCAATCGCCGTACCAGCCACACCGATTCCCGTCCAGATGGCATACCCGGTACCCAGCGGGATAGATTTGAGTGCCAGCGACAGAAACACATAACTGGCAATCATGCCAATAGCCGTCAGGATTGAAGGTACCAGCCGCGTAAATCCCTCACTGTATTTGAGACCAATCGCCCAGCCGATCTCGATAATCCCCGCGATAAACAGGTAAATCCACGCCATCCGATTTACGCCGTTTTTTTCTTGGAAGAAGACGTGGATTCTGTTTTGGTTTCCGCTGCCGGCTTGCTGTCCTTGGTCTCTGTCTTGGATTCGGTCGGAGCAGAAGCGGGCTTGTCGCCGCTGGCGGCTTTCTTGTAGGTCTCCGAACGATAGTCGGTCTGGTAAAAGCCAGACCCTTTAAAAATCAGCCCGGCCCCGGTACCAAACAGTCGTTTCAGTTTCAGCTTGCCGCATTGGGGACATTTTTTCAATGGATTGGCGGTAATCGACTGAAATTCTTCAAACTGATGTCCGCAGGCACTGCATTGATAATCGTATGTAGGCATAAGCAGATTCCTTATGACTCCTGAGCTTCGGTGTCATTAGTTTCGACGTCGGTTGTTTCCTCAGCCGCAGGCTCCGGCTGGCTGGGCAGTTTATTGACCACCACCTTCGACGGCCGCAGAACCTGTCCATGAAGGGCAAAACCGCTCTGTAACTCTTCTAAAACAATATTGTCCGGCTTTTCCGGGTCGCATTTCTGCATCAGGGCTTCATGCTTGCCCGGCTCAAAAGCCTGACCGGTACTGGCAATTTTTTCGACCCCATGTGCCTTCAGGGCATCAAAGAAATGGTCATACAGAAATTGAATTCCCTGAATGATGCTTTGGAGTGCCTCGGTGCCCTGAGCTGTTTTTGCACCCGATAAAGCATGGCCGAAATTATCCAGCGTCGGCAGCAGCGATTTGATGATGCTGCGTTTTTCATAATCCACCGAGTCGGCGATCTGACGCGGCACCCGTTTCTGATAATTGGCGTAGTCAGCCGCCAGACGCTGATACTTATCGGTCAGTTCTTTATTCTCGACCACAAGCTTTTCAACCTGCTTTTGCAGATCTTCCGGAGTTGCCGTCCCAGCCGACTGTTCAGGTGTCTGCTGGGCTGACTGCTGATTGTTTTTTTCTTGTTCGCTCATATTCTTTTTTTTACGACCAAATAACATTCTGTGTTCCAGTTTGGCTGATTACGTTTGATCTCTGAGTTCGATCGTTTTATACGACAACCAGGACTTATTTGTCCGCCCCGAGATGCCGTTTAAGCCGGTCAAAGAAGCTCGAACTTTCCGAAGACGTATCCTTGCCTTCGGTCTGTGCAAATTTCTGCAAAAGGTCCTGTTGCTCGCTGGTCAGCTTTTTGGGAATTTCCACCATCACCCGAACGAGCAAATCTCCGTTCCGGCCGGAGCGTAATTCGGGCAATCCCTGACCGCGAATCCGGAAAATATCGCCATGCTGTGTTCCCGCGGAAATCTTGAGCTGCTTGGTTCCATCCAGTGTGGGAACATCAATCGTATCTCCCAGAGCCATCTGCGTAAATCGCAGCGGTACCGTAACCACCAGATTCGAACCGTCCCGCATCAGGAATGGATGCGCCTTGACGCGGACATAACAATATAAATCGCCGCGCGGCCCGCCATGCTTTCCCGGCTCGCCTTCGCCGCTGACCCGTATACCTTGACCTTCATGAACACCTGCTGGAATCTTTACCGACAGTGTCCGTTTTTTGGGAATCAAACCCGTCCCGCGGCATTTGCGGCAGGGGTCGGTAATCACCTGGCCGGCACCCTGACAGGTGGGGCAGGTGGAGACCATCTGGAAGAATCCGCCCAGACCGGCCCGCTGGACCTGTCCGGCGCCCCCGCAGGTTGGACAGCGTGACGGGGCCTTGCCTTTGGAGGCCCCGGTTCCGCCGCAATCCGCACAGGTATCCTGCCGGGTAAATTCAATCGTCTTTTCAGTGCCTTTGGCGACTTCTTCGAGCGTCAATTCGACGGAAGTTTCCAGGTCATACCCGCGGGATTGCCCCTGCGACCGCCCCGACCTTCGCCGACCGCCGCCAAACATATCCCCGAACAGGTCGCCGAACATATCCCCGAACATATCGGAGATATCCTGGACGTTCATGTGGGAATAATCATGGACGCCGGCGCCTCGCAGCCCATCATGCCCGTACTGGTCATAACGTTTGCGTTTTTCGGCATCGCCCAGGACTTCATACGCCTCAGCGCATTCCTTGAACTTGGCCTCGGCTTCCTTGTCGCCCGGATTTTTATCCGGATGGTATTTCAGTGCCAGTCGTCGATACGTCCGTTTGATATCGTCGGCGGAGGCATTCTTTTCCACACCCAGCACTTCATAGTAGTCGCGTTTTGCCATCGCGTTGTCGCCTTTCGGCTGAAAGCAAAAACCGAGTTACCTGAAAGCCGTTCTATGGCCTGTGCGGTAACTCGGTTTTTTGGATAACTGAAGTTAAATTACTGCGCCGTGAACCGCGTTTTTCTTATCATCTTCTTTCAAATCGGTAATCACGACATTGGTGGTCAGCATCAAGCCTGCCACGGAAGCGGCGTTCTGCAGGGCAGTGCGGGCAACCTTGGCCGGGTCAATGATACCGGCCTTGAACATATCGACGTATTCGCCGGTGTTGGCGTCAAAGCCGATATTGCCGCCTTTTTCAATCAATTCTTCGACAACGACATCGCCTTCCAGGCCGCCATTGTCAACAATCTGACAGGTCGGGGCCTTCAGCGCGCCGCACAGGATATCAAAGCCGATCTTTTCATCACCTTTGACCTTGCTTTTGGCCTTTTCGATTTCCGGGATGCACCGCAGGAAAACCACGCCGCCGCCGATGACAACACCTTCCTGAGCCGCGGCCTTGGTCGCATGCAGGGCGTCATCCAGCAGGTCTTTGCGTTCTTTCATTTCGGTTTCAGTGGCTGCACCGGCTTTGATGACGGCAACGCCGCCGGTCAGTTTAGCCAGCCGTTCCTGAAGTTTTTCGCGGTCGTAATCGCTGGTGGTCTTTTCAATCTGGGCGCGAATCTGGTCGCAGCGGCCGGTGATGTCTTTCTTCTTGCCGGCGCCTTCGATAATCGTTGTATTCTCTTTGCCGATGACGACTTTTTTGGCACGGCCAAGCTGGGACAGTTCGATGCTTTCCAGCTTGATGCCGAGGTCTTCGGTGATGACCTGACCTGCGGTCAGAACAGCGATATCCTGCATCATTGCTTTGCGGCGGTCGCCAAAGCCCGGGGCCTTGATGGCACAGACTTTCAGTACACCCTGCAGGCGGTTGATGACCAGTGCCGCCAGGGCTTCACCTTCCACGTCTTCAGCAACAATCAGCAGTTGTGAGCCGGTCTGGGCAATCTTTTCCAGCAGCGGAACCAGTTCACGCAGGTTGGCGATTTTCTTTTCGTGCAGCAGGATGTAGGCATCTTCCATCACGCATTCCAGCGTATCCGGATTGGTCATGAAGTAGGGCGAGATATAGCCCTTATCGAACTGCATGCCTTCGACGACCGTCAGTTCGGTTTCCATGCCCTTGCCTTCTTCGACCTCGATGACGCCTTCCTTGCCGACTTTGTCCATGGCCTGAGCGAGAATTTCGCCGACTTCAGGATTGTTGTTGGCGCTGATGGCGGCCACCTTGGCGATATCATCATGCCCCTTGACGGGCTTGCTGATGCTCTTGATATACTCGGTGGCAATTTCGGCGGCCTTGAGAATGCCCCGCTGAATGGCGACCGGGTTGACGCCGGCGGTGACATATTTCAGACCTTCGTTGTAAATGGCCTCAGCCAAAACGGTGGCGGTGGTGGTACCGTCGCCGACGCGGTCGCTGGTCTTGCTGGCGACCTGGTTAATCATCTTGGCGCCGATATTTTTGAACGGATCGGGCAGCTCGATTTCCTTACTGACCGATACGCCGTCTTTGGTCACTTTGGGCGAACCCCAGCTTTTGTGCAGAAGCACATTGCGGCCGGTGGGGCCCATCGTCACTTTGACGGCCGCGGCCAACTGGGCCAGACCTTCTTTAAGCTGGGCCCGTGCCGCATCCTGATACATCATTTGTTTTGCCATATTTCAAAACCTCCAGAGTTCCGGATAGGGTTGATTATTTTTCGATTACGCCGAGGATTTCGCTTTCACGCAAAACCTTGTAATCCTCGCCGTCCACTTCCACTTCGCTGCCGCTGTATTTGCCGAAGAGTACGGTGTCGTTTTTCTTGACCGACATCGGGGCTCTCTGGCCATTGTCCATCAGTTTGCCCGGACCCACGGCGATGACTTTGCCGATGAGGGGTTTCTCTTTGGCGGTGTCGGGAAGAACGATGCCGCCTGCGGTCTTGGCTTCGGCTTCCTGGGGTTTGAGTACAACGCGATCTTCAAGGGGTATCAGTTTCATAACAGTTCTCCTGTCTCTATATCTATAATCTATTGATTATCGTTTAATTACATATCCATGCCGTCCATATCGTCCATGCCCGGAGCGCCGGCGGGGGCACCCTTCTTGTCTTTGGGCTTTTCGGTGACGATACAGTCAGTTGTCAGCAGCAGACCCGCAACCGATGCGGCATTCTGCAGGGCGATACGCGTGACCTTGACCGGATCCACAACACCGGCTTCCAGCAGGTCTTCGTATTTGTCCTTATCGGCGTTGTAGCCAAAGCCGCCTTTACCCTGGGAGACTTTGTTGACGACCAGGTTGCCCACTGCGCCGGCATTGTCGGCGATATAGTAGCAGGGCATCCGCAGGGCGTTGGCGATAATTTCGGCGCCGGTTTTTTCGTCGCCGTTGAGTTTGAGTTTCTTGACTGCATCAATGCAGCGAACCAGGGCGACACCGCCGCCTGCGACGATGCCTTCTTCGATGGCAGCGCGTGTGGCGTGCAGGGCGTCTTCAATACGAGCCTTCTTTTCTTTCATTTCGGCTTCGCTGGCGGCCCCGACGCGAATCTGGGCAACGCCGCCGGTCAGTTTGGCCAGGCGTTCCTGAAGTTTTTCGCGGTCGTAATCGCTGGTGGTTTTTTCGATTTCATCTTTGATTTGCTTGATGCGTCCCTGAATGGCGGCATTGGAGCCGGCACCTTCAACGATGATAGTGTTGTCATTGTCGATAGTGACTTTCTTGGCCTGACCCAACTGAGACAGTTTGATTTTTTCCAGTTCGATACCCAGGTCCTTGAAAATCGGTTCTGCACCGGTCAGGACGGCGATATCTTCCAGCATGGCTTTTCTGCGATCGCCGTAGCCTGGGGCCTTGACGGCGGCAATCTGAATGATGCCGCGGAGTTTATTGACAACCAGAGTTGCCAGGGCTTCGCCTTCGACGTCTTCTGCGATGATCAGCAGGGGGCGTTTGCTCTTGGCGGCCGCTTCCAGCAGGGGAACGATTTTAGCAACGTTGCTGATTTTGTCTTCGAAAACCAGAATATACGGTTTGTCGAGCTGACAGGTCATGTTGTCGGGATTGGTGACAAAATGAGGCGACAAATAGCCGCGGTCAAACTGCATCCCTTCGACGTATTCGACGGTGGTATCAAGGCTCTTGCCTTCTTCGATGGTGATGACGCCGTCTTTGCCGACCCGCATGAATGCCTCGGCCATCTTCTCGCCGATTTCCGTGTCGTTATTGGCACTGATGGAAGCGATGTTGACAATGTCCGTCTTTTTGGCGGCGTTGATAGGCTTGGCCTGTTCTTTCAAGGCTTCGACCGCAGCGGCGACCGCTTTTTGGATGCCGCGATTCAAACCCATTGCATCGGCACCGGCGGCCAGGTTTTTGAAGGCTTCTTTGAAGATTGCCTCCGTTAACACAGTCGCGGTAGTGGTACCATCGCCGGCAATTTTGGACGTCTTGCTGGCGGCTTCTTTGACCAGTTTGGCGCCCATATTTTCGGTTTTGTCAACTAGTTCGATTTCCTCGGCGACAGTGACACCATCCTTGGTCACGGTCGGACCACCCCAGCCTTTGTCAATGATTGCACAACGGCCGCGAGGACCCAGAGTGGATTTGACCGCGGCTGCCAGCTTTTCGACGCCGGCCAGCAGGGCGGTTCTTGCATCGTTTTCAAACGATAAGTTTTTTGCTGCCATAACTTCTGCCTCTCCTTTATTTAATGAGTAAAGCGACAGTTTTTTCTTTTTGAGGGGGATAGTGCAAACCAAATACCAGGTTTTTTGAAACTTATATTAGTGTCCCATAAAATATTTATAAGTCATTGTTATATCTATGGATGTGTGCTTTGAAAAATATTTTTGAATTCTTCAGAAATGTCTGGCCGAATCTTCATCTGCCACTTTGTAATATTG
>CAZKAI010000096.1:6606-15307 GCA_964550565.1 uncultured Pirellulales bacterium
CAGATGCAGAATCAATACAAGGCGATGCAGGACATCCAAAACAAGTTAATTGAGCTGGAAAAGAAACAGGTTCAACAGGACGAGCAAATCAAGGCGGCCGCGGCAAATAAAGAGACCTTTAAGGTTCCAGATACTCTGAAATGGGCAGAAAAGATTAAATTCTATGGGGACTTCCGTTTCCGGTTTGATCAAACTGAGCAGGAAAAAAATGGTGTCCAGCAAAAAGGACAGGCCAAGGGTATGATTCGTTTTCGACTTGGAATGACGATGAATATCAATGAAGATATGGATGTTCATGGCAGACTGGCATCCGGTTCCGGAGCCGAGCCGACTTCGACCAACTTTACGCTGGGCGAAAACTGGGCCAAAAGCAATCTCTGGCTGGAACGGGCGTATATGGACTGGCATCCGAAATCCGTTGAAGGTTTGCATGTGCTGATTGGAAAAATGGGCATGCCGTTCTATTCGGTTAATGATTTGATTTGGGATGCTGACGTCAATCCAGAGGGCGGAGCGATTCAGTATGCATGGAAGCCTTGCGATAATCTGGAAGCCTTTTTCAACGGCGGCGGATTCTGGGTGGAAGAAAGCGCCAGTGATGCAGAAATTGCGATGTGGGCTATTCAAGGCGGGATGAAATATCACCTGAATAAGGAGACACAGGAGTATCTGGCTGCCGGTGCGACCTATTACGATTATGCCAACATCAAGGGTGACGAAATTGAGTCCTATGACGGCAAATCTGCCCGCGGCGGCAACACCGCAACCAAGATCGGGCCGGATTATTTCTATGATTATGACTATAATCTGGTCGAGTTGTTCGCCGAATACGGCCATACGATGTTCGGGTTGCCTTCGGGACTGCATGCCCAGTATGTCAACAATACAGCATCGGGTGTTTCCGCCGACACGGCCTGGCTGATTGGCTATCGGCTGAACAAGGCCAAGAAGGCTGGCTCATGGCAGTTTACCTATGATTACCGTGAAGCCCAGCGGGATTCGGTGCTGGGTGCATTTGCCGAGACCGACTTCATCAACGGCGGCGTCGGCGGCCGGGGGCATCGCTTTGGCTGGAAGTATCAGTTTACCGACAATATCCAGGGCGGATTGTATTACTTCTTTGCCGACCGTGCCCGGTCTGTGTCAACCTACGGGGCGTCCAACAAGGCCGACGATGAGTACCAGCGTATTCGAGCGGAAATGGTTATCACGTTCTAAACCCTGTTATTTTACCTGAATTCACAAAGCCCGGCCATCTGGTCGGGCTTTTTTATTGAAAAAACAGGAGGAAGATGATACATTATAAACATAGGTAAGAGAAGTGGGGCGGTAAGGACCTATTCTTTGTTGTCGATGAATCAAGGTGTAAAATGATGGGTATTGTTCGCTATAGCATTGTAATGAGCATCCTTCTCTGTGCCGCTATGAGTTATGCTCGCCAATTGCCGGTTCGTTTTGGCCTGGAACTGCATCTGGCAGCCGATCAGATTGCCGGACTTTCCGATGGCCAGACGATATCATCCTGGTCTGATTTATCCGGTAAAGGAAGACATGCTGTGCAAACAGCGGAATTAGCAAGGCCGGTATACAAATCCCATGTTCTTAATGACCTTCCGGCGGTTCGTTTTGATGGAATTGATGATTATTTGACATTGTCTGAAGCCACGGGAATCCGGACAGTCTTTCTTGTTTTCAAAGAAGACGCGAATGCGACAGCCAGCAATCGCAGTATTCTGGGGCATTCCAGCGCCACCTGTTTTCACCGCGGCTGGCCCAGGCAAATCTGGTCTGATATGTACACGGATAGCGAGGTCAAAAATGGCATTACGAAAATCAATCATGAAATAGTGGATGGCAAAGCCGTCAATGTGCCGACTGATTTTGTAATTTTGTCCGTTGCCACGACCGGTGCAACGCGCGTCAATCAAATCACGCGGGATCGCTGGTTTGGTGAGCGAGTCTGGGATGGAGATATAGCCGAAATTATTCTCTATTCACGGCTGCTGACGGAGGCGGAGGAAGAGGAGGTCGGTGCCTATCTGCAGGAAAAATATGGGATTAATGCGAGCTATCCATCGTCTGAAGCAGGGGCTTATGTGCGATGTATTCCCGCCGGCACGGGCGGTTTGAGCTTGTTTTCCAACTCTGCTCCTCAGTTGACTGTTACCGTGGATGTTAAGACTACGCATCAAAAGATGCAGTCTTTCGGGGCATCGGACTGCTGGTCAATCCAATACGTCGGCAACTGGCCTTCGACTAAAACCAACGGGATTGCGGACCTGCTTTTCAGTAAGGATCTGGATTATAACAATAAACCGCGAGGTATTGGTTTATCCCTATGGAGAGTGAATCTTGGGGCCGGAAGTGCACGGCAGAGCAATATCTATGATGCATGGCGAAGAGCGGACTGTTACTTCAATTCGACCTTTACCGGATATGACTGGACTCGATGTTCCGGCCAGCGCAGTTTTCTCCAGAAGGCCAGGGCCCGGGGTGTCGAGCACTTCCTGGCTTTTTCCAACAGTCCCCCGATCAATATGACCAAAAACGGCAATGCATTCTGCAATTCTTCTGTTGGTACGACCAACCTCGCCGATGATCAATATGATGATTTTGCGAACTATCTGGCGACGGTCGTGGAACGGTTCCGTACAGTCGAAGGCATTGACTTTGACTCTATCAGCCCCATCAACGAACCCCAGTGGGATTGGAATGATGATTCCAGTCAGCCGGGTTATTCTTCACAAGAGGGCTGCCGGTACAGTTCCTCGAATATAAAGACTCTGGTGGATGCACTTTCTTCTGCCCTGGTGAGTCGGGGGCTCAAGACTCAAATCGAGATTTGTGAGTCCGGCGAGCTTCAGGATTTGAATAAGTATCGCTGGTATGATTTAAATTATGTCTACGATTTTTTCAATACGTCCAGTTCCCGCTTTATCGGGTATAATTCCAATGTGCGAGGGACTATTTCCAGTCATAGCTACTGGAGTGATTCTGCGGGGCAGGTGACATCGGTGCGTCAGTCTCTGGCAAATACGCTGACCAATTACAATCTGGGTTATGCGCAAACGGAATTCTGTATTCTGGGCGATTATGGTCCGGGCAGGGATCTGGGGATTGATCCAGCCCTGTGGATTGCCCGAGTGATTCATGCGGATCTTGCGGTGGGAAGAGCCCAGAGCTGGCAGTGGTGGCTGGGCGTATCTCCGTATGATTATAAAGATGGCCTGGTGTATTGCGACTATAACACAACCAATGGCAATTATTATCCATCCAAAATGCTGTGGGCCATGGGGAATTTCAGTCGCTTTATCCGACCGGGGATGTATCGGGTCGATGTACAGCGCTCGGATAATAAAACACCTGCAGAGGTTGAAAACGATTTAATGGTCTCCGGGTATTACAGTTTTGCCCATCATGCTGCGGTATTGGTATTTGTCAATTTTGCATCGGACATCAGAGTCGTCAACGCCCAATTTGTCAATTTGCCCGCAGGCAAAACGGTGGATTACATGGTTCCGTATGTGACTGCAGGCAATGTAATTGCTTCCGACAGTTTGACTCCCTATCAGGCCTTGAATCCCGGCGATGTATTTCGGATTCCGGCCAGGTCTGTAGTAACCGTGGTTGGATTGCAGGATATTCCGGGAGATATCAACAGGGACCGCAGGGTGGACAACATGGATTTATCGATTTTGACAGGCAACTGGCTGAATACTCATTGTGGAACATGCAATCGCGCCGATCTGGACAATAATCATACGGTTGATATACAGGATTTTGCACAACTGGCGACAAATTGGTTGTTCGGGACGATTTAAAACGGTCTATCGCCTGGATAGTTCGAGCATTACACAAAAAATGGACAATACGTGACATGAAATATAACAAATGCATGTGTTTACCGCACAATTCCTGGTTTTAGATAATTTTCACTCCTTACTGTAACTTTTCTGCTTTTATCGGGTATTACCTGATAAGGATTATTTTATCCCTGTTGTTTTAACGGGTTTATAAGTCTTATTATTGAGTTTACTGGATGCGTAATACAAAAATTTACTGTGTCATCGTATTTACCGTAATTTCACTTGGATGCAACCGGTCTTTTGAAACGACCGCCGCAGTTTCCGACGTCAATAATCAGGTCAACGTGACTGGGGGCATTATTGAAGGAACCACGGAAACCAACGGGGTTCGCGTCTTTAAGGGAATCCCGTTTGCGGCTCCGCCAGTGGGGGAGTTGCGGTGGAAGTCCCCACAGCCGGTTATCCCCTGGGAAGGTATCCGGCAAACCAAGAAGTTTGCGCCTTCCCCTATGCAGAATTCATTTATTCCTGTCTGGTTTATGGGGGTTCCGAACAACTTCAGCGAGGACTGCCTGTATCTGAATGTCTGGACCCCGGCCGGCGATGCCAGCGAGCGGCTGCCGGTCATGGTCTGGATTTATGGCGGGGCGTTCAGTCTCGGTTCGACGGCTACGCCGGTGTATGATGCAGCCCGATTGGCTAAAAAGGGGGTGGTGGTCGTCTCTGTTGCATACCGGGTGGGGCCGTTTGGTTTTCTGGCTCATCCTGAACTGGGCAGGGAGGGCGGCACGGGCAACTTCGGGCTTCTCGACCAGATTGCCGGGCTGGAATGGGTACGTGACAATATCGCCGCCTTTGGGGGAGATCCTGGATGTGTAACCATTTTCGGGGAATCCGCCGGGGGTGTCTCGGTCAGTATGCTGGCGATTTCACCGAAGGCCAGGGGATTATTTCATCGGGCCATCTCGCAAAGCGGAGGTTCATTTACACCACCGAAACGCTCGAATGAGGGGGCTCAACTGATTCCCACGCTGGAGATTGCCGAGAAGGAAGGCGTGGAATTCCTGACCAAAATAAAGGCCAAAAATATCACCGCGGCTAGGGCTCTCTCGGCCAAAGCCATTCTGAAGGGGGGCAGCGGCGGAAGACCCAATTATGATGGCAAGGTGCTGCCCAGTGATCCGTATGAGCTATATCAGAAAGGCAGCTTTAATGACACTCCGATTCTGATTGGCACCAATTCCGACGAAGGACGACTGTTTGTGCGGAAAAGCGTATCGCCCGGCACATTTACAACCCGGGTTCGCGAAGCCTTCGGTATGCACGCAGACGCGATTCTTGCTGCGTATCCCCATGCCGCGAAAGCCCAGGCAACGAAATCCTCGCGGGATATCGTGGGGGATGTGTTATTTGGCTGGCCGACGTGGACCTGGGCCAGGCTGCAAACTGAAAAAGGGATCCATCCGGCGTTTGTGTATTACTTTGACCACCGTACGCCCAAGAGTCCCGAGGGGGCGGGACACGCCGCTGAGATCGAGTATGTTTTCGGCAACATCAAGAAACCCCGACCTGAGGACACGAAGATGTTCGATCTGATGAGCAATTATTGGGTAAATTTTGCTAAAACAGGGAATCCGAACGGCCCGGAGCTGCTTGAGTGGCAGCCTTTTGCCACAGAAAGTCAGCAGGTTATGGTCTTGGACGCATCCCCCGGAATGGAATCAGTGAAGAATCTTGAGCGACTTCAAGCGCTGGATGCGTATTACGCCTGGCAGCGTGAACAGGCGAGCAACGCGAGAGAAGAAAATAATGACAAAGAAGACACGCAATCTGCTTTGGCAAAATAAAACCATTATTTCTGATGACAATCCTGTCTTTAGAATTATTTTTGAGTTTTTTCTGCGGTGAAAATTTATCCAGAATTGCCGGAAAGTTTTTCTTGCTTTTTGAGCCCAGCGATGTAAATTGTCGGACATGGGCAACACAACTCCAACCCTAACATGAAGTTTTGAAAGGGAGCGCACGTGCATAAAGGTGTGGTTAAGACACTGTTTATCATCGCAATGGTTATTGTGATTATTTTCGTTTTGGGTGCTATGCTGGTGAAAAAGACACAGCAGCCCCCACAGCCAACGACCGTCCGCCTGGAAGAACTGAAATCCGGGGATTTGCAGGAATTCATCAGCGCCCCCGGCGAAATTGAACCCAAAACCAAGGTGGAAATCAGCGCCAAAGTCTCGGCCCGTGTGGTCGAATTGCCATTTAAGGAAGGCCAGCAGGTCAAGGCCGGGGATTTGGTCATTCGGCTGGATGCCAAGGAGATGGAAAGCCGGCTTAAGAGCGCCGAGGCCAATTATCTGGCCCAGCAGGCACAGCTTGAGGTGTCCAAGACGCAGATTGCCTCCCGCAAGGCTCAACTCAAGGGAACCGAGGCCAGTCTGGAACAGGCAAAAAAAGATTACGAACGTCAAAAACAACTGCTGACTACCGGAGATATCAGTCAAAGTGTCTATGACCTGGCCAGGCAAAAATTTGACGAACTGGAATCACAACTGCAATCTGCGACGTTTCAGATTGAAGCCGAAGAACAGGGATTGATTGTCGCTCAGCATAATCTTGATGCGCAAAAGGCCCAGATTGAGGAGGCCCAGGATGCCCTTGAATATACCACGATTCGCTCTCCGATTGACGGTGTGATTACCCGGATCAATGCCGAAGTGGGTGAAATGGTGATGACCGGGACGATGAATAATCCGGGTACGGTGATTATGATTATCGCGGATTTGTCGAAGATGCTGCTGGTGGCTCAGGTGGATGAGGCTGATGTGGGCAAGCTGGCCCTGGGGCAGGAAGCGAATATCCGCGTCAAGGCTTTCTGGGACCATATCTATCGCGGGAAAGTCGATCATATCGCACTGACCAATGACAATTCCCAGAGCACCGGAACCAAGTATTATCGTACGGAAATTCTCATCGAGGGGGATGTCAGCAAATTATATTCGGGGCTGACGGCAGATGTGGATATCTTTACGCAAAAACACACGGATATTCTCAAAGTACCCAGCCAGGCGATTTTGACGCGCAAGGGGGATGATTTGCCCACGGATATCCGGAGTAATCCGCTGGTGGATGCCAATAAGACCGATGTGACGGTGGTTTTTTGCTACAATGACAAAAAGGCGTTGGCCACGCCGGTGAAAATCGGGCCCGGGGATACGACCCATATCATCATCAAAGAAGGATTAAAGATTGGGGATCAGATTATTATCGGGCCCTACAAGGTGCTGGATGCCCTGAAGCATGAGCAGGCAGTGCGCGACGAAAAAGAAGTTGAGGCGGAAAATAAGGCCAAAGAAAAAACCGAACCCGCTGCGACATCGACTGAGCCGAAAGCATCGTAGAGAAAAAGGAGCCTGGCAGTGAGCGAAAAACCCGTCGTTATCCGGCTGCATGACATCCGGCGGATCTACAAGGTCGGCTCCGAGCAGATTCATGCGCTGGATGGGGTGAGCCTGGAGATATATCAGAATGAATATGTGGCTGTCATGGGCCACAGCGGTTCCGGCAAAAGCACGCTGATGAATCTGCTGGGGTGCCTGGATCGCGCCACCAGCGGCGTATATGAACTGGATAAGCAGAACACCACCCGGATGGGCAATTCCGAACTGGCCCGCGTACGCAATGAAAAGATCGGTTTTGTGTTTCAGTCGTTTGAACTGCTGCCGCGGTTTTCGGCGCTGAAAAATGTGGAATTGCCGCTGATTTATTCGCGTCAGGCGGTCTGGAACCGCAAAGAACTGGCTCATAAGGCGCTGGAGCGGGTGGGGCTTGGCGAACGGATGAGTCACCGGCCCAATCAGCTTTCCGGCGGCGAAAAGCAGCGTGTGGCCGTCGCGCGGGCGTTGATCAATAATCCGTCTATTCTGCTGGCGGATGAACCGACGGGGAATCTGGACAGCAAAACCAGCGAAGAAATCCTTGCCCTGTTTCGACGGCTGCATGAAGAAGGGCAGACGATTATCATGGTTACACACGAGGCGGATGTGGCTTGCCATGCCAAACGGATTATTCGCATGCGAGATGGGAAAGTGATCAGCGATTTGCCGACGGAGCAGGATGCCGTCTGGACACAACGTCCTGCAGGAGCTGGACGATGAACATGATTCTGTCTCTTCCGATTCGTCTGTTTCGGCTTATGGCACAAAGCATCAGCCTGGCCCTGGTGCAAATCTGGGTCAATAAAACCCGGTCGGTGCTGACGACGCTGGGCATTATCATCGGTGTCGCCTCCGTGACCGCCGTGATTGCTGCATTGAGCGGGTTAAAAGCCAAAATCATGAGCGATATTGAGACGTTCGGCACCAATCGTATTTTTATCTGGCCCACCCGGCCGGACACCGGCAAATACAAAAACGTGCCCTGGGATACGATCCGCTTCAAGCCCGAACAGTTTGAAGGACTGCTGACGTATTGCCCGTCTGTGTCATCGTTTACACAAATTGAAGACAACCGGGACAGCATTCGCTATAAAGAAAAGACCCTTGAGCGAATTCGTGTCAGCGGGATAGAGTCGGCCTGGCATCAGATTGAATCGCGTCCTGTCATTATCGGGCGGGCGTTTTCCGCCATAGATCAGACCCAGGCCCGTTCGGTTTGCCTGCTGTCGCAGAATCTGCGTGACAAGCTTGGCATGAACCGCGACTGCACCAACGAACTGGTGACCCTCGGCTATCGTACCTACCGCGTGATTGGTGTGGTGGAGAACCGGCCGTCCATGTCGATGATCGGAGGAGCTGGCGGCGGCAACGAAGATTATGAGGCGTTTGTGCCGTTCCAGACGATGTATCGCAACTCCGGCAACCGGATGTGGTTTATGGTGATGGCCGCCAGCAAAT
>CAZKAI010000097.1:0-15249 GCA_964550565.1 uncultured Pirellulales bacterium
GCGGATATCGTAAATCCTCTCACAGAAGTTGGTACAAAGAAACGGGGCAGCTCAATAGTTTTAGACCCCAATAGCCGTTTTTAACCTTTAAAAAGTACGGAAGTTGACTCAATGACAATCACGCAAAAAATTTTAAGAAAGCTACATCGTGCGTATTTTATTATGCTTACTGTAATGTTGTGGAAATGGCGTTTTTTAAAACTAGGGAAGAGATCGATTATTAGGTTAAGCCTTCAAATTAATAATCCACGTTCTATTGTTATTGGATCACACGTTACAATTATGAATCAGTCGGTTCTCGCAGATCTAAAACCAGATATTCGACAAATTCCCAAAATATTTATTGGAGATAGCTGTACTATTATGTATCGATTCCAGTGTAATGCGGCAGAATCAGTGAGGATAGGGAATAATGTTTTGATTGCTTCAAATGTTTTAATTACAGATTCTGATCATATCTTAGAGCCGGGGGGAATCCCTGTTACCATTAATAATCGCTATATTTCAAAGCCGGTGATCATTGAAGACAATTGTTGGATAGGGCAAAATGCTGTTATTCTAAAGGGAGTTACTGTGGGTCATGATTCGATTGTAGGTGCCAATAGTGTTATAACTAAAAGTATTCCGCCTTATTCAGTCGCAGCGGGTAATCCTGCGAAGATAATTAAGACTTTAAAATAATTGTATTGATTGATAAGATAATATGAATGATACTATAACTTTGGCCAGTGATGCAGGCATATCAAATCATACGATAGTACACCCGTTAGGCCTACTCGTCGTTCTTGTATTGGGTACACTTATGTTGTTTCTTCCCAGGCGGTATGCTGTTCAGCCTATGTTGATAATGGCTTGTTTTATACCTTCAGCTCAAAGAATAGTTATTGCAGGGTTGGATTTTGGATTTATTCGAATTCTTGTACTCTGTGGGATTTTGCGTATTTACATTTTAAAAGAAAATAAACAATTTGTTTGGAGACCACTTGATTTTGGAATAATTATTTGGGCAGCTTGTTCTATCGTTTTATATACAGCAAGAATTGCTACATTTTCGTCTTTGATAAATCGGTTAGGTTTTGCATTTGATGCTTGCGGGATGTATTTTTTATTTCGTTGTTTACTATGTGATTGGGAAGACGTGAAAAATGTAGTTTATGGGTTTGTTTTAATTAGTATTCCGGTAGCCATGTTTTTCTTCATTGAAAATCAAACGGGGCATAATTTTTTTTCTGTCTTTGGGGGCGTTCCTTCAATCACCACAATTCGTGATGAAAAACTTCGGTGCCAGGGAGCTTTTTCTCATGCAATTCTTGCCGGCTGCTTCTGGGCATCATTGATGCCATTGTTTGGCAGTCTGTGGTGGAAGTCTGCTAAAGATCGAGCTTGGGCAATAACGGGATTCCTCACATCTCTGTTTATTGTATATTGCTGTGCATCGAGTACTCCGGTTATGGGGGTGTTAAGTGGTATTATTGGTGCTATGTTTTTCTATCTTCGGTACAGAATGCGTATTGTACGTTGGTTGCTTCTATTGGTTCTTATTTCTCTGCACATTGTAATGAAGGCTCCAGTCTGGCACCTGATATCTCGTGTCAGCGCTGTTGGCGGCTCAACAGGTTGGCATCGATATAATTTGATCAATCAAGCAATCAATCATTTTGATGAATGGTTTTTGTATGGATGTTCCGGCATGAATATCTATGATTGGGGGGTATATGCCGGAGATGTTACCAATCAATATATCCTGGAAGGGGTTAATGGTGGTTTTCTGACAATGTGTATGTTTGTGGCAATAATTGTAATGGCATTTCGAGAAGTCGGTAAATTATGGCGTTTTTATATTGGATATCCATTTCGTTTAGCGTTTTCGTGGGCTTTGGGTGTTAGCTTATTTGTTCATTGTATGAATTTTATTGGCGTCTCTTATTTTGGGCAGACTACACTAGTGTGGTATTTATCTTTGGCAATGATAACTTCTTTATCTGCTCAAATAAAAATAACTGGATCTGCTAATCAAATTAGCCCTTTAAACTCGACTTTACAAAAGTACAAAGTCCTTTGAAGAGGAATATAATGAAATATCTATTAAAACAAAATGTAAAATTTGGTCAATTAAGGTTGTTTTATCGATGGCAAAGATTTGCAATAAAATCCCTATTTTGTGGAAATTATGATTTTGTGATTAATTCACAAAAAGCCACCTTATTGCTATTAAAGCTCTTATTGCTCGAGTCCTTCAATAAAAGAAGAAAATGTAATATTTGTGGATGGCAGGGAGGTTCATTTTACCCCAATGTTGGTCCTGGTTACTTTGAACTTTCCACAGTATGTCCAAGCTGTCTTTGCCAGGACAGACATAGATCACTATTGGAATTATTGGAAAAAAGGAGCGAATTTTTCTCTCCTGATAAACGGGTGATAGAAGTTGCGCCTATGAGAAGTTTTCAGCAATATAGTTTGGAAAGAAAAAATTATCAAAATTATATCAGTTTTGATTATGAACGTTTTGCAATGGAACAGGGAGATATTACTCAAATGAGATATGAAACGGAAACTTGTGATTATTTTTTATGTTTTCATGTTCTTGAACATATTCCAGATGAAAATAAAGCCCTGTGTGAAATCAATCGCGTCTTAAAGAAAAAAGGGATTTTAATTATTCAAGTTCCTATAGACTGGAATTTGAAGAATACCATAGAATATGGCAATCCTGAACCCAGGGAAACCAATCATGTCAGGCGATATGGCTGTGATTTTGAAACCAGACTCCAAAGTCACGGTTTTGAGGTTAGTAAGCATTCAGTTTCTCAATATCTGACCTCTGAAGATATTGAGAAATATGGATTGTCAAAAGAACCTGTTTTTTTTGCAGTGAAATAAACAGTATGGATTTGAGCATTATTATTATTAGCTATAATACTTGTCAGATGACACTTGACTGTATCAGGTCTGTGATAAATGAGACTAGAACAATTGATTACGAAATAATTGTCGTTGACAATAGCTCCACAGATGCTTCTGTCAATGAAATAGAAAAGGGATTTCCAAATGTAAAGTTAATAAAAAATAAAGCCAATGCTGGATTTGCGGCGGCTAACAACCTGGCGATCCAACATGCAAAAGGCGATTATTTATTACTATTGAATTCTGATACAGTAGTACTAAATGGTGCAATTAATAGGCTGTATAGTTTTGCGCAAGAAAATAGTAACGCTGGGATATGGGGTGGTCGAACCATCTATCCGGATGGCTCTTTAAATCCTACTTGTTGTTACAATAAAATGACAATATGGAGCCTTTTATGTCGGGTGTTGGCATTAACAGAAATATTCAAAAAAAGCATAATATTTAATCCTGAAACGTTTGGTTCTTGGAAATATGATACAGTCAGGCATGTTGATATAATAACCGGATGTTTTTTCCTAATTAGAAAAAAGCTGTGGGATCAATTGAACGGCTTCAATTCCCTATATTTCATGTACGGTGAAGAGGTGGATTTATGCTTGAGAGCCAAAGACTTAGGAGCTGAACCGATTTTTACTCCTGAAGCAGAAATCATTCATTATGGTGGTGCTTCGGAAATATGTCAAGCATCGCGAATGGTAAAAGTATTTAAGTCCAAGGCAACAATTATTCGGCACCATTGGCCTAGATACTTATGCCCAATAGGGTTGGGATTATTATTTTTATGGTCTTTGTCACGAGCAATGTTAACAGTATCAAAGAAAGATAATAAATGGTCTAAAGTATGGAGATTGAGCCCTGAATGGCTGCGGGGATTTTAAAATGAAAAATACATACAAATATGCATTAATTACACCTGCATATAATGAAGACAAATATATAGCTGAAACAATAAAAAGCGTAATTGCCCAGTCTACTAAACCTATATTATGGGTGATAGTGGATGATGATTCTACTGATAAAACGGCTCAGATAATTAAACAATACACAAAACAATATTCATGGATTAAGTATTTGCATAGAAAAAAAATACCTGGCCAAACCTATTATGGTAGCAATGTCTATGCGATTGAAGAGGGATTAAAAATAATTGAGACTGTTGATTATGAATATCTTGCTATCTTGGATGCAGATATTACTTTACCTTCTGACTATTATGCAAAAATATTGTCTGAATTAGATAAAGACAATAAGTTGGGTATTGCTTCTGGAGTCTATGTAGTTCGAAATAATAATCGATTAGAAAAAGCGTTGAATGACCGACGTTCATGCCCCAAAAATATCATGGTATTCCGCCAGAAATGTTTTAGGAATATAAACGGATTTATCCCCATGAAGTATGGAGGAGAGGATACGATTGCTTGCTTTATGGCTCGTATGAATGGGTGGAAGACTTGGTCTTTTCCGGATATGGTAGTCATTCATAACAAACCCGTTGGAACTGGTCATTCCAAAAGTATGCTCAAAATTCGATTTCGTTTGGGAATTGGAGAATATTTTTTAGCAACTCATCCGTTATTTTTATTATTTAAATCGTTCCGTCGATGTTTTAAGGAATCCCCTTTCATTTTAGGAGGTGTGGCGCGTCTAATTGGGTATATTTATGCCTTTTTTATGGGGGAGCAGCGACAAATCCCAATTGAGTTGATTAACTTTATTCGAAAAGAGCAATTAGAGAGAATATTTCATGGAAACAGAATACCGGTTGAGTCTCGGATAGAAAACAAATCAGATGTATGTATTTCAAAGGAAAGTGACAGATGAAAAATATCAGCATCTTTGGCTTAGGATATGTCGGCGCAGTCTCTGCGGGCTGTCTGGCTCGTGATGGTCACGCGGTAATTGGTGTCGATCCCAATCCGACAAAAGTGGACTTGATTAATCATGGCCAGTCGCCGGTGATCGAAAAGGATATTGATGAGATCATCAATCGGGCAGTCTCTGAAAAGAAGCTGGTAGCAACGGCTGACATTCGACAGGCTGTAGTGAATACGGACATCTCCTTTCTTTGTGTTGGAACACCCAGTCAATCCAATGGCAGTCTGGATTTGAAATATGTACGTAATGTATGTGAACAGATCGGGTTGGTCTTGAAAGAGAAAAAGGAATTTCATGTTGTAGTCTGCCGAAGTACTGTGCTGCCGGGTACAATGCGGGGTGTTGTAATCCCGACACTGGAGCAGTATTCAGGTAAAAAAGCCGGGCTGGAGTTTGGCGTCTGCAATAATCCTGAATTTCTGCGTGAAGGAACAGCGGTCTATGATTATGACCATCCGCCTAAAACAGTAATCGGCCAGACCGATCCGCAAAGCGGTGATTTGCTGGCTTCTATTTACGAAAAACTGTCTGCTCCTTTAATTAGAACGTCAATTGAAACGGCAGAAATGGTCAAATATACAGATAATGTCTGGCATGCCTTAAAGGTGGCATTTGCCAATGAAATCGGCCGGATTTGCAAGCCGTTGGGTATTGACAGCCACAGTGTGATGGGGATATTCTGTCAGGATACAAAATTAAACCTGTCTGCTTATTATATGAAGCCGGGATTTGCTTTTGGCGGTTCTTGTTTGCCCAAGGATTTACGTGCCCTGACCTATAAGGCCAAAATGCTGGATATTGATGTGCCAGTTCTGAATTCAGTATTGACCAGTAATCAGCAGCATATTGAGACGGGTTTAGATATGATTATCAAGGCTGGAAATAAAAAAGTGGGTATATTAGGTTTCAGCTTCAAAGCTGGCACAGATGATTTGCGTGAAAGCCCGCTGATCGATGTGATCGAGAGGCTTTTAGGCAAAGGATTTGACTTGCGTATTTATGACAGCAATGTCAATCTTGCCAAACTGATTGGCGCCAACAAAGACTATTTGTATAATCATATTCCTCATATCTCAAGCTTGATGGTAGATTCTATTGATCAATTACTCAGTCATGCAGATACTGTTGTGATAGGCAATAAGGCACCGGAATTTACCGAGGTAGTCAAAAACCGTAAAGCCAATCAGCACGTGATTGATTTTGTACGGATAACAGATCAGGTCCATAAAGAAGGTGGTTATGAAGGCATCTGCTGGTAAAACGCGAAAAGTATTAATTATTGTAGAGAATCTTCCTGTGCCATTTGACAGAAGGGTTTGGCAGGAAGCCTGTACCCTCCGCGATGCAGGATATGCTGTTTCCGTGATTTGTCCGATAGGCAAAGGATATGAAAAGAAGCAGGAACTTCTGGAAGGCATCCATGTCTATCGCCATCGCCTTCCAACCGAGGCTAATGGTGCCTTGGGATATGCAATTGAATACAGTGCGGCATTATTTTGGGAATTCTGGCTGTCGTGGAAAATCCTTTTCAGCCATGGATTTGATGTGATTCATGCCTGTAATCCGCCGGACACCATCTTTTTGATAGGCTTGTTTTTTAAATTATTGGGCAAGCGTTTTCTATTTGACCATCATGACATCAATCCCGAATTGTATATCGCCAAATTTGGAAAAAAAGACATATTTTACAAATTAATGATTTTACTCGAAAAACTGACTTTCAAGACAGCATCGGTTTCAATTGCTACAAATGAATCCTATAAAAAAATTGCGATAGAGCGGGGCGGCAAAAATCCTTCCGATGTATTTGTCGTTCGCAGCGGTCCGAATCTGAAGCGTCTGAAAATTCTTCCTCCCGTTCCGACATTGAAAATGGGTCGGAATTTCCTGGTCGGATATGTCGGAGTTATGGGTAAACAGGAAGGAATTCATTATTTGCTGGAAGCAGCAAAATATATGATTCATGACAAGAATAGAAAAGATATCCACTTCGGACTAGTTGGCGGCGGGACCGAACTGGAGCAGATGAAAGCCTATGCGGAACAATTACAGATTGCCGATTTTATAACATTTACAGGGCGAGTGTGTGATGAGGAAATGCTGGCGATGTTGAATACCGCCGATGTCTGCGTTAATCCCGATATAGCGAATGAAATGAATGACAAATCGACGATGAATAAGATTATGGAATATATGGCCCTCGGAAAGCCTATAGTCCAGTTTGACTTGACTGAAGGACGTTTTTCTGCCCAGGAGGCATCCTTTTATGCCCGCAATAATGATCCGATCGACCTGGCCGAAAAAATCCTTGAATTGCTGGCCGACGAGGACAAACGAAAAAAAATGGGAGACTACGGCCGCCAGCGAATCGAGAATACCTTTGAATGGAAGTATGAAATACCTAAATTGTTGGCTGCTTATGATAAACTATTTGAATAATCGTTGTTGGTCATTTGTTATGGATTGTTAGACTTTTTTCTCTTTTTTTTGTTCACATACAGGACATATTAGATGCATAGTAGCACTAAATCGAGAATTGTAATTGTTTGATATTCCGTTTTTGGTTATTAGCCATGCCCAAATAAAACACCAAATGGATTGAAAATTCCCTGACCGTCAAACCGCTTTTCATAAAGCGTGTTATGACGATGTCCTTGTAAATTGACCACGATAGTTTTCAATATGCAATAAGATATAAGACTTTTGCAGAATTAGACTTCCAAAGTGTTCAGCGTAGGGGCAAATCCCCGTTCCCCGTGTTTGCCCTTTCTTCTTTCACGGCTCATTGCTGACCGCTGGAGGTCGGCAGCTACAAACTACGCACCATGAACTAAAAACGATGAACTAATGCAATTCTCAATTCACCAGCACTTGTTTCCCCGCATACCTGCATACCTATATACGTATATACCTTTATTCATGTATTCCTGTCTCCCTGTATACTTCTTCGGTTCTTATGTTCTTGAGTTCTTATGTTCTTATTCCGTGCCCTCCGCGGCAAAACCTTTAGCATAAAATCTATGAACTACGAACTAAAAACTCCGAACTATTTTCAAATCCTGTAAAAACAAATAAATTTTCAGCAAAGGCCGGCCGTCGTTGGCCGGCCGAAAATGATTTGTTAATCCCAACAGGTTTTATTGCGTCGCGGCTATGTAGAGTGGCATGAACCACATACTTCTGTTCCTCGCGGCATAATGATACCCGTTGGGTATATAGGAGTTGAATATGTTATCGGAAAAACAATTAATTGCCAATCGAAATAACGGTTTGAAGTCAACCGGCCCCCGCACCGCCGAGGGCAAGGCCGCAGTAGCCCAGAACGCCATGCGGCATGGGTTGCGTTCTGGGCGCATCATCATCCGGGGAGAAAGTCTGGACCAGTATGAGCAATTTCGCAATGATGTGCTGGCCCAGCTTGCCCCCGAAGGGCCCATCGAGGCGCGTCTGGCCGGCCGGATTGCCGATTGCCTCTGGCGTCTGGAGCGGGCCGGTCGGATCGAGTCCGAATGGCTGGAGGAATGTCAGTCTGATTTTGTCCGCCGGCAGACCGCCGCCGCCCTCAAAGCCGCCAAAGAGCAAAGAGAGCAGGCCGAACGGAAAAAGCCCGGTGGGTCATTTCGCCAATCGGTGTTGTCCTGGCTCAAAACCCGGGATGGTCAGGTTTACCTCGAAGATCGCTGGCCGTCTGAAAAGGGCACGGCCAGTGAGTCATATAGACGGTTTCTCAATGGTGAATCGGATGATTCGATGGAGGAGCTGACCCAATCCATCATTGATGAAGCCCGTGCCGAACTGCAGGCGCGCAAGCAGGGCCTTGTCCCTCCCGCAGAGCAGATGCAGCAGGCCCTCGAAGCAAAATTGTTGGCTGCACAGGAGGATTTCGAAGGCTCTCTCGGTCCGTCCGTTGCACAGGATATGGGCGGCAAAGACAAGTTGATCAAACTGGGCCGCTATGAGACACACCTGGAGCGATGCCTCTATCGGGCAATGGCCGAATTTCGCACCTTACAGCACAATCGGCTCCATCGCATCATGGATGGCACCTGTGACGAAAAGCAAGCAGAGTTTGCTGCCCAGCCGTGCCATCACCCCCGCATCGTGGATAGCCATGCCGTGCCCCATGCCTCCGCCCTTGAGCATAAAGAAACTTCTGACAACGTAGCTCAAGCCTCCGCGCTTGAGAATGAAGAAGCTACCGCCAACATAGCTCAAGTCTCCGCGTTTGAGAATAACGAAACTTCTGACAACGTAGCTCAAGCATCCCTGCTTGAGAAAATAGAAATTTCCACCAGCGCAGCTCAAGCCGCGACGATTGAGGAAAATCCTCTATCCAATCCGGAAGTTTCTGCTGGATAGTAGGGCGAACCTCTGTGTTTGCCAATGGTTTAACTTATTGTAGGGGCAAATCCCCGTGTTTGCCCTTCCTTCTTTCACGGCTGACCACTGAAAGCTTATTCATTCTCTACGAACTACGAACTAAAAACTATGAACTAATGCAATTCTCAATTCCCCCCCGCTGGCGGCTGGCGACTAACAACGTAACTCAAGCCTCCGTGCTTGAGAGTAACTTAACCTCCGCCCCCCGGCGGATTCCTTAATATTACTTGTTGCTCTTTGATATGATGATTGAACTTCATGTGCTTCATGGTGAACACACAGAATCAATAACGCCAACAGAATCACCGGACAACAACAGACACATTGAACCGCCCAAAGGGTCGAAATTACCAAACAAAGCCATTTTGCTCTCGTCGCGGCTATGTAGAGTAGCATGCACCCCGTGCTTCTGCTGCTCGCGGCATAATGATACCCGTTGGGTATCAAAACAGACCACCACCGCGTCTGAGGCGGACCTTTTCATTCGGGATTCGTAAAACAGCCTGACCCACATGGGCTAGGCTGTGTATTTTTTACACAATCGCACTAATCGGCATTTGGGATTATTGGTCTTTGAGCCAGACTGTGGAACCTGCTGTGCGACCCCGGCGCCGCTGCGGGTCAGGGGCACCTGTATTGCCGCCGCCAACGGCATCCGGGCCGCCGAATTCACCGCGATTGGAGCCGGCCTGTTCATCACGGTTCTGGCGGGCATAGTAAGGTATTGCCAGCAGCGGAGAATCGTCGGCAAATGTGCCCTTAATGACATTGACTCCGTTGAGCAAATCCGGCTGCCACTGGATTGTTAATTCCGCCTTGGGATCCAGCACTTTGGCAATATCCTGATCCACTCGTTCAGCACAATAAATCAGCGGCCCCACCCGCAGGGCAACCCGGCCGCGCGTGGCAGCAATTTTATCGATACCTTTAATACGCTGGATTTTCATCGGCAGGACCAGTTCGATCTTGTCGCCGGCTTTCCAGGTTCTGTCGATGGCCGCATAGCCTTTGTCGATAGTCGGGGTTACGGGTGTGCCGTTGACCTTGATGGACACAATGCCATCCGCATCGGGGGTGCTGGCATACAAGTCGCTGACGCTGAGGTTCGGAACGCGAATTTTAACAGCAAATTTGGATTCCTTGGCGGGATTGACCGTAATCGCGACATCGCCGCTCCAGGGGTAATCGGTCTTCTGAACCATCGTGACATCGGTCCCTGCAACATTGCCTACTTTCATCGTGCTTCCGATGAACAGGTTCACATAGACGCTGTCTTTGTCCTTGACATAGGTCCAGGTCGGCAGCATCAGCAGGACGCGGGGGATATTACCGACGCAGCATGGACAGACATGCCAGGGATAGCGCATGCCGCGGGTTTCAAGCGGATTTTGATAATAAAAGTTTTTGCCTTCCAGATCAATCGAGCCTAATAGGGCATTGTAGAGGGTCTCTTCGTACAGGTCAGCATACCGGGCATCATGATAGGCCAGGTTCAGTTTATGCTGGAAGAAAATCTCGCCGCAACTGGAACAGGACTCGCAATAGGCATTATGCGGCAGGGAATAATTGGGGCCATAGCCTTCGGAGGTTTCTCCGCTGCCGACACCGCCGGTGACATAATACTTTTTATTGACGATATTGTCCCAAAGGGACATGACGGCGCTCTGGTAATCCTTGTCGCCGGTTTCCACGGCCACATCGGACATCGCGGCATACGAATAGGTGGCACGCACGGCATGGCCCACTGCTTCATACTGCTGAATGACGGGCAGGTGGCTCTGGTCATATTCGCTGCCGTCTTTGCGGCAATCCAGCAGGAATTTGGCCAGTTGGATGTACTTATCGCCGGCTCCTTTGCCTTCCATGTCATTGACGAATCGGCCGAAGCGGACCAGGGCAATTTCCATTTCCTGGTGGCCGTCGTACCATTCTTTTTTGGGGGCCGGACCGAGATTATCGCACCAGCAGTCCGCCAGTTTCTTGGCAGCCTTATACAGCCGGTCGTCGGCCTTCTCGGTCAGCATGTAATGGGCAATGGCACATTCCAGAAAATACCCTGCGACATAGCCTTCGTGATCGCCGCGATGTTCGGGCGACCAGCGTTTGCGATTGCTCAGGGTAAAGGCCGTCTGAAGATAACCATCCGGCTCCTGTGCGGCCAGAATCTTGGGGATCCAGTCTTCGAGGGTCTGTTTAATCGCCTTCTGAGCCTCGATGATTTCCTTGTCTCCCTGCGGGTCCACCATCAGGGCGACACAGATGGATTCAATGGTGTTATAAACCCAGGCATTGGAAAAGACATAGCCGCGGTGCGGCCCGGCGGGTTTACCGGCCAGTTTGTTGGCCGCGTCGATAAAATTATTGATACCGCCTTCTTTGACTTCGGGATCGGAAATTTTAGCGATGCAATGGGGAATCCAATTTACGATAAGTACCTTGGCCCGGCTGTTCCACAGCGAACTATCCAGCGTATAAGCCCCGGTATCGATCAGGCTCAGATGCGTCGCCGGGGGAGCGGCAACCACTTTTGTGATTAGCGAAGCAGATGCAGACAAGGTGCCCTTGGTCGCTGTCAACTGGAGGACATAGTCGCCGACTTCTGAAAAGACCGCCGTGGTTTCGGTCCGGGCGGCGTCTTCAAAGGTCACACTGCCGGGGCCGGATTTTTTGGACCATGCGACTTTCACATCTCCGCCTTTGCCTTGCAGGGTCTTGACATGGCCGGACAAATAGGTCTTGCCTCCCAGAACCACGACGCGATCAACGCCGGCCTGGACGGATGGCGGGAAATCCGGAGATTTTCCGGAATCATAGACCTTCCATTCCAGAATACCGGTCGAAAACGTGCCATCGGAATCCATTTCAAGTTTAAGTTTGGAGGTGGTGACTTCGTCAAATGTGGTTGTGTTGTACCGGTTTTCTTCGACTCCCAGGCCGGAGTGATTGGGTACGGGAACAAACGCTTTTCCATCCCAATACAGCAGGCGGCAGGCTTTGGGAACGCGAATGCCCTGCCGGTCCGCCCACCAGTACACATCGATTTTGTTGACGCTGACAGGCTGGCTCCAGTCGTATTGGACCCATTGCGTCCCGGTTCGATTCCAGTTGCCATAGGAACCACGTCGGTTATCGAGGGAGCGTCTTGGATCATAGCCGTCATTCAGAGCGCCCAGCGAGGTATCTCCAGAAACATAGGAACTGGATGGTACTGCTACTGCTGCTAAATTCGGTGCTGCAGGGGATTGTGATGCTGGAGTGGATTCGGCATACGCCATGCAACTGACCAAAAGCGTGCCTATAAAAAGAAATGATTTGCTGCCGGGGAATCGACTGTGTCTCATTGAGTTCTCCTTAAAATATTATCTGCCATATACAGTTATACCATATCCGGATAGTCCCATGATAGACTATGCTATACTATACTGTATTACATCTAAGGTCAAGAGATGATTTCAAACCATGAAAAGTTTCAATAATTTCAGGGAATTCAATTAGACTATGCTTTTATATACATTGCGCTTTTTTTATATATCAAGATATATTAGATATATTTTTGATTATTATGATCACAAAGATATCTTTCTATTTTAACGGAGATTGAATTGTCCAGGTGACTTTGCCGGCCAGCGGGTCGGCGGCCAGACGGAACTGCTGGTTGTCTGAGGTCAATTCCAGTCGATGCAGTTTCTGGTCGGATGGCAGGCAGACCAGACCCTGAGCGGTTTTGCTGTCGGCGGTGTAGGTGACCAGTTCCAGAGCCGACCAGTCCATAAAAGCCGTCGATTGGGCCAGTTTGATATGCGGGATGACGGCCCCGTCTCGAACCAAAATTACGGCGGGAATCGGGCCGACTTGGATATGGTTCCAGCCGGCGGGGAAGACCTTGCCGGTCTGGTAGTCGATCCATTTGCCCGGAGGCAGATAGACATCGCGAGCGATGCCATTTTCCAGAAGCGGCGCGACCAGCATATCCGAGCCGAACAGGTATTGGTTATCGACCAGCCATGAGCCGGGGTCGTCGGGGTATTCGACGAACAAGGCCCTGACCATGGGCAAACCGCGTTCGCTGCTGTCTTTGGCCTGGGCATAGATATAGGGCATAAGGCGATACCGCATCTGGTCGGCTTTGCGGAAGGTATTGAGGAAATCTTCGCTGTATTCCCACGGCTCTTTGGGAGGGGCGCCGTGGCTGCGTGCATGGGAGCAAAGCATACCGAACACCATCCAGCGGCGATAGATGTCTTCCGGGGAGGCCTTGACAAATCCGCCCATGTCGTGGGACCAGAATGAAAATCCGCACAAGCCCAGCGACAATCCGGCGCGCAGCGTGGAGGCCATTGCAGAATTGGTATTGGCGGCATCTCCGCCCCAGTGCAGGGGATATCGCTGGCTTCCGGCCCAGGCGCTTCGGGCCCAGATGATGGTGTCGCCGGTGACTTTTCGGGTGATTTCCGCGACGGCCTTGTTGTAGCGCAGCGGGTACAAATTATGCTCATAGAAGCCGGTCCTGCCGGAGGCATAGAGTCCGTTGGCAGGAGCGGCTTCGCCGAAATCCACTTTAATCACACTGACGCCCTGGTTGAGCAGGCCGGCAATTTTGTCCTGATACCACTGGATGGTTGCGGGATTGGAGAAATCCAGAACCGCATCTTCGTACGGCAGGTTGCCTTTGCGGTCGCGGACGAACAGGCCTTTTTCGATGATTTCAGGGAATAGGGAGTTTTTGGGGACGAAATAGGGTAACTGCCACAGGCAGACACGCAGGCCCTGGTCTTTGAGGTCGGCAATCATTTTGGCCGGATTTTCAAAACGGGATGGAGAGAACTGATAATCGCAGCGCCAGTCGGTCTCGAACCAGCCGGTGTCGAAGTGAATCACGTCGCTGGGAATCTGGTGCCGGCGGAGGTTCTGGGCGACGGTGCGGCCGTCTTTTTCGGAAAAATAGGTAATGCGGCTCATCCAGAAACCGAACGACCACAGCGGGGGCATGGCGGCTCGGCCGGTAAGGGCGGTGTATTCACTGAGAATATCTTTGGGGTCGCCCAGGAAGATAAACAGGTCCAATTGGTCGTCGCCAATCATCATGGTATTGACGCTATTGTAATATTTGCCGAAATCGCAGGTAATGGGGGTGGAGGTATGCATGAAGACGCCGTAACCGCGGCTGCTCATGTAAAACGGGATAGGCTTATACATGGTTTCGTTCTGGACGCCGTTGGAGTCGTCGGTATAGAGAACGACCCGCTGGCCGCGCTTGTTGAACTCGGTGAAGGATTCGCCGCAGCCGAATATTTTTTCGTTGGGAGACAGGCGGAACACGGCGGCAAAGCTGGTGGAGTAGTCGGCGGCTCTGCGTACAAAGGAAAACGGAAGCAGCGGGGTAAAGGTTTCACTGGTATCCTGCATGTGCATCGAATGGGTCAGAAGTCGGCCCTGGGCATCACACAGTTCGATATGGAACGGAGACGGCGTGAGGGTGACAGAGCCGAAGCTGCTGGTGTAGCGGTGCGACTCGCCGACTTTTTCGTATTTCCAGCCGGTGCGGTCCTGTTGGGCGGTGCCGTTGACCAGCATCAGAGACGGTTCATCGGGCTTGACTTGGAAGCGGGAGACAGCCTTGATACGGAAAGTGCGAGGCGAGATGAATTCAAGGGCAAAGGGCAGTTCGGGCGATGCGGCATATTCAATAGAGGGGAATTCGTTGGCCTGCACGGGGCTCAGGGCGCCCAGCATGTTATCGAAGGCCTGCCGGGTGGTGTACTCATGACGCAGGTAGCAGATTTTGCCCTGGCCTGTGGCGGGGTCGAAATCAATGAGCTTGTCGGCGCAGTAATAGGTGTTGGCAAAACTGCGGAAATCGCCGCTGATATCGATCATTTCATTCAGAAGGCGGTTGTTTTCATCCGGCGTATAGACCGGCATCTGGGCACGGGAGGTTTCCGAGATAAACAGACTCAGCGCTAACGACATAAGAAAAACGATCCAGCTTTGTTTTTTTGTCATGGCAGTCTCCTTATTACATTATTAAGAATCAAGACTGGGGTATATTATAATCATGGTCTGGCGGGACAAGCAACTTTAAAATCG
>CAZKAI010000098.1:0-14998 GCA_964550565.1 uncultured Pirellulales bacterium
CACATTATCGTTTTTTTGCCTCCGATGCAAGTAAAATAAAAAAGGCCCGTTTTTGAGGACGGACCTTGTGAAAAGTTATTGTTGTCTGAGCCGCGAATTATTTGGCTTCGAATTCCGCGTCGATGACGTCGTCGCCGCCTTTGCGACGGGCTTCGCCTTCTTGCGGAGCGTCGGCAGGCTTGCCCTTGGGGGTCTCGCCGGCCGGCTGTGTCTTGGCCTGTTTCTTGGCGGCTTCCTCATACAAGACCTTGCCCAGTTCCTGAGCGGTCGTATTGAGGTTTTCCATCGCTTTCTTAATGGCGTCGCCATCTTCGCCCTTGGCAGCTTCCTTGAGCCGGTTGACGGCGCTTTCGATATCGCCGCGGACTTTGGCATCGACCTTTTCGCCGTATTCCTTGAGCGTCTTTTCAGTCGAATAAACAAGCTGGTCGGCCTGGTTTTTCAGGTCCACCACTTCGCGGCGTTTCTTGTCTTCTTCCGCATGGGCATCGGCGTCCCGTTTCATCTTTTCGACTTCGTCCTTGCTCAGGCCGGAGGAGGATTGAATCTTGATGGACTGTTCCTTGCCGGTGCCGAGGTCCTTGGCGGAGACATTCAGAATGCCGTTGGCGTCGATGTCAAAGGTGACTTCGATCTGGGGCATGCCGCGCGGTGCGGGGGCGATGCCGTCCAACTGGAACATGCCGAGCGTCCGGTTGTCGCGGGCAAATTCGCGTTCGCCCTGCATCACATGAATCTGGACACTGGGCTGGCTGTCGCTGGCCGTCGAGAAGATTTCTTTTCTGCTGGTCGGGATCGTGGTGTTCTTTTCGATCAGCTTGGTCATCACACCGCCGAGGGTTTCCACACCCAGAGACAGCGGGGTCACGTCCAGCAGCAGGATGTCTTTGACACCTGAATCGCCGGACAGGATAGCGCCCTGAATCGCGGCGCCGATGGCCACCACTTCATCGGGGTTGATGCTCTTGTTAGGCGTCTTGCCGAAAATATCCTGGGCGATCTTCTGCACCAGCGGAATACGCGTCGAACCGCCGACCATCAGCACTTCATCGACATCTTTGGCCGACAGCTTGGCGTCCTTGAGGGCCTGAACGCACGGATTTTTCAGCCGGTCAAAAACCGACTCGGCCAGGGCCTCGAACTTGCTGCGGGTGATGGTGATATTCAAATGCTTGGGCCCGGAGGCGTCGGCAGTAATAAACGGCAGATTCACCGTGGACTCGACCTGCTGGCTGAGTTCGCATTTGCATTTTTCAGCCGCTTCTTTAAGCCGCTGCAGCGCCATCGGGTCCTGACGCAGGTCGATGCCCTGCTGCTTCTTGAATTCATCGGCCAGGTAATGAATCAGCACTTCGTCGAGGTCGTCACCGCCAAGGTGGGTATCGCCGTTGGTGCTGAGCACTTCAAACACGTTGTCGCCAATGTCGAGAATCGAAATATCAAATGTACCGCCGCCGAAATCGAAGACGGCCACTTTTTCGTTCTTTTTCTTTTCGGTTCCATAGGCCAGTGCCGCGGCGGTGGGTTCATTGATGATACGCACCACATCCAGCCCGGCGATGGTGCCGGCGTCCTTGGTGGCCTGACGCTGGGCGTCGTTAAAATAGGCAGGCACGGTAATGACGGCCTTTTCGACCTTTTCGCCGAGATAATCTTCAGCGGTCTTTTTGAGGTCCTGCAGAATCATGGCCGAGATTTCCGGGGGCGTGTATTCCTTGCCGCGAATGCTGACTTTGACCAGCTCGTCCGAGCCGCCGGTGATGGTGTAGGGCACCATCTTTTCTTCGGTAGCCACTTCACGATGACGACGACCCATAAACCGCTTAATCGAAAAGACGGTATTGGTCGGATTAGTCACCTGCTGGTGTTTGGCGGTCTGGCCGACGAGCCGTTCGCCTTTGTCGGTAAAGCCGACCACCGAGGCCGTCAGCCGTGAACCGCTGGCATTGATGAGCACCTTGGGTGCCGAGCCTTCCATCACGGAAACGACCGAGTTGGTTGTTCCTAAATCGATGCCTATGATTTTTGCCATTGTCTGCTCCTGTATCCTATTGATTACAGTTTTTATCGTATTCAGTTTATATCAGGCCTTAACAGCCGACCTGACGCTATAATATGGTGCAAACAATGTGCCACATATTTATCAGAGCCATAAGTCATTTATTTTAAGAATCTTACAGAAACAACGGAAAGTCTGACCATGCCATTATGGCAGAACCATGCAGGATTTGGGTAATTTTGGCAAATTGCAAATACATATCCATTAAGTCTTGTTTTCAACTGGATTCCATAATAAATATGCATGGATAGGCGGTTTTTGCTTGAGACTTGCATCGAACAATCTACGATATATCGAGAAGCAACAATACTATGATTGGAGGAATCATTTATGGATCGCAGAGCGTTTTTAAAGAGCGTGCCGGCCATGGCCGTGCTGAGTGCCGCAGAATCCACCCTGGCCGAGGAAGCCAGGCCCACCCCCACTGCTACACCCGGAACCACAGCCGTACCCGCACCGGTGGCGAATCTGAAACCCATCTCCTTAGTCAGACCCGAAACCGACGGCGGCAAGTCCGTCCTGGCAGCACTGTGGGAGAGAAAGACCATCCGCAATATCAGCGATCAAAAGCTGACGGGGCAGGAATTGTCGAATCTGCTCTGGGCAGCCTTCGGGGTGAATCGTCCGAATGGACCTCGTGGGCAGGTCGGCAGAACCGCCGCCAGCGCCAGCAACTCGCAGGAAATTGATTTGTATGTTGTGCTGGCCGACGGGATTTACATCTATGATGCTCCGGAACATCGTCTTATCCCCGTCGTTGCGGGAGATTATCGTGCTACGGTGGGTCGTCGCCGCGGCGGAGCCATGGCCACAGCGCCGGCCATCCTGGTCTTTGTGGCCGATCTTGCCAAATACAAACTATCCCGCATGCAGGAGCCCGGCCTGAAAGACCCCGAGATTCAGAAATCGTATTACAATGTCGCAATCGGTCTGATTGCAGGCAATGTGTATTTGTTCGCCGCATCGCAGGGTCTGGCCGCATGGTTTCATAACTGCAACAAGACCGCCCTGGCCGATTTGCTGAAACTGGGTACCGACCAGCATGTCGTCTATGCCCAGACCGTCGGTCATCCGGCATAAACCCGATTTGCAGCCGTTCTGGAGGCATGAACCATGGCAGCCCATTCCATTCAAGACATTCTCAATTACGCTATCCGGCAGGAAAATGAGGCCAATGCATTTTATCTGCGGCTGGCTCAGCAGGTTGAAAAATCAGAGGTGCGTTCCGCCCTGAAGAATTTCGCCCTTGATGAATTTCAGCATAAAATACGGCTGGAAGGGATTCGGGACGGAGAGGCCAACTTTAACGATGAGGAGGTCGGCAGCCTGGGGATTGCACCGTCGATTCCGGAAATCAAGCCCCGCGTTGAAATGAGTTATAAGGAGCTGCTGGCACTGGCCATCAAAAATGAACACAAGGCGTTCACGCTTTATTCCCAACTGGCACAGGCGGCCAGAGACCCGGCTATCAAAGAATTATTCGAACATCTGGCCCAGGAAGAGGCTCGACACAAAATCGGCCTGGAGATCGAATTTGATTTGATTATGTTCTAAACCGGCAATGGATGCGGATTTACGAAAAATCCCGCAGGACCATGTCCAAGGGGAGGAACAGGTCGTCTTTGCCTCCCTGCCGGCCGTTAATAAAAGATTGAAAATCCATCAGGGCGGAGCCGGCGGGTTTGACTTTGCGAATCATCAGTTTGTCCCGGCCGCATATCACGTGAAAATTCTCGTCCATTATGCCGCAAACCTGTCCGGAATGGCTGTCTGCAACGACCTGACAGGAGGCAATATTTACTCTCCAGGACTTCCCGGTTTTGGCTGAGACATACACCGCCGCAGCGCCCGGCCAGGGCCACAGGCCGCGAACGAGATTAGCAACATCCGACGCAGGCTTTGACCAGTCGATAAAGCCATGTTCTTTTTTCAGCTTGGGGGCCTTGGTGACGTATTGTTCCTCCTGGGGCTGATAAACCGCTGTTCCTTTTTCAATTGCGTTGACGGTATCAATCAATAACGGTGCGGAAAGCTCGGAAAGACGGTCATGGAGAGCCTGAAAATCATCTTCAGGATAAATCGGCGTACAAGCCTGCCCGAGAATCAATCCAGCATCCATTCGGTCTGCCAGCGTGATGACGCTGACACCGGTTTGAGATTCACCTCGAATAATCGCCCAGTTGATGGGGGCGGCGCCGCGATACTTGGGCAGCAGTGAGCCGTGGATATTGATGGCGCCTTTTGGGAATAGCTGCACCAGAGGCTGGGAAATTTTCTGACCAAACGCAATAACGACCAGCAAATCCGCTTTGTAGTCGGCCACATGGCGGAGCTGGTCGGGGCGATTGATATCTTCGGACTCAAAGCAGGGAACTGCTTTTTCATGACACCATTGGGCCACATCGGTGGGTTTGAGGTCACGATGACGCCCGGCCGGTCGGGCGGGCTGAGTGAACACGGCCGCCAGTGTGTGGCCGGAACAGCGAATCGCGTCCAGACAGGGAATGCCGAACCGCCCGGATCCGAAATAGAGTATCCGCATAGGTTATTTGGGCCCCTGTGTGGATTGATTATTCTCATACTCTTCCTGCAGCCGCTTGAGGATACGGCGGGCACGCAGTTTGGCCGCTTCGCCCATGCGGTCCTTAATCATCACGCCCTGCAGATGGTCATATTCATGCTGCATGGCACGGGCATACAACCCTTCGCCTGCATCACTGAAGGGCTTGCCATCGAGGCCGAGAGCGTGAACGACGCATTGGCTGTAACGCGGAATTTTCGCATAGATGCCTGGCAGCGACAGGCAGCCTTCTTCCATGGTGGTCATCGTGCCGGAGGGTTCGATCTTCGGATTGATATAGACTTTGGCATTTTCTTTGGTGCCATCCAGCGAGATGACAAAGATTTGCAGATTGACCCCTGCCTGCGGGCCGGCCAGACCGATGCCCTTTTGCTCGACCATGATTTCTTTCATCCGCTCGGCCAATTGACAAATCGACTCGTCAATTTTCTCAATCGGCTTTGCGGCCTTGAGCAGTACCGGCTCGGGAAAATGCGTAATTTTGCAATTCATATAATCAACCATATTAGTTATCGAATTCATCACCTTTGAAGGTATTGCCCAGGTAGCTTTTCTGCACCATTTCGTTCTGGATAATGTCGCGGGGGGCACCTTCGGCAATCACCTTGCCGTGATCAATAATATAAGCCTTGTCGGAGACTTCCAGCGTCCGCTCGACATTGTGGTCGGTAATCAGGATGCTGACACCGCCGGCGACCAGCCTGCGAATTTCGGTCTGCAGTTCTTCCACGGCAATCGGGTCCACACCGCTGAAGGGTTCATCCAGCAGAATCAGCGAGGGATTGGTGACCATCGCCCGGGCGATTTCCAGCTTGCGGCGTTCGCCGCCGGACAGGAAACGAGCCTGGCTTTTGGCAACTTCGGTCAGACTGAACCGCTCGATGAGTTCCTCGGCCTTTTGTTTGCGCTGGGCGCCGGTCATGGACATGGTTTCCAGAATCGCAATTAAATTCTCCCGGACGGTCAGCCGCTGAAAGACGCTGGGTTCCTGGGACAGATACCCCATGCCCAGCCGGGAGCGCTTATACATGGGCAATTTCGTAACCTCAGTCCCCTCAAAGACTACCGAGCCTTCATCGGGGACAATCATGCCCATTACCATCCGGAATGTGGTGGTTTTGCCGGCCCCGTTGCGACCCAGCAGGCCGACGATGCTGCGCTGGCCAACGGAAATGTTGACCTGGTTAACCACCGTCCGGCCGGTATATTTTTTCACCAGTCCATGCGTCTGGAGTAATGTCATTTGTACCAAATTTAGGTCTCCTTTATAAATCAGGGGGGTATTATACCATCGAAAGCCGCCGTGCCAAACCACTTTTTTAGGGTTGATGTCTGTTTTGTTTGGCGCAATTAGAGATTTGTGGTATTGTGGTTGCTTTGAAAATGGAACCACTTAGTTTAGGAAGTTTATGGCAAAATCGAGTCCTTTTGAACAGGTGCATCTTCAGATGGGAGCCCAGATGGGGGATTACCACGGCTGGCGTCTGCCCAGTCGGTACAGCACTGTAGAAGCTGAAAAATACGCATTAGACACCCACTGTGCCGCGTTTGACCTGTGCGGATTCGGGCGTATCAGTGTTAAAGGACGGGATGCCGAGGCCGTGCTGACGCAGGCGGGATTACCTAATCTTCCGGACCGTTCCAGTCAACAATGGATTTGGAGCGACAATGGAACTGGACAGTCGCATCGTATTGCCGCATTGCGGAATGAGTATATCGTAATCAGCAAGCCGGGACATTCTTTGTTTGGGCTGATTAGCGACATTATCCAAAAGCAAAATCTGGATGCAACCGTCGTGGATTTATCGGAAAAAACGGCCTTTCTGGGACTGTATGGGCCGGGGGCATTCGAGTCGATAGGTAAGCTGTTACCCTTTGAAATTGATGAACTTACAGTCGGCTCTGCAATGCCGGTATCGTTTTTTATGATGAATTTTATCCTGCTTCGCGGCAGTTGGCTCAATGGCGATGGTCTGGAGCTGTTTTGTCCGGCATCGGCAGCAGGCCTGGTCGGCGGTTCAATAGCCAAGTATCGGCAAAAATACAATATCACACCGGCAGGAATGGAATGCCTGATGACGGCTATGGGGAAATAGAGATATCGCCTGTAATTTATACGGATTTTGGGATGTCTCAGATATTTGTAACAGAACTTACAGGTGTTTGACTGGTTTTTATAGCAATTTGTGCAGGCTTATGTTATAAGAAAATGCCTTTTTTACCTTAATAATAGGACTTAATGACAGTATGTTTGCCATAATCAGTGATATACATTCGAACCTGGAGGCCCTGACCACGGTCTTAAATGACATCGAAAGGCGGGGTATCAAGACGATTTATTGCCTGGGGGACATCCTCGGGTATGCCGGCAATCCCAAGGAATGCCTGGACCTGGTTATTGAAAAGACTGAAAACTGCATCATGGGCAACCATGACTATGCGGTTTTGTATGAACCGACCAATTTTAATTCCGGGGCGGAGTCGGCCGCGTACTGGACTCGCAAGATGCTGGAACAGGAGACCGACCGGGAGAAAGTCGAAAAACGCTGGAAATATCTGGGCAGCCAGAAGATGCGATGGACCCTGCAAACCAAATTGGGCGGAGTGGATGCCCACATGGATTTTGTGCATGGCTCACCGCGCAGGCCCATCAACGAATATATCTTTCCGGATGATGTATTCACCACGGCGGGGAAAATGGATGCCCTGTTTGAACGGGTCAAGCATATCTGCTTTATCGGTCATACCCAT
Organism: uncultured Pirellulales bacterium; assembly: GCA_964550565.1. Lineage (GTDB taxonomy): Bacteria > Planctomycetota > Phycisphaerae > Sedimentisphaerales > Anaerohalosphaeraceae > Anaeroglomus. Next base: position 7,392 of record CAZKAI010000098.1, read on the forward strand.
TTGCCCGGAGTATTTCTGGAAGACCCGGATTTTTATCCGCCGGACGAACTGGGCGGCAAATACCCCATCATCCCGGACGAAAAAGCGATTATCAATGTCGGTTCGGTCGGCCAGCCGCGCGACCGCGACAACCGCGCCAGTTATGTCTTTGTGGCGGACAATGAAGTGCATTTTGTACGATTGGAATATGATTATAAAGCCACAGCCCAGAAAATTTATTCGATTCCGGAACTGGACCGCTTCGAAGGAGAACGGCTGGCCGACGGCCGGTAGCCTGGTGATATGGCTCAGAATACAACCATTCGATATCATGCCGCATCCCTTATGCGGATAAAATCTCTGATTTTCAAAACGGCAGAAAGATAAGGATAATTTCGATGACAATAAAACGTGCTGCTTTTGGTTTTTTAATTGTATTTACGGTTGCCTGCGGGGCGTTGATCTGGCAGACAGTAATTGCCGGCCACTCTGCGGGAGCGATTCGGCTGGCAGCAGAAGTCGAATCGCAGCCGACAGCGCTGCCGGTACAGCCCGCCGAACAGCCTGCGGCAGCGATACAGCCTGTCAAAACAGAACTGCTGCCTGCGGAAGCACCGGTCGAAGTGTCGGCCATCAGCAGCAGCGAGCAGACCGTCACACTGGGCGGCCTGATGGACAAGATTGCCCGGACTGACGATCCGAGTCAGTACAAATTTGAAGTGGAATTGACCACGCTGGGTGCCGCGGTGCGGACGGCCCGGCTTTCGGAGTTCAGCAACCTTGACCGTAAAGACCCCAAAGCGATGGCCATTTTAAGCCCGGTCACCAGCGGCAAAACAAACTATTCGATGGCCTGTGAATCGCTGTATGTGGCACGACAGGGACAGCCCTTCAGCGGGCTGGCATTTCCGCTGGAAAAACTCAACTGGACACTCGCCGAACACAACGACAGCAAAGCGGTCTTCGTCGCGGAGCTGGGCACGGTCCAGACCATCGACGGCAAGCGGCAGATGACCGACTCGAAGCTGCGTATCACCCGCACCTACCAGGTGCAGCCCGGCAGCTATGATCTGATCAGCAATATCCGCATTGAGAATCTTTCGACCGAACCCCTCAAAGCCCAGTTGAATGTGGCCGGGCCGACGGGTATTCCTCACGAAGGCCAGCAGCGGGACACCCTCAAGGTATTCGCGGCGTACCAGTCCGGCACCCAGGTGGAATCGCAATTCCTGGATACGGCAAAAATGAAAAAGTCCGTGGACAAAAATAAACCCGAAGATTTGAAATTTGCCGCCAAAGAATCACTGCCGTTTTTGTGGGCGGCAATCACCAACAAATACTTTACCGCCATCGCTTACCCCTCCACGGAACTGTCCAAGCCGATGACCGGTTTTCTGACGGCCCGTTATTATGCCGAAAATCCTGATGTGCGGCATAGTGAAAACTGCTCGTTTGTGCTGAAAACAGGCACCTTTGAACTGGGCGCCGCAGGCGACAGCACCTCCGCGGTCGATGTGGGAATGAACCTGTATCTGGGTCCCAAGGACAAGAAGGTCTTTGAAAACAACCCCACCTATAATGCCCTGTCGTTCTTCCAGACGATTGATTTCAGTTCGTGCTGCTGCCCAAAATCCATCATCGGGCCCTTGGCCTTCGGCATTGTCTGGCTGATGAATACGCTGTATCATGCCATGGGGCCGCTGGGCAACTACGGCATCGTGATTATGATTTTTGTGTTTGTCATCCGGCTGGCGCTGCATCCGCTGACCAAGAGCGGCCAGGTGCAGATGATGAAGATGCAGAAGATGCAGCCCAAGATTCAGGAAATCCAGAAAAAATACGCCGGCAACAAGCAGGAAATGCAGAAGCAGATGATGCTGGTGTACCGCGAAGGCGGTGTTTCGCAGTTTATGTTCATGGTGCCGATGCTGATTCAGATGCCCATCTGGATTGCGTTGTGGACGGCGGTGTATATGAATGTCGATTTGCGGGGGCAGGGTTTTCTGCCGTTCTGGATTACGGACCTGTCCGGGCCGGATGCGTTGTTCCGTTTCCCGCCGATTAATGTACCGCTGGTTGGGGAACTGAGTTCGTTTAACCTGCTGCCGCTGCTGATGGGCGGAGTCATGTATCTGCAGATGAAGCTGACGCCGCAGGCCCAGACCGCACAGGCCAACCCGGAAATGGCTCAACAGCAGAAGATGATGTCGATTATGATGGTGGCGATGTTCCCTGTGTTCCTGTATAACGGGGCGTCGGGCGTGAATCTGTATATCATGTCCAGTATCGCCGCCGGCGTGGTCGAGCAGATGGTGATCCGCAAACACCTCAAAGAACGACAGGAACAGGAAGAAGAAACGCTTGTGCCGACGACAGCCAAGCTGGCCAAAATTAAAAAGAAAAAACCGAAGCCGTTTTTCCGCGTTGATAAATAAACAGCTTATTCCGGATTCGCAGACGTCTTAACAGGTCTTCTGCGAATCCGGCACAGTCTTTATGTATTCACTCGACGATACCATTGCCGCGGTTAGTTCGCCGTCGCTGCTGCACGGGCGGCCGGGAAGAACTATCATTCGAATCAGCGGGGCTGGTGCATTTTCTGTTTTTACGCATTCGTCTTTGAAGTTCCAGTTCGGCAGCATAGAGGGTGCCGCACTGAATAAGCGGGGGATTACTGCATTTCGTATGGAACTTGCCTGCGGTGTATGGGCTGATGGCAAAGCGTATTGCTTTACCGCGCCGGCATCTTATACCGGACAGGATTTGGCGGAGCTGCATATCTGGGCGGCTCAGCCGGTAGTAGATGCAATCTATCAATCTGTTTTGCAGGCGGGTATCCGTCAGGCCGGGCCGGGGGAATTTACCCAGCGGGCATATCTGAACGGCAAGATGGATTTATCGCAGGCTGAGGCGGTGATGCATGTTGTCTCGGCGGGCAACGAGGGACAGATTTCCGCCGCCCAGCGACTGCTGCAAGGGGGACTGGCCGCGAAAATAACGCGGATTCAGGAACATACGTTTGAGTTGTTGTCATTACTGGAAGCAGGGCTGGATTTTGCGGAGGAAGATATTGAATTCATCGGAACACGACAGGCCTGTGAGCGGATTGGCCTGCTGTCGGAAGAGATACAGCGGCTTCTAGACGGGGCGGTACGGTGCGAGGAGTTGATGGAATTGCCGTCGGTGGGGCTGGTCGGGGCGCCGAATGCGGGCAAAAGCAGCCTGATGAATGCCCTGACGGGGACCAGTCGCAGTATTGTCTCGGAGGTCGAGGGAACGACGCGGGATGTATTGACCGCCCTGCTGGAACTGCCCGGCGGAGCGTGTGTACTGTTCGACTGCGCGGGGCTTAAATCCAGACAGGACGACATGCTGGATGAACTGGCTCGGCAATCGGCGATTCAGGCAATTGGGGCGGCCACGGTCCTCCTGTTTTGCGTGGATTTAACTGCCGAGAATCTGGAAGCGTCGAAAGAGATTTTCAGTCATTTATCAAAGCATTATCTGATAGGCATTGCCGCCAAGTCCGATTTAATTCCATTTGAGGAATTGCCATCACGGGTTGATGTTTTGATGCACACGTTCGGGATCAACTTTCTGGCAGTCAGCAGCAAGTTCAGAGCGGGGATGGAGGCATTAAAAACAATACTGTCTCAGGTGTTATTATCAGCCCAGGCCGGACAAGCCGAAAGCGACCGGGGGGTTGCCATCAACCTGCGGCACAGGCAAAAACTGCAAACGGCTCTTAAGCATCTGGCCGAGGCTGCCGAAGAAATGGATACAGGCAGAACGGAAATCGCATCCATGCTGCTGCGCCAGGTACACCAGGAACTGGGCGGACTGGAACATGAGCATGTGGATGAGCGGATTCTGGATGTGATTTTTTCGCGATTCTGCATAGGAAAATAAATTTAGATGCTGGTAATCGTTCACAGGAATTGGCGATTGTCAATAGAGTATAGCGATATCAGGAATTCATGGCTCAACTTCGCATCATAACAGGCCCGCTGCGTGACACCAGCTTTGAGCTGGAAAAAGGCGGATGGGCCAAGTCCATTGGCCGGGTGGACGGTACGGATATCGTGCTGGCCGACAAGGCCATCTCACGCAAGCACGCGGAGGTATTTTATCGCGACAGCCAGTGGTTTATTCGTGATCTGGGTTCTTCGAACGGGACATTTATTAATGAACAGCGGATTACAGAGCCAATTCCTCTGAAAAACAACGATCAAATTCGCTGCGGAGCGACCGTGCTGCTTTTTGCATCCAGTCAGGAATCCTGGATTCTCGACAAACCTGCCAAAGATAGTCCTACTATCGAACTGGAGTTCAATCCAGGTGATACGATGGTGGCGATTGCCTTTGATAATCTGCAAAGCAAGCAATCCGCCCAGCAGCGTCAGCGTCTGATGCAGGCCGGACAAGCGGCGTTGAATTTGTCGCATGGGATTAAGAATATCCTGCAGGCGGTCAGCACCGGGCGGGATGTCATCGATTCGGCTTTTTCTCGCAATGAAATCGATCAGGCAAAAAAAGGTTGGAATATCCTGAAACGGAATCTCGAACAGATTCAAAAGCTGGTTCTGGACATGCTTAAGTTCAGTAAAGAAGCTGAGTTACGAGTCCAACCCTGTCTGTTCAACCGGCTGATTGAGACCGTCATTCAAATGGTGGCCCCACAGGCCCAGATGCGGTCGGTGACAGTGGCCGCTCAACTGGATGAACAAATCGGGATGGTGAATGTGGATCCGGACCGGATGCAGGATGTCATTATGAATCTGGCTCTGAATGCCATCGAGGCGGTCGAGCCGCAAAAGGGACAGGTAACGGTTTCAACAGAACTTGATATGGGACGAAGCCAAATTATCCTGCGGGTGACGGATAATGGGCCGGGAATTAACGACCTGAGCAGTCTGTTTGAGCCATTCCATACCACCAAAGGCAATACCGGCGTTGGATTGGGGCTGGCGATTGTCCGGAAAGTTGTTATCCATCATAAAGGCACGGTCGATGCTCAAAGTATTCCGGGGGAAGGGTCGATATTTACCGTCCGACTGCCTTATCTGCCTGTCAATACTGAAGTTGCGGAGTCTTCACTGCAATCTCAGGCAAATTGATTTAAAGCACGCACCTACATCTCTTTAAGCACTATCTATATTTACTTGATTAATTGACAGAAAAACTGAAACATCAGCGTTGTTTTTCTTGTCTATTCAGGTAGAATTCTCCTAAACAGATTAAAATTGCGAAGGAGTATCGATTATGTTCACAATTCTGTCGGCAATAACGGGCCTTGAACTGGTCTTTGTGTCATGTGCGATTCTGGGCGGCGGACTGTTTGTCGTCCGGCTGATACTCATGTTTCTGGGCGGCGGACATGGCGACACAGACGCTGGAGCGATGGATTCTCCGGATGCGGCGGGTACGGATTTTCATCATGACATGTCCGATTCCTCGGATTTAAGCTTTAAGTCACTGTCTTTACAGGGTCTTACCGCGTTTTTCATGATGTTTGGTCTGGTTGGATGGGCCATGCTGCGGCAAAGTAAATTGCCAGCGGGAATAGCATTGATTGGCGCAGCGGCGGCCGGGGCGGGAACCGTTTGGTTAATTAAGCAAATATTCCAATGGGCCGGCAAACTTCAATCCAGCGGCACGTTGAATCTATATAATGCCGTAGGCAGCGAGGGAACTGTGTATTTAACCATCAAGCCCGGCCAGACCGGTAAGGTCCAGGTTACGGTTCAGGAACGTCTGGTTGAGTTGGATGCCCGCAGTGAATCCGACCAAGAAATCAAAACCGGCGAAACAATCCGGGTCGTTCACATAAGCAACAACATTCTCATTGTAGAAAAGATATAACTATAACTAACGAGATTTATTTAAGGAGGACTTATGCCTGCTGATTTTCTCTGGATTATTGTCATCATCGCGTTCGTTATTCTGATCGCGTCGTTCTTTCTGTTTCTGGCATCACGCTATCGCCGGTGTCCTTCGGACCAGATTCTTGTCGTGTTTGGTCGAGTAGGCAGAGACCAGACATCTCGCTGTATTCACGGTGGTGGTACGTTTGTCTGGCCGCTGATTCAGGATTACTGCTACATGAGCCTGACACCGATGACGATTACCATCCCGCTGGAAAACGCCCTGTCGATGCAGAACATCCGCATCAACGTGCCCAGTACGTTTACCGTGGGTATCAGCACCGACCCGACGATTATGCACAATGCCGCCGAGCGTCTGCTGCGGCTGATGCCCAAGCAGATTGAACAGATGGCACAGGAAATCATCTTCGGCCAGTTGCGTCTGACGGTGGCATCGCTGACGATTGAGCAGATTAACCAGGACCGCGAGCGGTTTCTGGATGCAATCCGCAAGAATGTGGAGCCGGAACTGAACAAAATCGGCCTGTACTTAATCAACGTCAACATCACCGACATCACCGACAGCAGCCTGTATATCGAAAGCATCGGTAAGAAGGCTGCCGCCGAGGCCGTCAACACCGCCAAGGTCGATGTGGCCGAGCAGGACAAAAACGGTGCCATCGGTGAGGCTCAGGCGGGCAGGGAAAAGGCCATCCGCGTAGCCGAGAACATGGCCGAGGCCAAGAAAGGCCAGAAGAAGGCCGAAGCTGACATGCGTATTTATCTGCGTCAGCAGGAAACTCTGGCGGCCGTCGGTGAAGTCGAAGCGGACCGGGAAAAGACCATCCGTACCGCGGAAAACGAGGCGACTGCCGAAAAAGGACAGAAAAAGGCCGAAGCCGACAAGCGTATTTTCGTCCAGCAGCAGGAAGCCGAGGCCGTCAAGGGTGAAAAGAAGGCCCAGTCCGAACAGCGTATTTACGTGCAGGAACAGGAAGCGCTGGCAGTTTCCGGCGAAAACAAGGCCAAAGCCGATATTGCCGCTGCCGAGGCCCTGCTGGCCATGCGACAGGCCGAAGCTCTGCAAAAAGGCGAGGTCGCCAAACGTCAGGCGGAAGTGGAAATCCAGAAGGCTCAGTATCTTGCCGAACAGCAGCGTTTGAATGCCCTGGAAATCGTCCGGCAGGAAATCGATAAACAAAAAGTTGAAATTGAGGCCGAGGCGATTGCCGAAAAGACCCGCCGCGAGGCCAAAGGTCAGGCCGACGCGATTCTGGCCAAGTATGAGGCCGAGGCCAAGGGTATCCGGCAGGTGCTGGACAGCAAGGCGGCCGGGTATGAATCCCTGGTCAAGAGCTGCAACGGTGACGCGAAGGCGGCGTCCACCCTGCTGATGATTGAAAAACTGGAACAAATCGTCGGCAAGCAGGTCGAGGCGATCAAGAATCTCAAGATCGATAAGATTACCGTCTGGGACAGCGGCTCGGATAAAGGCAGCAGTACATCCCAGTTTTTGTCCAGCATGATTAAGGCGATCCCGCCGCTGCAGGATCTGGCACAGATGGCCGGGGTGCAGTTGCCGGAGTACCTGGGCAAGATGGTGGACAACAAAGAAGTCGCCAAGGAAGAGCCCAAGCCCGCACCATCAGGCGGTTATGTGAATGTCCAGCATAAGGGACAGGATAAGAAATAAATCATAAGGCGTAAAAAAATAAAAACCGGGAAGGATTAACTCTTCCCGGTTTTTTTATGGAATCCGACAGG
>CAZKAI010000099.1:0-3770 GCA_964550565.1 uncultured Pirellulales bacterium
GTGAACAATGTGGTGGATGCGACCAATTATGCGATGATGGAACATGGTCAGCCGCCGCATGCGTTTGATTATGATAAAATTGGCGGAAAGAAGATTATCGTTCGCAAGGCCGCGGCCGGCGAGCGTATCGTCAGCATCGATGGAAGCAAATGCGACCTGGTGGATTCGATGCTGGTGATCGCGGATGAAAAACATCCGGTTGCGATTGCCGGGGTCATGGGCGGACTTGAGACCGAAGTGAGCAATGCGACGGTCAATGTCCTGCTGGAAGAGGCGCGTTTTGATCCGGTCTGCATTCGTCGAACATCGCGTCGGCTGGCGCTGCCTTCGGAGGCATCGTACCGGTTTGAGCGTCTGGTCGATACGGATAATATCGAATGGGCGTCCCGTCGATGTGCTCAATTGATTGTGCAGTGGGCAGGCGGTTCCGTGGCCCGCGGCATCGTGGATGCTTATCCCGGCAAGGTCGAGACGCCGACGGTGGGGATGCGGTTTTCGCGGATGCATGCGCTGCTGGGGATTACCATTCCCAATGATAAGGTGATGGCGATTTTCAAGGGGTTGGGATTCAATCCGGAAATGAAGACCGATGACCTGGTGGTCTGCGAGATTCCGACCTGGCGGCATGATATTTATCGCGAAGTGGATTTGATTGAAGAGGCCGCACGCTGCTGGGGCTATGACAAGATTCCCACCGAGCGAAAGATTCATATTGAGGCTGCTCCCAAAGACAAGCGTCAGGCGCTGACCTCGCGGCTGCGGACGGTATTGACCGGTTGCGGATTTTATGAAAGCGTGACGGTATCGTTTGTGGAACCGGACCTTGCGGCGGTGTTCAGTGATATTGCGATTGAGCAGCATCTGGCGGTGCAGGATGTCAATCAGAAGTCGTCGCGAATTCTGCGTTCGACGCTGATGGCGTCGCTAGCCGGGGTGATGCGGTCGAATTATAATGCGGGCAATACGGCGTGCAGCCTGTTTGAGCTGGCCGATACGTATAAGCCCAACCTGGCCCATCCGGACAAGCTGCCGATTCAGCGGACGCAGATTGGCCTTGTGACCGACGGCGACTTCCGGCAGTTGCGAGGCGTCATTGAGGGGATTATCGAGGCGGTCAATGCGACCGCGAAAATAGAGTTCAAGCCAGTCGAATACAAGTGGGCCCAGGCGGGGGCAGAGGTTCTGATGGATGGCAAGCCGGTCGGGGTGGCGGGGGTGCTCAAGGCGGACCTGGCCAAGCGGTTTGATCTGGACCGGGCAGGGCAGGTTTGTGCGGCCGAGCTGGATTTTGATACGCTGCTGGAGTCGATTGGCGGGATTGTGGCGGTCAAGCCCATCCCCAAGTTTCCCGCAATTTGCCGGGACTTGTCGCTGATTGCCGCCGAGCCGGTCAAATGGTCCGATATTCTGGCGACCATTCAAACCTGCTGGCCCGCCCAGTTGGAGAAGGTCGATTTTGTCACGCTCTATCGCGGCAAACCCATCCCGGCCGGACAAAAAAGCGTCACGGTGTCGCTGGTCTTCCGCGATGATGATGGGACTTTACGCCATGAACAGGTTGATGCGTTCGAGAAGACTATCCTTGATGCACTCAATCAAAAATTAAACGTGCAAATCCGCACCACATAAAGACCATTTGGTATGCCTTAACTACTGACAGCCAGAAGGCTTAAAAAAGACGTCCGCAAAACGTCTTTTTTTATCGGTATTTTTTCGGATCAGATTGCAACTTTGATTCATGTAATTCTTGATTTTTAACCGATAATCTGATATAGTTGGTTTGCGGGTTCGCCCCTGGGATGTGCGTGACTGAGTCCTCATATTGGAAGAACCGATGAAAGCTCCCCGGGAAGCCAGGTCGCAAGAGCCGAACAAGCCTGCTTGACAGGATCTTCGGGAAGACGCAACGGCTGCCCACCTTAAATTAGGGGTTACTTTCAATTGGACTCAAACGGCATGACTGGAGGTTGGCCTCAAAACGAAGGCTCGTTAACACGGGCCTTTTTTATTTGCAGACAGACACCCCCTGTTTCATATCTTGATTTCCGCTCTGGTTTTTAAGCTTGAAGCGACTCTCCAAAGACGTTATAGTTTGCCTGAAAATGACGTTTTGGAACGATTTTACAAACTCCAATGGAAGGGAAGTCACATGAAGATTACAGGTCTTGTGCTCGCGGCAGCGCTTTGCATGGCGGGCGGATGTCAGCGCGGCTCTTCGAAATTATCGTATCACAATCCAGTCTGGGACGGGTATCTGGCTGATCCGCAGGTGATGCAATATAAGGGCGTTTATTATGCTTACGGTACGGGGTCGGGGCTGGACGGCAGGCAGTTTCCGGTATTGCGTTCCGAGGACTTCACGACATGGACTCATGTCGGCGGGGCACTGGAGCCTGTGGCTGAGCCGGTGATGAAAGACTACTGGGCGCCGGAGGTTGTCGAGTATCGCGGCAAGTTTTATCTGTATTATGCCGGCGACGGCAAGATGCGTGTGGCTGTGGCGGATAAGCCTGAAGGGCCGTTCAAGGACACCGGCAAGCTGCTGTTTCCGGATGAGCCGTTTTCCATCGATGGACATCCGTTCTTTGACCCGGTCAGCAAGACGTGGTATCTGTTTTTCGCCAAGGATTTCTTTGATCAGCGGCCAGGGACGGCTCTGGCGGTTGTCCAACTCGGCGAGGATATGGTATCGACTGTAGGGCCTGTAAAGACTGTACTGCGTGCCTTTGGGGATTGGCAGATTTATGAGCGGAATCGGACCCTGTATGACCGCAAATGGGAAGCCTGGCACACAGTGGAAGGGCCGTTTGTGATTTATCGCGATGGCAAGTACCATTGCTTCTACTCCGGCGGCAACTGGCAGACGCCCGGGTATGGAGTGGGCTGTGCGGTGTCGGATACTGTGATGGGGCCCTATCAGGACCTCTGGAGTAAAGATAAGGCGTCGGTTCTAAGTACGATTCCGGGAAAACTTATCGGGCCTGGGCATAATTCGGTGGTTTTAGGACCAAACAAAAAGACCTATTTTATCGTATATCATTCATGGAATGCAGAACGAACGGCCCGACAGATGTGTATTGACCCGATACAGTGGACCGACAATGGCCCAAAGGCTTTGAATCCGTCTCGTGGACAGAAGCAAGTTTCCTTACCTTTGGACGAGTAATGGCGGCGAAATAGACAATAAACCTCTGTATAAGAACGATTTATCATAAAAAATCCTATCTTTGTTAATTCCTGGTTAAAATCAGGACGAAACAGGTTGTATCTTATTGTCCTGTTCGTAACTGATTGATATAATAAACATTTATAGCTTGGGGTGTTATGGAATTACTATACGGAGGTTATCCGATGACACGAAGGTGTCGTTTTAACCTGTTTGTTCTATGGATGCTGTGTCTGAGCATGGCTCTTTGTCCGTCTGCATTTTCCGATTGTCCGCCCGTGGATCTTTCCGGCGATTGCGTTGTGGATATGTCGGATTTACTGATTTTTGCCGATAGCTGGCTGAATCCTTCGCAGCCGCTGCATGAGGGGCTGGTCGCCCGCTGGCGTCTGGATGAAACTGCGGGAGAAACTGCGGCTGAAGATATCCATGGTTATACGGGGCAGCTGCACGGCGAGCCGCAATGGATGCCGGGCTGGGGACGGTATCAGGGGGCGCTGTCGTTTGACGGGATCGATGATTATGTCGAGGCGGTCGGTTTCAAAGGAATTACCGGCGGTGCCAGCCGCACCTGCAGTGCATGGATCAATACCGACAAAACGGC
>CAZKAI010000099.1:3870-12459 GCA_964550565.1 uncultured Pirellulales bacterium
ATCTGCGATATTTCAACGGCATGATTGATGATGTGCAGATTTATGATCAGGCGCTGGCTCAGGATGAGGTGGCTGGTCTTTATGCGACTGGAACGGCGTTTCGTCATAATCCTGATTTTAATGCCGATACCCGGGTTGACACGGCGGATTTTTCCGAATTTGCCCGAGGCTGGGGGCAGCAGGCGCTTCCGGTTATTATCAGTGAGTTCGTTGCCGCGAATGATTCGGATAACCCGCCGAATACGGCGGCCGGGCAGATTCTGGACGGCAACGGCGAATCCTCCGACTGGATTGAGATTTACAACCAGACCGACTGGCCGATTGATTTGAGCGGATGGGGATTGACGGACAAGCAGACGAATCCTCTTAAATGGCAGTTTCCCGCCAATACGATTCTGGAAGGCCGCAGTTTTCTGATTGTGTTTGCATCCAGCAAAAGTAAAAACTATGTGGATCCGGAAGGTTATCTGCATACCACATTCAGCCTGTCGGCTGCGGGAGAATACCTGGGATTGACTCGTCCGGATGGATTGGTCGTGCATGCGTATGAGTCGGTCCTGAATGAGCAGACCGCCGAGTATGGCTTTCCGGCACAGCGCGACAATATTTCCTATGGCATGCAGAGCAATTCGGAGTATTATTTTTCACTGCCGACGCCCGGGCAGGAGAATCATCAGTCTTTCCTGGGCTTCGTGGATGAGCCGGAATTCAGCCATGAGCGAGGTTATTACGACAATTCCTTTTCGTTGACTCTTAGTTGCGGGACCAGCGGGGCAACCATACGCTATACCACCAACGGGACGAATCCGAGCCTTTCCAACGGGACCACCTATACCGAGCCGATCTCGGTGTCGGCGTCAACGACCAAGGGGATTGTCATTCGCGCTGCGGCATTCAAGGCCGGTTACGAAACCAGCCCAATCAAGACCCGAACCTTCCTGATGAAAGCATCCAACGCCATGAAAGGATTGCCGGCGGTATGTCTGTCCGGAAGTCCCGGCGAAGTATTTTACAATCCCAACGGGGTGATGGCGATTGTCGGCGGGGCGTGGGGAGGAAACGGGTGGTACCCCATATTGTCCACGGACTACAACAATGTGATTCAGCACGGCGAGAATTATGAACGTCCGGTCTCTATGGAATATATGCGTCCCGGCGAGGATTTTGAATTCCAGGAAGACTGTGGTCTTCGGGTTCACGGCAGCGCCTGGATGCGGCCGCGTTACACGGTGCCTTCGCAAACCGGGATATGGTATTATCCATATAAGTACAGCTTGCGTTTGTATTTCCGAAGCCAGTATGGGGATACTGCGTTTAATCATGCGGTGATGGATCAGTTTCCGGAAGTGGATAAGATTGATACGCTGGTGCTGCGTGCCGGCCACAACGATGATACCAATCCATTTGTTCGGGATGAGATGATGCGTCGGCTGCAGAACTCCATGGGGCAATACGGCAGCCGCGGCACCTTTGTCAATTTGTTTATCAATGGGGACTACAAAGGCTATTACAATCTGTGCGAACGCATCGATGAGGATTATTGTCAGCAATGGTTTGACAGCGATCTGAAATGGGATATTGTCGGCTGGGTGGTTCCGGGGAACACAGCCAGCTATCTGGAAGCCCGTGACGGCGATATGATTGCGTTCAATGCGTTCATCAATTATGCCGCAAGCAACAATCTGACCAATCCTGTCTATTATGAAGAAGTGATACGGCAACTGGATCTGGAATCCTTTATTGATTACAATATTATTCAAACCTGGGGCGGCAACTGGGACTGGCCGCACAATAACTGGTCTGCGGCGGCGGAGCGCTCGGCCAATCGGAAATGGCGGTTTTTTGTGTGGGATGCGGAAGGGTGCATGGATGGCAATACCAGCAATGACCGATTTGGTGAGTTGTTAAACAGTAACGGAAGCTCTCTTTCCAAATTGTTCCGGGCGTTATGGGCCAACGAGGATTTTAAATTATTGTTCTGCGACCGGCTTCAGAAGCAGTTTTTGGAAGACGACGGCGCCATGTCCAAGGCCCGCCTCAGCAGTCTTTTCTGGCAACTGGCCGGTGAGGTTCAGGGGGTGATTCCAAACATCAACCGGTTTGTTCCGGATACCTATATTCCGGTGCGGGAAGATATTTATTTCAATCAGTGCCGCTCGCGATCGCTGTTTACGTTTGCCGGGCCGCGATTTATCATTAACGGGCAGGATGTCCGGCAGGATAATGTCCTGGAAAACACACAAGTGAGCATGCAGAATGCCGCCGGACAAAGCGGAGATATTTATTATACCCTCGACGGTTCGGATCCGCGGCTGCCTATGGGACAGCGGACTGGGACCTCAGTTGTTCTGGTGCCGGAAAACGCAGCAAAAAAAGTATTGGTGCCCACCGGCAATATCGGCACCAACTGGCGGACGCAGATCAATTACAGCGACAGCACATGGACGGATGGCACCCCTCCGGATACCACCAAAGCCGGCGGTGTGGGTTTTGAACGCAATACGTCGGAAACCACCAGCGGCGTCCCATACATCAGCTATAATGTGGAAAGCAAGATGCACACCAAGAATGCATCGGTTTATATCCGGATTCCATTTACGGTTGATGCCCAGCAGCTTGCGGAATGGAATTACATGACGCTCAAAATGCGATATGACGATGGATTCATTGTCTATCTCAACGGAACAGAGGTCTATCGGAAAAACTTCAGTACCTTCAGCACGCCATCGTGGAATTCCAGGGCATCCACAGGGCATGAAAATAGTGTTCAGGAAAGTTTTTCTTTGAACAATTATCTGAACGTCCTGCAAAGCGGAACCAATCTGCTGGCAATTCATGGATTGAACGAAAGCACCTCCAGTTCAGATTTTCTGATTTCGGCGGTTCTGGAAGCGGGAACGACCGTTAATTCGCAGGGCATCTCACCTAAAGCGATGAAATACATTTCGCCGATAAGCCTGAACAAGAGTGTCCGAATCAAGGCGCGGACGCTCAACGGCAGCACGTGGAGCGCCCTGCGCGAAGCGGCAATCGGCGTCGGAGCAATCAACGATAACCTGCGTATCTCGGAATTGATGTATCATCCCGGCGGAGATCCCAACGAAGAGTTCATTGAGTTAGTGAATACGGGATCCGCGGCGATTAATCTGAATCAGGCTGCCTTTACGAATGGGATTGATTTTACGTTCGGCGAAACGGTTTTGAATCCGAACCAGCGGCTGATCCTGGTGCGAAACCAGCCTGTTTTTGAAGCCCGTTACGGGACCAGTTTGCCGGTTGTCGGCCAGTATGCAGGTTCGCTGGACAATGCGGGAGAAAAACTCCGGCTTAGCGATATTGCCGGGCAGACGATTCAGGAAATTGAGTATAACAATAGCTGGTATGAGATTACCGACGGCGATGGATTTTCGCTGACGGCGGTGAATCCGGCGTATGACAAGACCGCTGTATCTGATACGAACCTGGAGGCCCGGTGGACTTTCAATGAAGCTTCGGGTGTAACGGTTTCGGATTCTGTGGGGCTTCATCCGGCAACGGTTTACAACATGGCCGATACGACACGCCGGCTTGGGCGTGAGAATAAAGCTCTTGCCTTTGATGGTGTCGATGATTATGCCGAAGCTGCGGGATTTAAGGGTATCGCAGGTGGTGCGTCACGAACCTGCAGTGCGTGGATCCGGACTCTGCCTGGCGCAACGGATCAAATGATTATTTCATGGGGTACCGGCCAGGCGGGACAGAAGTGGATGTTCCGTGTGCAGGCGAGCGGCCAGCTATCGGTAGCTGTCTGGGACGGTTATATTCTGGGCAGCAGTCTGGTTAAAGATGGGAAATGGCACCATGTGGCCGCGGTGCTGGACAGCGACGGTACTCCGGATGTCAGCGAAATCCGGCTGTATGTGGATGGCGTCCTGGAAACCAACACGACGGCTAACAATCAGCAGGCGATTAATACATCCGACTCGCAGAATGTTTATCTGGCTGTACTATCAGAAACCAGCCTGGTGAGCTATTTTAAAGGTACATTGGATGATGTGCGTGTGTACAGCCGGGCGCTGGATGCCCGGGAAATTGCAATGCTTGCCGGGGATATTTTCTGGAGTGATGAGGCCTTGTGGCGGCCGAGTGCGATTCGCGGGGGGACGCCGGGACGGGACGAAACCGCTCAAGAACAGCTTCCTTTGCCCGGCGCGGTGATTATCAATGAACTGCTGTCGCATTCGCATGCGGCACAGCCGGACTGGATTGAACTGTATAATACAACCGGCCAGAGTATTAATATTGGCGGATGGTTTATTTCCGACAGCTTCAGTTCCGATGAGAACAGGAAGAAGTATCAAATCCCGGCGGGGGTGACGCTGACACCGGAGAATCCCTACTATCTGATCAGTGAAAACCAGTTCAATAATCTTTCGGATTTGGGCTGCCGGATTCCGTTTGCCCTGAGCGAAGGCGGCGAGACGGTGTATCTGCAATCCGGCAGCGGGGAATCACTGACGGGTTACTTCACTAAACGGGAATTCGGTGCCGCGGAGTCCGGGGTTGCGTTTGGACAATTTGTCAAAACACTGGGCGGAACGGATTTTGTGGCCATGAGCCAGAATACGCCCAACGCCCCCAATGCCTATCCGAAGGTGGGGCCGATTATTATCACTGAGATTATGTATAATCCGGGCTCCAATGTCGGGGATCAGGATTGCGAATATATAGAGCTGATGAATATCAGTGATGCGGCAGTTCGGACGGCCAGCCTGGTCAGTACGTATATCTCCCCGGAATCCTCATTTGAAGAATGGGTGCCCTGGGCGATTACCGACGGGATTGATTATACATTCCCCAGTGATCTTGTGATTCAGCCGGGACAACGACTCTTGCTGGTCAATCAAATCGAGGCCTTTAATGCCCGTTATGTCGGAATTCCAACCGAGACGGTGATTTTGGAATGGCAAAGCGGCCGGCTGGCTAATGAAGGCGAGGCGGTGCAGATTTCGATGCCGGGAGATAAGGAATTCGGCGAAGACCGATATTATATCCGCATGGATCGGGTCAGCTACAATAACAAAGGCAACTGGCCTGTGGAGGCTGACGGGACGGGCAAGAGCCTAACCCACATTCGTCCGACTCAGACCGGCAGCAATTATACGGATGATTCCACCGTCTGGACGGCCCAGACCCCAACGCCGGGCTGGTAATAGACGGTGCTGCTGCGGGGATTAATTGGCTGTCAGACAGATATCAAACGACGAGCATCGGATCGGCGACCTGTCTGCGGCGTTCTGCGCCGAATAAGGCCTCGACCACAGCCAAAGCGAAATCCATTGCAGTGCCGGGTCCCTGGCTGGTAATACACTGATGGTCTACGACGACACGTTTTGCTGCGGCGGATGCATCGGGCAGTTGCGTTTCCATGGACGGATAGCAGGTTGCTTTGCGGCCTTTCAAGAGCCCGTGGTGGGCCAGTACGACGGCCGGGGCGGCACAGATTGCCCCATAGAGTCTGCCGGCCTGGACCTGTTGTTTAAGCAATTCAATCAGCGGAGCGCTGTCGCGGAGATGTTCAGCGCCGGGCATTCCGCCGGGCAGGATGATGGCGTCAAAGACCATCCCGGCACAATCCTGAATCATGGCATCGGCGACTAATTTGGTCTTGCGCGAGGCTGTGACCTGCAGGGCGGCGGATACGGATGCAACCGTGACCTGAGCGCCGGCCCGGCGAAGCACATCAATAATAGTGACTGATTCCAGTTCTTCAATTCCGTCTGCGATGGGTACCAGTACTTTTGCCATAAATCGACCTCCTTAAACATTACCTGTTCGGGAATCCCGGTCGGAATCATGCACAGAGGACTTGTCATCAAGTTCGGTGGCTTTGTAAAGATAGCGAACCTCGGACATGGTCAGCGGACGGTAACCTCCCGGCGGCAGGCTTTTCATCTGAATATTTCCGATATGGGTTCTCTTGAGAGATTTAACCTTGAAGCCCACCTTGGCCAGCATCCGGCTGATTTGCCGGTTGAGGCTTTGGCTTATGGTGACTTCGAGGATGGTTTCAAGGTTGTTTCGCTTAAGGACTTTAACGCTGGTTTTGGTTGTTTTGCCTTCAGACAGCCAGACCCCTTTTTTCAGTTTTTCAATGGGCTCGCCTTCCATTCGCCCCTTGATTGTGACCTGGTAGGTTTTGGGCAGTTCGTATTTGGGATGGGTCAGCCGGTTGGCCAGAATGGAATCGTTGGTCAGCAGAATGGCACCGATGGTGTCATTGTCAAGTCGTCCGACACAGAAGATGCGATCTTGACAATCGACATAGTCAATCGCCTTTCTTCTTCCCTGTGGGTCAAAGTTGGTACAGATGACATTTTTGGGTTTGTTCAGCAGGAAATAGACCTTTTGAGGCTTATTGAGTCTGCGTCCATTCACCCGAATATCATCGGTCTCCGGATTGGCAAAGGCAGGCAGGGCATCGATAACCCGTCCATTGACGGAGACCGCACCTTCGAGGATCATCTCTTCGCAGCGCCTGCGGGAGTCGATGCCGGCTTCGGCGAGTATTTTTTGCAGCCGAATCATGCCTGGCGGCGGAGGCGTTTGCTTTTTCTGTGTTCGTTTCATAAAATCATTTCTTTAAATAGTTTACAATCCACATCAATAACGTCAGAGCGGCCGAGAGGATAAGGCAGCTTGTAATCGGGATAAAGGCTCGCCAGTTTTTGCCCATCAGGTCGATGTCGCCGGGCAGACGAAACAAACCCAATTTTGCCAGCAGTATCACCAGCAGACCTGAACCGCAAAGAAGCAGGCCAGAGATAATAAGCCATTTTCCGATTTGTACAGGGAAATCCATATCGATAAATACTTAATAATGTTAAAGCTTGTATTTTCGGCAGACTAAAAAGCCAATGCTTCTGTCCAAGGCGTTTCATCGCCTGATTATATCCGGAGAGGATAAAACGGCAATCTTTTTTGATATTTTCGGCAAATCGAAACGATTTACATTTTTTCGGGTGAATTTTGACGTTTTTTATGTTGGCATAAGGCTTTACGGGGTGTTTTTTCTTGACGAAAGGGGATTTGTTCTGGATACTAACTGCTCTTGTGGCTGTTCTGTTGCATAACATGGAATTATCGATATTTCAAGGAGTTATCTTATGGCTCAAGCCAGGACTCAGAGCAATGCGATGTTGTACGCTCTCATCACGTTTGTGGCCCTGTTTGTGGTCGGGGTGGTCTGTGCAGTGATTTTTTATGTCAAGAGTGAGGAATACCGTAACCAATTGGATTCCAGCAAGTCGGACCTGCAAAAGGTTGCCAATATACAGGAACAGAGGGACCTGGGCAAAATCGTAGGAAAAGTGGAAGAAGGAAAATCCTACCTTGGCACAATGAGCGAGCGGTTTGACAAGCTGTATTCGATTATTACCGGCGTGGCGCCTGCAGCAGATTTGTCCGCAGATGCCAAGCTCAATGAAATCACCCTTCAAATTAACAAGATGACCGAGACGCTGGGGCAGTCGGTCAGTCCGGCGGTCGGTCCCGAGGGGATAGCCCTGATTAAGCTGGCTTCGGATTTGAAGACCCGGGCCGATGATGCCCAGGCCAAGCTCAATGACCTGACGGCTCAATACCAGCAGCTTCAGGAACAATACAATACCGACAAGCAGGAAGCCGCTTTCAAGGAACAGCAGCTTGTTGCCCAGGTCCAAAGCTATCAGCAGAATGCCAACGATATCCAGACCAAGTATGACGAACTGCAGAAGCTGATGACGCGTTCAGCCGATGAACAGATTCAGGCGGTGAATAAACGGCTGGAAGAAGAACAGAATAAGCTCAAGCAGAAGCAGATGGAGTTGACCGATACGGAGGCGAAGCTGGCCCAGACGAATAAGTCTTTGCGGGAAGCCTTGTCGCGGCTGGAGGCGATTCGTCCGCGGCCGGATAAAGAGGTGGCGGCCTATCAGCCGGATGCCGGAATTCTGCGGGTGGATTTGCAGAACAACATGGTATTTCTGGATGCCGGGTCGGATGACCATGTCTATCGCGGTTTGACGTTTGCGGTGTTTGATCGCAATGCCCCGATTCCGGAAAGCGGTGAGGGCAAGGCCGAGATCGAGGTCTTCCAGGTGGAGCCGAAGGTTTCTGTGGCGCGGATTGTTCGCGGCAATAAGAAGAACCCGATCGTCAAGGAAGACCTTGTGGCCAATCTGATCTGGGATTCCAGGAGCAGCAACAAGTTTGTGGTTCTTGGCGACTTTGATTTTGATGGTGACAGCAGAGTGGATGCCGACGGCAGCCAGCGGATACGCGAGATGATTGAGCGGTGGGGCGGCGTAGTGGAAGACGACGTGACGATTGAAACGGATTTTGTGATAGTCGGGCAGGCCCCCATGCCCTTGGCTCGTCCGGATCAGGCCGAAGCTGATCTTGATCCCGGTCTGATGGAAAAATATGAAGCGTCCCTGACCGCTAAAGATGCCTATAATATCATGCTTGAGCGCGCCAAAGAGTTATCCGCCCCGGTGTTCAACCAGAAGCGGTTCTTTTATCTGATTGGGTACGATGCCCTGCTCAATACCATGCTGGGGAAATAAGCGG
>CAZKAI010000099.1:12559-14703 GCA_964550565.1 uncultured Pirellulales bacterium
GCAACGGCGTATCGGATCAGTTCTATTGCTGACTTGCAGGAGTTGATGGCGACACCCGCGGATTGGGCGGGCACGTGTTTTGTGCTGACTGCAGATTTGGATTTGTCGGGCATGACGTTTAGCCGTGCGTTGATTGCGCCCGATAGCGATGTGACGGATGGCTATCAGGGGCAGCCCTTTACAGGGGTCTTTGACGGGGCCGGACATAGTATTGATCATTTGACCATTGTCTCAGACGACGGCTTTATTGGATTATTTGGACAGGTCTCCTCCGGCGGGCAGATTAAGAATCTGCGTCTGGATAATGTTACTGTTCATGGAGGGTATTATGTCGGCGGTGTAGCTGCACATCATTATGACGGCACCATCCAGTCCTGTTCCGTGACAGGTTCTGTCAGCGGAATGGGCTTTATCGGCGGACTGGTCGGATTGAGTTTTTTCGGTACCATCCATTCCTCTTATGCAGTGTGTTCTGTAAGTGGATTAAGTTCTCATGTCGGCGGGCTGGTTGGATATAATTATGATGGCACGGTGCAATTCTGCTATGCTGCCGGCGATACCTACGGAAACGGTACTTTTGTCGGCGGGCTGGCAGGCGAAAATGACAGCGTAATTACCTGCTGCTATGCGACAGGGCCTGTGGCCGGGAATTATTATTATGTCGGCGGATTGGTGGGCCAAAACTGGGGAACGATTGATTCCTGCTACGCAACGGGTTTTGTGAGCGGCATGGGTTATCTTGGCGGGCTGGTAGGAGGAATCAATTATGGCGTCAATTCTACAACCATCTCTTGTTTCTGGGATGAGCAAACCAGCGGAACAAGTGACGGGGTCGGCGACACCGCTCCGGATCCTGCGGGTGTTTTTGGCAAGACGACGGTTCAGATGAAAACGCTTGCCACATTTATCAATGCCGGGTGGGATTTTACCGCTGCCGACGGCGATGCGGCGGACTGGCTGATGACCGCGGGCAGTTATCCAAGACTTGCGTGGGAAAAATTTATCACATTTGCTCCAGATGGCGGCAGGTATCCGGCCAGGCAGGCAGTGACAGTGACCTGTTCGGTGCCGGGGGCGGTCATCCACTATACCACCAATGGGGCGGTTCCCACGGAAAATGACCCTGTGATTGCATCCGGGACAAGTATTCTGATCAGCAAATCGCTGACCTTGCGAGCAGCGGTCTGGGTGGATGGGGCGTTGGTCTGTTCGCAGTCGGCTGATTATGTGATTGACCGGATTTGTCCGCGGGGCGACCTCAACGGCGACTGCAAAGTGGATTTGCAGGATTTGGCGTTACTGTCACAGTGGTGGCTGGAAGTCTGTAATGTCACCAATCAATGGTGCGGCGGGGTGGATCTCGATGCCTCGGGATTGATTGATATGGGCGAGCTGGAGGATGTTGCGACGGATAACCTCAGCGAAGAAGAAGTTGCCGGCCATATTAAAGAGTTTACCATTATTGCTCAGCGGGATTACGGCGATTCTCATATTCAGCACTATTACGGCAAGGGCATGACGCATGATATTTTCATTCAGATTAGTACCGATGCGACGGTGACGGCGGTTGAATTCACCACGCCGGCGGGCAATACATACAGCATCCCGGCGACCAGTTATACATGGAGAGAATCGCATCCGGATGGATTGTTTTCCTATGGGAAAAACACCATTACACCGGATTGGCTGTTGTGGGAATACGAGTACAAATTTTTCAATGAAAGCTCACTGTCGGCTTATGGGGACGGGCTTTATACTTTTACAGTTCATTATATTGATGGCGGGATGCAGCAGACTACGGTCTGGTTTGGTATTCCTGATACGATGGATACTATCATGACGCCGACGCAGATTCCGACGTTTACCAGCTTTGATAACGGCGACACGGTCAATTCGCCGGTGACATTTACCTGGCAGGCCTGTACCGACCCGGCGATTCAATCGATTGGGATGGGAATTGTGTATGTCGATTATTGGGGATTTGAGGACAAAATCCCAACCGGACTTGTCTCCCCCATAACCTTGTCGGCGGGCGAACACGACGTCTGGCTGTTGTTTGATTCCTATTATGGTTATGCAAATGAGGACGGCATTGAAGTCGGCGTCTGCAAACAGAACCAGAGCCATTATGTGATCACGGTCAA
>CAZKAI010000100.1:0-14412 GCA_964550565.1 uncultured Pirellulales bacterium
AGATGGCACAAAAATTGGGTGTCGCGAACCCCGGATAACTGGCCGGAATGGATGAAAAGTTTTCCAGATTAATATTTCTTACAAATTAAAATTTTATTTGTATTCTGTAAACCGATAGAATACCTCTTTAAGGAAAGAGTTTTTCTATAGGTGTTATTTTGTTTGAATAATGAATTATGTATGCGTTTTTGCTTCAGATACCTAAAAAAGACCTAAGGCGATGCAGATGACAAAAATAGATAAAACACAGAAATCATATCAAAGAATAGCACCTATGATAGTGCAAATGAGCTGTATGGTTGTATTTCTGGGATTATCTGCTCTGGGCGATATTGAGACGAGCAAGCCGCCGCAAATCAGTATGGGATTGGGGTATTATTGTATCCTGCCCAATAAAATACTGCTGGCCAGTGTAATTCTCGAAGATGGCTTTGCCGCTGTAAAATGCAAATGGAAAAAAGTGAGCGGCCCAGGAGACGTTGCGTTTGAAAAACCGGAAAACCCAGTGACCTGGGCTGTGGCCACGGTGCCGGGCAAGTATGTTTTTAAGATCACAGCGGGCGTCGACCAGCATACCTCCGAGGCTCAAACGACTGTCAATGTATATGCCCCTGGAGCATATACAGGCAATCCCATCCTGCCAGGTATGTTTCCGGATCCGCATATTCTATATGACAATGGTCGCTTTTATATTTACGCTACTTCCATGGAAAATGCCGAAGGGGCTTACGGCCGAGCCTCCGTCTGGATTTCCGAAGATTTTGTAAACTGGCAGATGAAACTGACTAACTGGCCGGTGTATGGTCAATTTGGTGGAGATATCTGGGCGCCGGATATCATCAAAAAAGGCGACCGATATTATCAGTTTATTACACGCTCAGGGGGATATGATACCTGGATAGCCGTGGCGGATCACCCCGAAGGTCCCTGGAAGAATCTGAGAGACAATAACACGCCGATTGTCAGTGGTGGTGGTAACGCAGGCAGGATCGTTGCGGCATATAATATGGATTCCAACCCTTTTATCGATGATGACGGCCAAGCTTATATGTACTGGGGCTGGTCAGAGGCCATGGCGGCCAAACTCACCCCGGACTTAAAGGATATTGATGGTCCGGTTATTTTTCTTAAGGGAACAAAATGGCTGCCTGATGGCGGAAGCCTGCCCCAGTGGTTAACGGTGGACCTCGGCGAGTCTTTGGCTGTGACTCGAATAAAGACCTGCCCTGAATTCCGCCATGTGGCCTATGGCTACAAGATAGAAATCTCCGACAACAATAAGGATTGGACTCTCTGGGTAGATCATACCGCGAATCAGACCCTGAAGGCCGGTGACGGATATATCGATACCGGAGACGGGAAGGGACGCTACGTACGGATTACCATGACAGCCTGCGAAGGCAACTGGGCAGGGCTATATAGCTTTGATGTATTTTCCGGTGATAAACTCGTTTCCCGCAATAAATCCGTTACGGCTTCCTCGGTCCGCGGACATGGCTCGGAGCCGGCCAATGCCGTAGATGATTCAGGCGGGCCCTACCTGTCCGATTTTGTAGAGGGATCTTATCTGATCAAACGTAATGGCACTTATTACCTGCTTTACTCATCCGGAGCCTTGCATGATGGCAGTTATTCAGTGCATTACGCCATGTCCAAACACCCCTTGGGGCCGTTTGTGACTCCGACAGACAACATTGTGCTTGAAATGAATGAGGAAAAGACCACCAAGGGGCCAGGACATAACTCGGTGCTGAAGTTCAATGAGCAGTACTATATTGTTTATCATCAGCATAACCAGCCTCATGAAGAAGCCGGCGGTGTCTTTCGTCAGACCTGCGCGGATAAAATGGAATTTAATGCGGATGGTACCATCAAAAAGGTGGTCCCTACACAAACAGGAATCGGACCTCTGATGCCTCTGAAAGAACAAGGTATCGATATCGCTCGCGGCAAATACGCTCAGGCTACCAGTATCAGGAATGGCTTTTACTGTGCTGAATATGCTCTGGATCATAACTTTGCCAGCAAATGGCGGGCGGCCGATAATACTTATCCCCAGACGCTCATGGTGGATTTAGGCGGGACCTTTGATATCTCTCGTGTTGAAACCAGCTTTGAGTATCCCACGCTTTCATACAAATATGCGATTGAGACTTCGCTTGATGGAAAAAACTGGGATATCTATGTTGATAAAACCGCAGCATTCCCAGCAGCGGTCAGTCCGCATCGTGACGCTGGTGAAGCGCGGGCCGCATTTGTCAGGATTATTATGAAAGGCTGCCAGCGATCCGAAAACGGTGCGGGCATATACGACTTCAAGGTGTTTACGAAATAGAATATATCTCAGCGTGGCCATGTTGCTGGCGATGGATACAAAAACGTTAATCGATTCAGGGGGATAAAATGAAAAACAGGATGCCGTGTTCGGTATATCTTGGAGTTATCGCGGTATTGGTTCTGAGTATGGCTGTACAGGCCTCAGAGATGCTCTTCATCGGCGTTGATCCTGCTGACCGGCTGATGAATTCTCGAATTCTGGGGGAATTTAACAGCGGTACAGAGGGCTGGACCGGCAGCGGAGTTTCAGGTTTAACGGCTTCAGGCGGATGCCTTACGGGAACCGGTACGAGTACCTCGCCCAGTGTGAAGCTGACGAATTTTACTACGATAGACCTCGATTTTGGCTTCAACGATTATCTTCAAATACGAATGCAGATCCCGATTGGCTTTTCGGGGGATATTGTTTTTAATTATGGCACCAGCGTCAACAGTGGTTTTAGCAGTGCCCGGACATTTTCCATTCCTGCAGGTTCCCTCATTGCCGACGGCAACATGCATACCTATCGCCTGGACCTGGGAATGGAAGTCTGGTGGCGTGACTTCCTGAAAGATCTGCAGATACTTCCATTCAGTAATGCCGGCCAGGGGCTGACATTCTGCATTGATTACATCGAGGTTGGTGATCTGCCCGGCGATATCTATCTGCTCAATACGGATCTGAATATTAACACGGCGGCCGGCGAGACGCTGGCACAATGCAGCAATTTGCAGTCGAAACATGCTGCCCTCTGGTGGTCCAATACGACCTGGACCATGGATGGCAAAGTCCCCGGTGATGCTGCCTGGTTTGGGGATGTAGAAAAACGCCGTGCGATTCGCATGGTCGAAGAATGCTACCAGGTTTACACGAAATTATTAGGTTATGTTTGTCCTCTTTACGACGTAGACGGCAGTACTCCCGGAAAGTACAAAATGAATCATACCACATGGTATGGTGGTTTCTGGATGGGAGGGCACAACGGCTTCATGTACTTTAACGTGGGGCCTGGCGGTTTAAAAGATGAAGGTGTAGGGAATCCGGTACCGCATGAATTCGGCCACTGTTTTCAGGGAGCGCAGCCCGGATTTCTTTCGGGTGGTCATTGGGAATCACATGCCAATTACTTGCGCAATGCACGTAACTTGTACTATAAAGATTATATTACCATGGCGCATATTTCCTCGTTTGCCCAGGGAGAATGGGTTCTCAGATTTACGAATTTCAGGCAGGATCATCCGTCCCAGATTTACGGCGATTTCAGAATTCACGAGGCAATTGCGGAGAGTGGTCCTGAACTGGGCATGCCGGACATTACGACACGTTTATGGACCGAAGGTTCAAAGGATCAGACTGTTTACGATAAAATAGAATCGATTCTTTATCCGACGGAGGATTTGGGGGATATTGTCGCCTCCGGTCTGCGTCGGTGGTCCTTCCTTGACTTGGGCTATGACAATCTGTATCAGCAGGCCTATTGGAATGATGCCCAGGGAAAAACGGACTTCAAATATTATATAACCGCTCATTTAATTCCATCGCAGGATAAACCCGGCTGGTATCGTGTGCCGTTCGAAAAAGCACCTGAAAAGTTTGCATTTATCACTCATGAGCTCGTACCGAACTCTTCGTCGGTAACCGTGGAGTTTCAGGGTTTCGATCTGCTGGGGGAAACAGAGGATTGGCGATGGTCGCTTGTCGCAACAGATAACAACTGGCAGAATCCCCGCTACAGCCCGGTATTTGATCCGGGTACCCAGTCTTTTACGATGAATGCGGGCGAGACAAAACTGTTCTTGGTAGTAGTGCCGACGCCTTCGGATACGAGCCTGAATCTTAATCAGTATGACAACCTGGCACCGGTTGATAAATGCAAGGATCGGCTGCATTATGCGTACGAAGTCCGGCTGGTCAATTCGGTTCCGGCCGTGGCACAGCGTCAATATGATAGTACGACAACCACTGGGCATGTTCACAGCAATGGCGGCGGGTGGGTAGCCAACACGGCGACTGTTCAGACCTCTGCTTATGTCGGCCCAAAGGCGCGTGTGCTGGGAACCGCCAAGGTTTATGGAAATGCCCGTATTGAAGATTATGCCGTGGTGATGAACAATGCAACAGTCCAGGATAATGCGGTCGTCTCCGGCCATGCGTGTGTGTTTCATAATGCTATCGTAAAAGGCAACGCCAAAGTGCGTGACCGCGCCGTGGTGTATGACAGTGCGGTTGTTGAAGGTAACGCTGTCATCGAAGATTACGCGATGGCTCGTGACAGGGTCCGGTTTACGGATTCAGCTATTGCTCGGGGCTGCAGTGCGCCGTTTGGTGCGGCCACCGTATATTCCGGCTCAGCCATTGCCGATTACGATAATGCCTTGTGGTTTTCAGTGTCAAGCGGTACGCATTTCTCACATGTTCCGTGGGGCGAGTGGTACGGAAGTTATTATTCCCAGACTCTGCGAAAACCCAACGGATTAATTGCATCGTACCGGATCGAAGAGAAAGAAGGCGATATCTGCTGGGATGAATTTGGCGCTCAGCATGCACTGCTTCGCAACAATCCTGCACGGGTGAATAATCCGGATATGAACAGCGTCGTTATGGACCTGAATGGTCTTGACCAGTATCTGGTGCTGGATCGCAGTCTCTGCGATGTCAAAAACGGCAGTCTTGGTATCTGGATCAATCCGGATGATAATACCAGCCGACCGATTATTTTCATGGGTGCATCGGACAGCCGCAGCCTGAGGCTTTTCCTTGCTGAATCGGGCAAGGCTGGATTTTATATAACTGCCGGTACAGTGAGTTCCTCGCTGACATCGACTTCAACGATCCCGGTTGGAAGTTGGACCTATTTGACAGTAACGTGCAGCGGATCTGTTCTTAAATTATATGTCAATGGAGTACTGGAAGCTTCCGAGGCGACTTCGATTCAGTTTGAAGACGTTCTGGGTCCGAATGATTATGCCGCCGCAGAAGGTTTTTACATCGGACGCGACTGGATCGGGACCACGTTCGACGGCCGCATCGAAGATATTCGTTTCTATAATGTTGCGATGACTCAGTCGGAAATAAGCGATGAAATGGTTCGCGGGGGCAGTTGTATTGGTGTTCTGTATTCCGGCGTCGAGCAGATATTTGATGGTTTCGCGACGGAAGCTCAGTCCGGAGTTCGCAATGGAATGGTTCGCGCCCTGGAAGCGGAAATCAATCCTGATACGTCGGACGACGTGGACTATTACGAAGGCGTTTTCGACAGTTCAGACGAAGAGAATGGCAGTTACCTGGGCAGCGGTTTCGGTCTTGATAACGGTCAAATTGTTGTTCGTCTGGATGGCGTCGGCTTCTGGAACACGGGTGTTCCTGTTACGCTCGGTGTCTGGCAGAAGATCACTCTGGAATTTAACGGGACCAATGCGACACTGTATGTAAATGGCGTATCCCGAGCCACCCAAGCCTATTCGGCATCCGCATCCAGTATTGCGGGTAAAAATTATCGCATCGGCTTTGCCCAGCGTGCTGGAGATAAAGTGAAATTCTATTACGATGGGAAAATCAGAAATGTTCGGATTTATGACAGGCTGGCTGCCTCCGCGTCTGATACATCCGCCCCGGCTCCGGATCCTGCCGCATGGGCCGCAAAGCCGTACTCTGCAGGTCCATCGATCATTATGATGACTGCTGTGACGGGCAGTGATGCCTCCGCACCGATTGAATACTATTTCGAAGAAACCTCCGGAAATCCGGGCGGGACAGACAGCGGTTGGCAGGTTAGCCCGCATTATATGGACGATGGTCTGTTTAACGGCGTGACGTATAGTTATCGCGTAAGGATGCGTGATTCCCTGGGCTATATCAGCGACTGGAGCTCCGTATTCAGTGCCAAGCCTTCCAGGAATCCTTCCGCGTGGTATAAGTTTGATAATACCGTCCTGGACAGCGCCAATGCAAATCATGCCACGGCGTACGGCAGCCCGGTTTATACTGCCGCAGGGAAGTATTCTAGGGCGATTGACCTGGATGGGGTTGATGATTATGTGAAAGCTCCAGCCGGCATCGCCACTAGCGATGACATTACGATTGCCACCTGGGTAAAAGTGGATACAAACCGAATGTGGGCGCGTGTTTTTGACTTTGGCAATGGGACGGGGCAATACCTGTTCCTGTGCCCGTACAGTGGCGGCAATACGCTTCGTTTTGCAATCAAAAATAATAGCGGCGAGCAACTGCTGGAAGCGCCAGTTTTATCAATCAGCCAGTGGGTGCATACCGCCGTGACTTTAAACGGTAATATTGGCAAACTGTATGTCAACGGAGCGGTAGTGGATACGGAGTCGATATCTCTCGATCCGACCGACTTTAATCCGCAAATGAACTACATCGGCAAGAGCCAGTGGCCTGATCCATTGCTGGATGGTAAAGTTGATGATTTCCGTATCTATAACTTCGCCCTCAGCGACAGCGAAATCAATGCAGTTTATCAGGGGATTATCCTGGATTCCGACCCGCCGACTCCAAATCCGGCAACGTTTGCAGTGGTTCCCTTTGCCGTGAGCAGTTCCACTGTCAGTATGACGGCGACAACCGGCTATGATGTCTCTACCCCGGTCGAATACTATTTTCAAGAAACCTCTGGAAATCCGGGCGGGACAGACAGCGGATGGCAGTTGAGCCCAAGCTATACGGATACAGGTCTGGCACCCATGACGACGTATACCTATCTTGTCAGGATGCGGGATGCCAATGGCAATACCACGGCCAATTCTCTACCTGGACATGTCTTGACTGGTCCTACCGCAGATATTGCCCGGGACGGAATCGTTGACCTCAGGGACTTTGCCGCCTTGGCTGACCAGTGGCTTGCTTCTGACTGTGCTGCCTGCACCTGGTGCGATGGTGCCGATCTTGATGTCAGTGGAGTTGTAGACTATGGTGATCTGTTAATCATTACTTCAAATTGGCTTGTATCAGGTTCATTTTAAACCATTATGATAACAAGCTATGGTTTATATATTTGCAGAACTTAGTTGATTTCGATATCTTCTGGGGCCAATTTTATTAATCCTGTAAAATACACGAAAAAAATTATTGCTGCTGTTGAATCCAGTTTTAAACGCGATGGCAGTAATCGGTTCAGAGGTGTTCGTGAGCAGATTCATTGCTCGTTCCATTCGGATCCGGATGATTTCATCATGAATGGAACGGTTCAGCTCTGCCTGAAAAGCCTTCAACAGACCCCGTGATGTCAGGGACGTCTGGGATGCAACTTCTTCCACAGACAAGCCTGGGTCATCAAAGTGGCTCCAGATATAACTGAGTGCTTTGGCGACTTCAACATTGTTCATGGCCCAGATGTCTGTACTTTTCCGGGTTACTACGCCTCTGGGCTGGATGCGCTGCAAGATGTTGGGAGGCGATTGCCCATCCATGATACGATCCAGTAAAGCTGCTGCGGCATAGGCAAGTTCATCCAGATCAAAGCGGATGCTGGACAAGGGGACCGGAACCGTCTGACAGACCGTTTGGTCGTTGTCAACGCCAAGCACAGACACTTGCTCAGGTACCAGCAAATTGCCATCCAGACAGGCGTTGACTATCTCAGCACCAACACTGTCATTGTAGGTAAACACGGCAAAAGGTTTTGGGATTGACTTGAGTGCTGCAATCAACTGTTTACGGCTTGCGGCCCAATCCATGAAGGCGGCGTGCCCTTTTTCAAGCTGATTGGTCGGCAGGATATGCACCTCAAATCCTCGTTCTGCAAGGGTTTGCTGGTATCCGTGCAGTCGTTCAATATTTGGGGTATCCTTGGCAAAAGGAGCCCATGCGAAAAATTTAAAATGTCTTTCTAAAAAGTATTCTGCTGCCAGTTTGCCAATATTGAAATTATCGCCGTCAACGCGGGGGACCTCCAAATCGTCACGCACCTGGGAGATTTCGACCACTGGAAATGGTGACCGACGAATGAAGTCTGCCAGATCTTCTCGATATCCGGCAAATGAAATAATACCATCTCCCCGCCATCCCTGTGGAATTACGCCTGAATAAGCCATAAAGGTATGAAGATGCCAGCCGTGCTCACCGGCGTAACGGGAAATACCCTGAAAGAATCCGTGGTGAGTGGATGACAGGGCCATTAGTACGGTCTTTTTTCTGGTCATATCTGCCTATTATCCCTAAAAAGTGCTGAAAATGCAATGTAAATTTTAAAAAAATGAACATTATATGATAGTGAACCTGTTAAAATAATAACTCAAGTCGACAACCAACACGAATAATGGACAAGATATCCGAAAGAAGTCATTAAACTGGATGTAATCAGTAGGTTATATATGATCAATCTTAGGGAAAAGGCCGTGCGAATTGTTCATTGTAGCAAATATCTGCTCATGTTGTTTGTAGTGTTTAGTGTGGTTGGTTGCAGGTCTGCACCAGACGAGTTCGCACCGAAGGGTAAACAAAAGGATAATTTGCGTTTTGCCTTTATAACGTGTGCGGTGGATGCCCCATTTTTCATGCCCGTCAAGCAAGGGGTTCACGATGCAGCAGCAGCAATGGGGGTTCATTGTGATTTCATGGGTACTGCAGGAGTGGATGTAAAAGGGCAGGCCGACATGGTTCAGCAAGCTATCGCAGCTGGCTATGATGGAATCGCGGTTAACATTATTGATCCAACAGGATTTGATCAGGTGATTCAAGAAGCTGTTCAAAAAGGCATACCAGTTGTTGCTTTTAATGTTGATGACAGCAGCAGCCCAAATGCCAGATTGAGCAGTGTTAATCAGCGATTTTTTGAAGCGGGTCAAAAGCTGGGACGCTATGTATTGCCTCTGATTCCTGATCAGGCCCACGTCCTTATGACAATGCATGATGAAGGTGTATCTGCACTGGAAGACCGTCTTCATGGCATTCAGTCCATACTTTCACAAAAAAATATTCAGTCAACAGTGATTATTTCCGGCTTGGATTCTGATTCAGGGGCCAGGGAGATTGCCAGAACACTCCTGTCGCATCCCGAGATTCACATTATTCTTGGCACGGGACAATCGGATACGGAAGCTGCTGGAAAGGCGATTGAAACCCATTTTCCCGGCAAAGGATACTGGTCTGCAGGTTTTGACCTGTCGCCCAAAACGCTTCAATTGATTCAGGATGGTCATATCCGATGTACGATTGACCAGCAGCCTTACATCCAGGGCTATTACCCGGTGATTCAACTGACTCACTATATCCGTTATGGGATTGTCCCATCCGATATAGATGCTGGAGCAGCAATTATCGATCGACAGAATGTCTCGCAGGTCCTGGAACTGTCCAAATGTCATTATCGATAAGCTCATGGCTGATTTCATTGCAGAGTATGATATACTGATCTTATTTGAAATTTTCCGTTTCGTCGCGGCTGAATACAGTGGCATTAACCACTGCTTCTTTTGCTCGCGGAATAATCATACCCATTGGGTATATATTAGTTAAAAGGAAAGCTGAATGAATAGTCTTCTTGGTATCAGGATAGAATCAGCAGATATCATTGTAATTGCGATCTATTTTATTTTAATCGTGGGCATCGGCCTGTGGTCGGGAATAAAACGCCGTGGTCACCAGAAAAGCAGTGACTATTTTCTGGCGGGAGGTTCACTGACATGGCCGCTGATTGGTTTAGCTCTGTTTTCCACGAATATCTCGACCATTCATATGGTTGGATTTGCCGAAGAAGGCTATGTTAATGGTCTGGCACATGGCAACTTTGAATGGATGGCTCCTTTTTTATTGATTGTGCTTGCATTGTTTTTTGCGCCGTTTTATCTGCGTTCCAGGGTAACAACCTTGCCGGATTTTTTGGAGCAGCGGTACTGTGAACATTGTCGAAAATGGCTGGCATTTCTGTCAATTATCTCAGCAATATTCATCCATATCTGTTTCAGCCTGTATACAGGGGCAGTGGTGATCAAGAGTATCTTCGGGATTAATATCTGGATTAGTATTGTCGCCATAGCATTATTAACCGGCCTTTATACCATTATTGGAGGTCTGCTTGCAGTCGTGCTCACCAGTGCACTGCAAACGGTCATTCTCCTTGCCGGCTCCATTGTCATCACTCTGGTGGCATTGCACAAAGTCGGAGGATGGGAAGGTCTTGTGGCCAATGTGGATCCGGTCAAATTGACCGTACTTCGCGGTCCGGATGATGCAGCGAATCTTCCCTGGCTGTCTGTGCTCCTGGGGTATCCAGTCATCGGATTGTGGTATTGGTGTGCAGATCAAACCATTGTCCAGCGGGTCCTGGGTGCCAAAGACGAAAATCATGCACGAGTGGGTCCGTTATTTGCCGGATTCCTGAAGGTATTGCCGGTTTTTATTTTTTTTCTGCCGGGGACAGTCTATCTGGCATTAACCAGACAAGGTGTTTTTGAGCCGTTGTCCGATACAAAAGAATGTTACGCCAGTGCCATCATGAATCTGCTGCCGCCCGGGTGGACGGGTTTGATGGCCGCAGCGCTGCTGGCAGCCCTGATGAGTACGGTTTCCGGAGCATTAAATTCCATCGCAACCCTGTTCAGCTACGACCTCTATAAACGATGGAAACCTCAGACGCCGGACCGCAGACTGATATTTATCGGACAGCTTGCTACTGCCATAGCCATGGCTGTTGCTGTAGTATGTACGCGATATGTCGAGAAATTTCCAACACTGTACCAGGGTGCTAATGCAGTGATTTGTTATCTGGCCCCGCCGATTACGACCGTATTCGCTTTAGGTGTATTCTGGAAAAAAGCATCCAGCCGGGCAGCCCTGTCTACACTGGTTTCAGGATCACTTATGGGGCTGATGGTGTTTCTGCTGGATATCAACAGGGAATATACCGGCTGGAAAATTCCATTTATGTATTCGGCCTTTTATTTACTGGTTTTATGTATGATTAATATGGTGATTCTGTCCCTGATTTATCCCCATGAACATACTGCACAAAGCATTAAATTGGTTTGGAAGAATCCCATCGAATCGCTTCATTTCCAGGGCTGGAGCGGGCCAGGTAACTATAAATTACTGGCGGCTCTGCTGTTTGCTGTGATGATCTTTTTATATGTAGTCTTTGCCAATGAATCAACACTGAGGTTCTTTCACTTAATCAAATAGAAAATAAGTCAGGAGAAATAAAAATGAGTAATCACAAGCCTTTCTTTGTGTATTATTGTCTCGCACTGTTTATCTTTTTCGCTGCCTCCGGAATCGGGCTGACAGCAAGCCAGGTGGACCCTGTGGCTTTGAAGCATTGGCAGGATCTTCGTTTTGGCATGTTTATTCACTGGGGGCCGGTCAGTCTGACAGGCCAGGAAATAGGCTGGGCTCGCGGCAAACAGGTGCCGATTGAGGAGTATGACCAGCTTTATAAGCAGTTTAATCCGACTCAATTCAATGCAGATGAGTGGGTGTCGGCGGCCAAGGATGCAGGGGTGAAGTATATTGTACTGACAACCAAGCATCATGATGGTTTCTGCCTGTGGGACACAAAACAGACGGATTTCAATATCATGAATTCGCCATTGAAACGTGATGTCGTCAAAGAGCTGGCCATGGCGTGTAAAAGGCAGGGTATCGAGTTTGGCACCTATTATTCAACATGCGACTGGCATCACCCCGACTTTCCTCTGACCAGTCCGGGCGGAGAGGTTCAGCGCGAAACACACGATCTGGATCGATATACCGACTACCTTAAAGCTCAGGTCAAAGAATTGCTTGTTGAGTATGGTCCATTGCTGACTCTCTGGTTTGATGTGCCCCAGAAATTTGATGCGGTCCGTGGACAGGGTGTAATTGATTTTGTTCGTTCGATTCAGCCCAATATCGTTATCAACAATCGAACCGGAGCTCCAGGCGATTACAATACGCCCGAGCAGCATATTGGCGGATTCAACCGCGAACGTCCCTGGGAAACCTGCATGACTATCTGCAGGCAATGGGCATGGAAGCCTGATGATGCAATGAAATCCAAAAAAGAATGCATTCAAACTCTTCTTCATACCATTGGTGGTGATGGAAACCTGCTTTTCAACGTCGGTCCCATGCCGGACGGACGAATCGAACCACGTCAGATAGAGCGTCTCAGAGAAATGGGGCTATGGGTAAAAACCTATTCTGATGCAATATATGGAACTCGCGGCGGTCCATTCAAGCCGGGCAAATGGGGAGCTGCCACGTGCAAAGAGAACAAAATATTTTTATTCGTGATGAATTGGCCGGAAAAAGAGGGTCTGAAGATCCCTGCATTACCTGACAAGGTGACAAAAGCGGTTGTTCGTACCGGCGGAAATTTGACATTTACCCAGACCCGTGAGTACATCGAACTGGACGTTCCACGCGAAAGCCGGGATCCCATTGCGACCGTGATTGAATTGACTGTGGACGGGCAGGCTTTTGCAATACAGCCGCTGTCAATGATGCCTCCCAGCAATTCTGTTGCATTTGGAAAGAAAGCTCAGGCCTCGAATGTGTTCAGGAAAGACAGATCGTACGCCCCGGATAAAGTACTTGATGACGATCCGGAGACACGATGGGCGACAGATGAAAATATTTTCAGTGCCTGGATTCAGATTGATCTTGGAAGCACCAAGACGGTCAGCAGTGCAATGATTGATGAGCGTGAGTGGAATCGAATCAAACGTTTTGAACTGCAGTATCAGGCAGGTGCTGAATGGAAAACGGCATATGCAGGTACTGTTCTCGGCGCCGAAAAGAAGATCACGTTCGATCCGGTTCAAGCTCAGGTATTCAGACTGAATATTCTTGAGTCAGAGGGGGGGCCGACGATTTGGGAAATTCAACTGTTCCAAGCAGGTTATAACCAGAATAAGGAATCATAATGACACCCAGAGAACGAATTATCGCTGCTATCAATCATCGGTCGGCAGACAGAATTGCGATTGACCTGGGTTCTACACCGAGTTCTGGAATATCCGCAGTCGCCTATGCTAATCTGAAGAAAGCACTTGGGATATCCTCGGGGCATACGCGCGTTTATGATGTAGTCCAGCAGCTGGCCGAACCAGAGCCCCGGATACTGGACCGTTTCGGAGTTGATGTGATCGATATCGGCCGGGCTTTCACTACGGCCGATACGGACTGGTATGATGTCACTTTATTTGATGGAAGTTGTGCCCAGTATCCAGTGTGGTTCAAACCATACCAGCAAACAGATGGATCCTGGATTGCATTTGCTCCGGACGGAACACCTATTGCTAAAATGCCTGCCAATGCAGCCTTTTTTGATCAAACCTGCTTCCCCTATTTGGATGGTTACCCTGAAAATTATTCTGATTTGCCTTTGCAGATGAGCAAGGTCTTATGGGCTGCTCTGGTCCACAGTCCCTGGGATAAAGTAAACCAGCCCGGTTTCTGGGATCGTTTGCGTGAAAAAACTATTTTATTGCGGCAGCAGTCGGATCGCGCCTTGATGGTGGTATGCGGCTGTAATCTTTTCGAGTGGGGTGCGTTTCTGCGACGAATGGATAACTTTTTGATGGATATCTATACGGATCCTGTAAATGTTGAGTCTTTGCTGGATGCTTTAATGGAAATCCACCTGGCAAGCCTTGATAAGGTATGCCAGGCCATCGGCGATGTGGTTGATATCCTGCGATTTGGTGACGATCTGGGAATGGATAGCGGTCCTTTTATGTCACCCGAAATATATAAAAAATTATTCAAACCACGCCACAGGCAGCTTTGTGATTTTGTCAAAAAAAACAGTCAAATGAAAACATTCCTGCATAGTTGCGGTTCCATTTATGCACTCTTGCCTGATTTGATCGAAGCAGGTTATGATATTATCAATCCGGTTCAGACAAATTGTGCCCAGATGGACCCATTGCAACTTAAGCAGGAATACGGCAACGTGATTACCTTTTGGGGAGGGGGGTGTGACACAAGGACAATCTTGAACAACGCAACGCCGCAGCAGGTCAAAGACCATGTAAAAAAGCGGCTGGAGATATTTGCTCCGGGGGGCGGTTTTGTTTTTAATCCTATTCACAATATTCTGCCGGAAGTACCTCCGGAGAACATTATCGCCATGTTTGATGCGGTACGTGAGTATG